>JBGVCU010000033.1:0-13195 GCA_045119035.1 Bacilli bacterium | reverse complement strand
CGAAGCTCTTTCAGGTTGTTTTCTGGAATCTACAGCATCTATAACCTCATCCAAAAACTTTTTACCTTCATTAGTATCAAAGTCCACTTTTACGTTGATATGTTTTTCTGAACTTTTGTGGGAAAGAAGAACTACCGTTTCAACATGAGATGTATGTGGAAACATATCAACTCCTTGAATATGTTTAATATCATACATACTTATTAAATTTTTTAAATCTTCTACTTGTGTTACCGGATTACAAGAAACATATACTATTTTTCTTGGTTTAATTCTTTTTACCGCATTTAAAAATTCAATAGTAGATCCACTTCTAGGTGGGTCCATAATAATAACATCTAGTTTTTGATTATTTGCTGCTAAGTTATTAATATATTTTGTTGCATCATCATTAACAAAGACTACATTGTTAATTTTATTATATTTTGCATTATCAATACCATTTTTTACAGCATCTTTTACAATTTCAACTGACAATACTTTTTTTACATTATTTGCTACAATAAGTCCAATTGTTCCAACTCCAGCATATGCATCTAGTACTATATCACTTTTCTTAAGATCTGCTAGTTTAATTGCTTCGCTATATAAAACTTCAGTTTGTAAAGAATTAATTTGATAGAATGATTTAGAGGTTATTTTAAACTTTTTACCTAATAAAATATCAAAGATAAAACCTGGACCAAATAATACTACTTCTTTATCTCCAAGTACAGCACTTGTTTTTCTATTATTTACGTTTTGAACAATTGAAGTAATTTCTTTATTTAATTTAGTAATTGCTTTAATAAAATTATTTTTACCTGGAAAATCTAAGCTTGTTGTTATTAAAACAACTAAGATCTCTTTAGTAGTATTTGATCTTTTTACAAGTACATGTCTAAATAAACCAATTCTTTTATCTTCATCATAAACAGAATATTTAAAATCTATAATAAGTTTTTTTATTTGTTCTTGAACTTTATTTATTACAGTATCTTGAATTAAACAATTTGTATGATCAATTACATTATGTGTTCCTTCTTGATACATACCGCCAATTAGTTTATTTTTTTCTTTTTTTAATACCATTTGATTTTTATTACGATAATTAAATGGTTCTTTCATTCCTAAAACAGGTGGTATGTTAAAATGTTTATTAAACGATTTCTTAAATAAATTTTCTAACCACTTTGTTTTTAAATTTAATTGTTCACTATATTTAATATGTTGTAATAAACAACCACCACACATATCATAAATAGGACAATTAACTTTTACTCTATTGTTTGATTTTTCAATAACATTTAAAAGTTTTATTTTTTTATCTATATCAACTAATACTTTTTCACCAGAAATTACACCTGCTACTTCGTATTTTGTTTTATTAATTTCAAATAAACCTTTTAAATTTTCTGAATAAGAATTTATTATTACTTCTTTTTTCATATCTAGCACCTTTTAAATAAGAAAGCTAGATATAAAATCTAGCTTCTAAAATACTTTTCCTTTTGCTTCTTCTATTTCTCTCATCGCTTCTATTGTTTGAACGAAATGATTTACAATTGTATTTTGTTTAGTAGGGAAGAATTTAAACGGACCTTCATCATCTGGAATAAAGAAAGACACTCCAGTTGTGTGAGGAAATTGGAAAATACTCTTTAACATAAATTCTTTAGTATAAGGTTTTCCATCAACAGTTCCTTCAAAATATAATCTTTCTTTTGTTAAATGAACTGTACCTACAGAATATTCTTCTAATACTCTTTCTTTTCTCATATTACGATGTAAACTAAATTCTCCTTCAAGATGGAAATCATCATTTTCAAGTAATTGTTTTTTGATTTCTTCTCTTTGGAATTTATACCATTCATCTTCTCTTCGATATCCAACTGATCCTTCATGAACTTCTAAGAATCCATATTTATTATATGTTACAGTATTTCCACATGCGCTACAAATTAATTCATTACCTTTTGAGTAATTTTTATGTACTTGTTTACATTTTGGACACATATAAAGTTCACCTTCAAGCCCCATTGCTAAATCTTTACCTTTAATAACAGACATAGTTTTTTCTTGATAATCTTGAAGATTAAGTGAACCAATTTCAAGTAATCTATTGAATATTTCTTGATCAGATAAAGTAGCAAGTTCATCTTTATCGATAACTTTTACAAATTCACAAGTTACTTGACATTTTCTTTTTGTTAAAGCCCATTTAGGCTTAGCAAAATGCATCCCTTGAATTTTATATCCTAATACGTCACATTTACAAAGTCTAACAAGTTTAACAATACCAAATGACATAAATTGTTCTCCACCATCAACAGAAATTTGACCTGTTGGAGCGATTGCAATAATACCTGGTCGATCAATTGCACGTTTCATTTTTCTTATAGCTTGTAAATCAGGGGTAAATTGGTCTTTAAAAATGGCTTTAACCCAACCAGTTACTGTAAAAATAGCTTTTTGGTATGTAAAGTATTTTGCTAATACATAATTTGTTTTATGTCCACCCATTCCTGCTGTTACAGCAACATGATCATAAAAACCAGAGTGATTATAAATAACCATGAATCCTTTATTTTCTTTTTTACTTTTTTTAACTTGTTCTTTTAATACTTTATTATTAATTTTATATCCTCTTAAGAAAGCTGTAATTTTAGCATAACAATAATATATAAAATACGCAAATCCATTTGGTTTTAGATTATCTTTTTTCTTCATAAATGCTCCTATATTTCTTGCAATTAATCAATAATTATGATATAATCATTTCTGTAATATATTATACAAGAATATCAAAATTTTTTCAAGCAACTTACAAAATGCCACTGTGATGAAATTGGTATACATACTTGACTCAAAATCAAGCGTCGCAAGACATGTCGGTTCGAGTCCGACCAGTGGCACCAATATATGAAATATTTATAAATATTTTAGGAGAAAAATATGAAAATAGCTCTTATTGCTCACGATAAAAAGAAAAATAAAATGATTGAACTTGCCAAAAAATATAAAGATGGTCTAGCAAAACATGAATTATATGCAACTGGTACAACAGGAACTTTAATCATGGGAGAAACTGGATTAAAAATTAATCGTATGAAAAGCGGTCCTCTTGGAGGAGACCAACAAATTGGATCAATGATTGCCAATTCTGAACTAGATTTAGTTATTTTCTTACGTGATCCTCTTACTGCACAACCTCATGAACCAGATGTATCTGCTCTTCTTCGTTTATGTGATGTTACAAATACTCCACTTGCTACAAATCTTGCAAGTGCAGAAATTATTTTAAAAGAACTATTAAACGACTAGTTATTATATTTTAATTTCATTAGAAAAGAGGAAATAACATGTTTTTAACTGAGACTACACAAACACCTGTTATTGATTGGAATTCATTATTATCAACTTTTATACATTGGTGTATTACAACTGGTCTTAAACTAATTATTGGTTTACTTTTATTAATTATAACATTTAAAATTATTAATTCAATCACTAAAAAGATAGCTTTAAAATTAAAACAAAGAGATGCTGATGAAACAATATCAAAAGTAATTGTATCAACAATTAGAGTTTTAGCTAAAGTACTAATCATTATTTGTTTTGTAGGATTTATCGGAATTGAAACAGCATCAATTACAGCTGCTATTGCTTCAATGGGACTTGCACTTGGTCTTGCGCTTCAAGGTGCATTATCAAATGTTGCTGGTGGTATCATTATTATATTTACAAGACCATTTAGACTTGGCGATTTTATTACATCTAATGGAGAAAGTGGTACTGTAGAAAACATTAAATTGTTTTATACAGAAATCGTAACACCAGATAATAAAGTTATCCATATTCCAAATGGAAGTCTAGCAAATAATGTTATTGTCAATGTAACTGCTAAAGATACACGCCGTGTAGACATGGTATTTTCTGTAAGCTATGATGCAGATTTAGAACTTGCTAAGCAATGTTTATTAAACTTACTAAAAAGCCATAATAAAGTATTATTAGAAAAAGAACCTTTTGTATCTATAAGTGAACACGCTGACTCTTCTATTAATTTTACAGTAAGATGTTGGTGTAATAAAGAAGATTATTGGGATATTTATTGGTTTATGATGAGTCAAGTACCAGTAGTATTTGCAAAAAATAATATCGAAATTCCATACAATAAACTAGATGTTCATATTACAAAATAAATATTATTTAACTTTGTCTTTTAAAAATAGACAAAGTTTTTTTACGCGTATTTTAATAATCTTAACTAAATTTACATATCAAGATATATTTATTGACAATATTTACCAATGTATGTTATAATATTTCTCCAAAAAGAGGTATAAAATATGATATGGATAATACTTGCACTACTAGGTGCATTCTTTACATCAATGACTACAATACTAGCAAAAATTGGAATAAAAAATGTCAACTCTAACTTTGCAACATTTGTAAGAACTGGAGTTGTAATTATTTGTTCTTTAATTCTTTGTATAGTTACAAAAGATATAACAAAAACCAGTACATTAAAACTTGATAATTGGATTTTTCTTGTTTTATCAGGACTAGCAACCGGATGTTCTTGGTTATGCTATTATAGAGCATTAAAACTAGGAAACATTAATAAAGTTGCTCCAATTGATAAATCTAGTTTTATTTTAACAAGCATTTTATTTATCATCTTCTTCTTTAACGCAACAACAAATAACGGTGACATAGTAACTATTCTTATGTTAATACTTTCAATGTTACTGATGTTAGTTGGAACAATTTTAATGATTGGAAAACAAGATGTTAAAGATGCAAAATCAAAAAAATGGTTAATATATGCTATATTGTCTTCAGTATTTGCTGCACTTGTTGCTCTATTTGTAAAACTAGGTCTTAAAAATATCCCAAGCAATATGGGAACATTATATCGAACAATTGTGGTATTCATATTTGCTGGATTAATTGTTTTATTTAGAAAAGACTATGCTGGAAGCAAGAATATTAGCATAAAATCTTGGATATTTTTAATTTTATCAGGTATTGCTACTGGTGGAGCATGGTTATGTGAATATGCTGCACTTAACTATTTAGGATCTAATCCAATTGCTGTAAATTCAATTAGTAAGTTATCTATTTTATTAACAATGTTCTTATCATTTATTTTATTAAAAGAAAAATTTAATAAGAAATCATTGCTTGGTTTATTCTTATTAACAAGTGGTATTGTATTAATCATTGTGTTTAGCTTATAATATTAAATAAAAATCTTGATAAATATCAAGATTTTTTATTTTAAATATGTTATAATTAATTAACTAATTATAAATTTTACGAGGAATTAATTTTATGATTATTTTAATTACAGGAGCAACTCATACAGGAAAAACAAAACTTGCTCAAACATTATTAGAAAAACATAAATATCCATATCTTTCAATTGACCATTTAAAAATGGGATTAATTAGAAGTAACCAGACTCACCTTACTCCATTAAGTAGTGATGTAGAACTTACAGACTATTTATGGCCAATTGTAGTTGAAATGATCAAAACAGCAATTGAAAATAATCAAAACATGATTGTTGAAGGATGTTATATTCCATTCGATTGGAAAAAATATTTTAATGCTGATGATTTAAACATAATCAAGCATTATTGTTTAGTTATGTCTAAAGAATATATTATTAATCATTATGACGATATTATAAAATATGAAAATGTAATTGAACAAAGACTCACATCAAATGAAATTACAATTGTTGATTTAATTGAAGAAAACGAATATTATTTAAATAATTCAAAAAAATATAATAACAATATTATATTGATTGATGATTTATATAAAATCAATTTATAGGTGTAATTTATGACAAAAAAATTATTTATTCAAGCTATATTTAAATTTTTATTAGGTGTTGTGTTAGTAGGATTATTAATATTCATTCCAGCAGGAACTATTCATTACTTTAATGGATGGTTGTTTATGGGATTACTATTTATTCCAATGTTTATTGCTGGTATTATTATGATGATAAAAAATCCAACATTATTAAAATCTAGATTAGACGCAAAAGAAAAACAAAAAGAACAAGGTCTTCTTATCAAACTAAGTGGACTTATGTTTATCGTAGGATTTATTCTTGCTGGGCTAAATTTTAGACATGAATGGTTTAATTTACCGAATATTATCGTTATTATTAGTTCAATAATCTTCTTACTGTCATATATTATGTGGGCTGAAGTTTTAAGGGAAAACACTTATCTATCTAGAACAATCGAAGTTCAAGAAAACCAAAAAGTAGTAGATACTGGATTATATAAAATTGTTAGACATCCTATGTATACAGCCACAATTTTCTTATTTTTATCAATGCCACTAGTTTTAGGATCACTTATATCATTTTTTATCTTTTTAATTTATCCAATTATAATTATATTTAGAATAATTTATGAAGAAAAGTTTTTAGAAAAAGAACTTATTGGTTATAGTGAATATAAGAAAAAAGTTAAATATCGTTTAATTCCGTTTATTTGGTAATTAATTTATATAAATTAAAAATACTTTGAAATTTATCAAAGTATTTTTTTATATTGTTAAATATTTAGTAAATAATATTAATGGTGATATATTTGAATAAATATTTTAATTATATTAAAAAAATTGAAAATAAAATAATAAATCATTATCAATTCTTACATATGAATCCAGAAATAGGTTTTAACTTACCAATTACTTATAATTATGTTTTTACCTATTTAGAATCTCTTGGACTTAAACCTACTAAATGCGGAAAATCAGGAATCATTTGTGATATTGGAAATAATAAAGAAAATATAATATTATTAAGAGCAGATATGGATGCATTAGAAATATATGAAAAAAATGAAATTTTCTTTAAATCCAAAAATTGTTATATGCATGCATGTGGACATGACGCTCATACAGCAATACTTTTAGGAGTAGCTGAAATATTAAAAGATCTAACATTTGATGGTACTATTAGATTAATGTTTCAACCAGCTGAAGAAATTTTATCTGGGGCAATTGATATGATAGATAATGATTGTTTAAAAAATGTGAAATATGCAATAATGTTGCATATGTTACCTTCAAATGATTTTGAAAATGGAACAATTATTTTACCAATAAGCGGTATTATCTCACCAATTTCTAATCATTTTGAATTTAGATTGAAAGGAAAATCAGTACATGCAGCATATGTTGATAAATCAAAAGATCTTCTTTTCATATTTAATAAAATAAATGACATTATAAATAATTTTGTTATTTCAGAAAATTTAAATGAAACAAATATTTTATACAATATTTCAAGTATTGAATATGGAAGTTCTTATAATGTAATTCCAGATACTTTAAAAGTATTAGGAAATTTTAGAACATTTAATAAAGAAGTAGGAAAATTTTTAATATATAAAATTGAAGAAATAACTAGTGTATTTTCAAAATTATATGATATAACAATAAAATTCATAATCAATCATCACACATGTGAATTTAATAACAATAATGAGTTAAAAGAAAATATAATTGAAATTTTAAAAAGAAATAATATTAAACATCATAGTTTTACACAATATACTAAAAACTGGGGTTCTGAAGATTTTGCTAATGTATCTAAGTATGTAAAAACAAATATGATTTTATTATCATATAATAATGATCCAAATCATCTTACATTACACAATCCATTTTTTTTGATAAACGATAGTTCTTTAGTATATGGCGTTAATGCATTGGTTAATATTTCACTTGGTTTGATTGAAAAAAATAATTTAAAATAAAAAACACCTTTAAAGGTGTTTTATTATTTTTTTATAAAGATATAACCAAAAGCATTCAGTCCCCAGTGACAAGCAATAGCAGGATCCAAATTATCAATTACTCTAACATTGGATAAATATTCTTTTGGAGTCATATCCATTAATTTATCTAAATTTACCTTATCATATGTGTATGAACCAATAATATCATAATTTAAATCACAATTATTTAGTTCATCAATAATATATTGCATTCCAGCAATTAGACTTCTTTTCTTTGCAACAGCGTGAACTTTACCTTCAACAAAACCAATAATAGGTTTAATATGTAAAATACTACCAACTACAAAACTAAGTTTGCCAAGTCTTCCACCCTTATATAGATATGTAAGAGTCTCTGGAATTGCAAGAATTGTTATTCTAGGTATTAAGTTATTTACTTTATCCAATATAAACTCAATTGATTCATCACGATATCGATTTATTTCATCAACAATTAATCTCATTCCACCTACAGCACATTTAGAATCCACCAAATGAACTTTAGGATTATCTTCAAACGCAAGTCTAATTGCATTATATGTTCCAGAAATTAAACTTGAAATAGTAATGATAATTACTTCATCACCTTGATCTGTATATTTAGTCACTCTATTACTAAGTTCTACAATATCAGGAAGTGAAGTCTTAGGAAATATATTATGATTTATTAATTGATCATAAAATTCATCAAAGCTTAAATTAACACCATCAAGATATTCTTTTTCTCCAAGTAATATTTTAAGTGGAATCAACTCAACATTATATTTTTCTTTTTCCTCTTGTTTAATACTACATCCTGAATCAATAAATACTCTCAGCATTTCTTTCCTCCATTAGCTTTTTTTATCAAATATTAATAAACTTATATTAAAAGTATTAAAATATTGATTATATTAAGCTTCTAAAATTTTCTTATATGCTTCTTCATCAAGACGTTTAATAACTTCAGTTAATAATCTAATAGTATTAAAGTAGTCTGTTTTTGAAATAACAGATGTATGTGAGTGAATGTATCTTGCTGGGATACAAAGTGCCATACCTGGACAACCATCATGTGCTAAGTGGATTTGACCAGCATCAGTTCCACCACGAGCTAAATAGTCAATTTGATATGGAATTTCTAATTCATCACAGATGTTTGTAACAAATTCTCTTAAACCACGATGTCCAATCATTGAAGAATCCATTAACATAATAGCAGGACCTTTTCCACATTTACATGTGTTAGATAAACCTGGTGTATCAGTTGCAATAGTAACATCTAAAGCAAATGCAATATCAGGATTTACTTTTTGTCCCATAGTTCTTGCACCACGAAGTCCAACTTCTTCTTGTACAGTAGCAACACCTACAATTTCATTATTATGTTCTTGTCCTTCAAAATTTTTAAGTACTTCAACTACAACACCACAACCAGCTCTATTGTCAAATGCTTTTGCTAAGATTAAATCTCCACCAGCAAGTTCTTGGAAGTCTATTGCAGGAGTAATCATATCTCCTACTTTAATTCCTAATTCTGCAACTTGTTCTTTACTTGAGCATCCTAAATCTAAAAACATTGATTCAATTGAAGTTGGATGAGATCTTTCAGCTTCTGTTAATAAGTGAGGAGCTTTTGAACCCATTACAGCACGATAAACTTTACCAGTTGATGTAGTAACATCAAATTGTTGAGCAAGTAATACTTGACTCCACCAACCTCCTACTGTATGGAATTTTAAATATCCATCTTCAGTAATTTTAGTTACGATTAATCCAATTTCATCCATATGTCCAGCAATTAAAATTTTTGGACCATTTCCTTTAGAAATACCAGCGATACCACCAATATTATCTTTTTGAATTTCTACATTTAAATTTTTAAATTCATTTTCAATATATAAACGAACATCTCTTTCATATCCGCTCATACCTCTTAATTCAGTAAGTTCTTTTAATAATTTTAAATCTGCCATAATATTCTCCTTTTACATTTGATCAGGAGCAGTAACTCCTACTAAAGATAAAGCATCTTTTAACACAGCTTTCGCAGCTTTTAATACTGTTAATTTTTCTAATGTTTCATCTAAGTTATCAGTAATAATTTTTTCATCATTATAGAAAGTATGTACAGCATACGCTAAATCTTGAATATATTTTGTCATTAAATGTACTAATCTATTCTCAGAAATTTGTTTAATTAAATGTGGATATTGAATTAATAAAGTACAAATGTTTTTAATACTATCTTTATTAATCATTGTAAATGAATCTTTATCTTTAAACACATTTCCCATTTCTTCAAATTTTCTAAATACACTTGCAATTCTCGCATGAGCATATCCAGCATAGTATACTGGATTTTCACTTGATTTTTTTCTCATTAAGTCAAGATCTAAATCCATATGAGTATTTAAACTTTTTTCTACGTAGAAGTATCTTAAAGCATCAACTCCAACCATATCAATTAAATCAATTAAAGTAATAGCTTTACCGCTTCTTTTACTCATTTTTACTTCTTCACCGTTTTCTAAAACTCTAACCATTTGAAGAATTTCTACATCTAATAAATTAGAATCTCCACCAACCATTGTGATAGCTGATTTTAAACGATTAATATATCCATGATGATCTGCACCTAAAACATCGATTAAATGTTTATAACCACGATTTAACTTATTAGCATGATATGCAATATCTGGTAATAAATATGTGTAGCTACCATCACTTTTTACAATAACTCTATCTTTTTCATCAAAGAAATCAGTTGTTCTAAGCCAAGTTGCACCTTCATCAATATAAGTAAATCCTTTATCGTTTAATAAAGAAATTACTTTATTTACTTCATTATTAGCATATAATGATTTTTCACTAAACCAAGTATCAAATTCAACATTAAAACTTTTTAAATCCTTTTGTAAATTTCCAAGTAAAACTTTTGTTCCATGAAGTTTAAAGAATTCTTCATCATAATCATTTAAGAATTTATCACCATGTAATGATTTAACACCTTCTGCAATAGTAATAATTTCTTTTCCATGATAGTGATCATCACCTAAATTACATTCTAAACCAAATAATTCCTTATAACGTTCATAAACGCTTCTTGCCATATTAATTATTTGATTTCCTGCATCATTAACGTAATGTTCTCTATTTACATTAACTCCAGCTTTTCTTAAAATTCTAGCTAAACTATCCCCATATGCTGCTCCACGTCCATGACCAACATGTAAGTAACCTGTAGGGTTTGCAGATACATATTCTAAACATAAAGTATTATTTACATCTATTGGATTTGCTCCATAATCAGTTGAATCATTAATTAACTTAACAACACTTAAAATATAATCAATATCTATTGTAAAATTAATAAATCCTGCACCAGCAATTTCAACTTTTGAAACATGAGCATTCTCTTTGTTAAATAAACTAATAATTTCTTCAGCAACCATTCTAGGAGCTTTTCTAGCAACTCTGGCCATCTTCATTGCTAGATTTGTTGAGTAATCTCCATGACTTTTATCTTTTGGAACTTCTATTTCAACAACAACACCTGTTGTATCGTATGGTAAGTTTGTTAATACACTATTTAATTCTTTATTTAATAAGCTAACTAAATCAATTTTATTATTCATATAATCACCTTTATAATATTATCTTGTATTATTATACCAAAAAATGCATTTTTTATCAAGTCATTTTACTTTTAATAAAATTTAATTTAACTTAAGATAAATTTATAAAAAGCGCTTATTTGTAATATAATATAAAGAGTTGATATTATGTATTTTATTATTTGTTTAATATTTTTTATATTAGCAATTTATCTTACAATTAAGTTAAAATTTCCACAATTTAAAGTATTCAAAAAAGTTTTTCAAAAAGGAAATAAAAAACAATTTC
The DNA here is from genome assembly GCA_045119035.1 of Bacilli bacterium. Taxonomy (GTDB): domain Bacteria; phylum Bacillota_I; class Bacilli_A; order ML615J-28; family CAG-313; genus CAYVQA01. Next base: position 1,511 of record JBGVCU010000033.1, on the reverse strand, counting down.
AAACACTCTTTGTAAGTTTAGCTTCACACATTGGAACAGGAAACTTAGTAGGTGTAACAACTGGAATAATTTTTGCTGGACCAGGATTTTTATTTTGGATGTTTATTTATGCATTTTTTAGTTCTGTATTTTCTTTGATTGAAAATAGATATGCTGTTAAATACCAAGAAGTAATAAATGATGAATGTTTTAGTGGATCACCATATTATATTAAAAAAGGATTTAACAATACAAAATTAAGTTGTATATTTGCTTTTTTCTTATTTATATTAAATTTACTTATTTTCCCACCATTTCAGATTAATGCAATTGCAGTATCTTCGTCTTATCTTTTTAATATTAAACCCATCTACATTGGTATAATACTATTACTAATATTTGTTTTTTTCATTTACAATGGTACAAGCAATATCATAAAAATCACAAATAAAATAGTCCCAATCATGTCAATACTATATTTACTTTTTAATATAATTATAATTATTTTAAATATAAATTTTCTACCAATAACTATTAAAACAATAATTAATTCAGCTTTAAATTTTAAAACATATTCTATTTCATCCCTTATATTTGTATTTACAACAGGTGTAAAAAGAAGTATGTTTTCAAATGAAGCAGGGCTTGGCACAACACCTTCTATTGCAGGAATGCAAGAAACAAATAATATTAATAAACAAGGATATTTTCAAATGTTAGGTGTTTATATAGATACACTATTACTCTGTACTTTAACAGGTATATTTGTAGTTCAAACAATACTTCACTATAATTTAGATTTAACACAGTTTAGTGGACCTGATGTAATTATATATTTATTTGATTTTTATTTTGATTTTTTCGGAAAAATACTAGGTTTTTTATTTATCTTCTTTTTTGCCTTTAGTTCAATAATTGGTGAGTTTTATTTAGGTGAAACAAATCTATTATATTTAAGTCATAATAAAAAAACAAAAATTATATATAGATTACTTTTTTCTTTAGCAATTATTTTCGGGGTATTTTACACTACAGAACAAGCTATGTCATTAATTGATATTGGAATAATAGTGCTAGGTTCTATTAACATTTTTATAGTTTTAAAACTGTTAAAAAAAGAAAATTACAATATAGAATGATGAAAATTTTTTCATAATTATTTGTCTTGCAACCTTAATTCTAATATGATATAATCTAATTACTGCTGAGGTGTACGCATTTCACATTTTGGCGACCCGAACATTCCAACTTTAGTGAACGGGGCATATTGTGTTGAAGGCCTTCCATATGAGTAGGAATCCTAATATATGTTTACACGGTTCATATTTACTTATTTTATGCGGTTTCGCATAGTGTAACGGCATTTTGGCAGGTATAATAAAAATCACCCATAAGAACTAGTTTGATTAAAACGGACAAATAAAAAAAAGATACATTAGATTTAGTAATCTGATATTGATTACTTGAAATCTAATGTATTTTTTATTACAATTATAAACGAGGTAAAAAACTATGTATATTAAGAAAAATAT
>JBGVCU010000032.1:0-6563 GCA_045119035.1 Bacilli bacterium | reverse complement strand
AAGGTTTGTAAACATATTTTATTCATTTTTTTAAAAAAATATTCTAAATCATAGATAATACTATAAATCTAAGTCTAAGCAAATAATCTATTTTTTATTATTATATCATCTAAGTCTATTAAATATTCTATAATTTATAATATTTTCCGCAAATAATGCTTTACAGATATATTTTTATAGCATATAATATTAAATGTAAACAAAAACAAAGGAGAGATTAACTTATGAAAACTTACAAAACAATCAATATTGATGGAATGAAATTCGACATGGAAATCATGATGTATGACACTACGAATTACGCTACTGTCACTTTAGAGAATGGTAATTACAGAGAAGATTTTGTTTGGTACTACTTATTAGAATCATTAACAGAGAAATTAGAAGAAGTAAGACATGAGATAGCAGAAGATTATGAATACTTTGCAATTAATTATTATCAAGGGTAACGAAAGTTACCTTTTCTTTTTTATTAAAAACAAAAACGCTTACATTTATATGAAAAAAGTAAAATTAAATAGAATGTATCGGTATATCTATTTATATAATATATAATAGGGAGGTTATATATATGTTTATTTTTGACTATACTATTAAGGATTGGAAAGAACGTAAGGATATTGTTGATAAATATATTAAAGAAAATAAATTAGTTGAGAAAATTGAGGAATTAGTTGTTCAAAATACAGTTCCTAAAAAGATAGATAAGAACGGTAATGTATCTGAATGGTATGTACAAGGGAATTCAGAATTACGTGAACTTGAATTATTGTTAAATAAAATGTATAATTATATCTTATATGCTATTGATAAATCATATTTAACAGAACAAAAAGAAACGGAACGACAACTTAAAGCATTATTTGATAATGAACAAGGTATTAAATCATATGTTGATGAAAGAAAACGTGGAAAATATTATAAAGAACCTAAATGGACTATTATTGATGAAGATATTATTAAGAAAAATCAACAAAAACGTGACAATTTCAATAATGATTTAGGTAAGGTTATTAATTCTCAAATCACAGAATACGAAAAATTAAAAGAAATTGTATCTAAAATGAGTAATGAAACATTAAGTGGGATGAATTTGAAGCGTATTAACATCATCACAGACTTATGTTATGATATTAAAATCTGTAATAATTGCAAAGAATCCTTAAATGCTGTATATATTGAAGAAGGAATACGCTCAAAACATGACAAATTATCTGATGTTGATATTCCTTATAATAAAAAAGTTATTAGAAATGTATTATCTAATTGGAATAATCTACAAGTCATGGCAGAATCAAATCCGTCACACTACATTCACGCTATTTACATGGATTTTGGAAATGCCTTGAATGATTTGAATTTAACAGCTAAACAATGCGAAATTCTATATAAAGTTATGAATAATGAACCATTGTTAAATAACGAAAAAAGCAATTATTCATTTATTGTTGACAAAATTAACAAAAATTTAAATAATTTTTAAAAATAATGAACCTTTTTACTGATTTGCTATTAGTATATATGTAAGGATACTTTTTAAAAGATATATAATATTAAATTATATGTCTTTTTTTATTGGAAGTGAAAATATGGCACGTTATTATAATTGTAAATGTGGTATGAAACACGAAGTAGGCACTGAATGTCCTAACAAATGGAAATATAAACGTGACAATTTGAGTGAAGAAGGTAAAAAAGTAAATAGATTTTACAGTTCTAAAGCATGGAAAGATAAACGTGAAGAAATTAAATCAAGAGATGTTTTTTGTCAACGCTGTAAAGCTAAATTCAATCTATTTACATATGAAAATCTTGAAATTCACCACATTGAGCCATTAACTGTTAAATGGGAAAAACGTTTACAGAATGATAATTTGATTACTTTATGTGTTCAATGCCATAGATTTGTAGACAGATGTAATAATGGTAACCTAGATTTTGAATGGGAAACACCATATGACGAATTTAATTTTGAATTTAGATAGGAGGTATAGAATGGGTAGAGCAAAACTTCCAGCGTCATTGCAAAAAGGTAATACATGGTCTAAAGAACAATTACAACAATTAGACGCATTAGAGCAAGAAATGCGAGGAAAAGATGATGTTGTTGATGAAGTTCCAGAACATTTAGATGATTTTGCTAAAGTTTATTACGGATACTTAATTGATAACTTAAAAGAATCTAAAATTCCTATCTCAAATCTTGATAAGCCTATGATTGAAATGACAGCAGATTGTTTAAGTAAAATCTATCAATGTCAAGTAGCTATTAAAGAACAAGGTTTAGTAGTTCGTAAAGTTGACAGAGGTGGAAATGAAAGTTTAGCACCTAATCCTCATATCAAAATTCAACATGATTATCAAGCTAAATTTATCCAAGCAAGTTCAACTTTAGGATTAACACCGTCTGCTCGTAGTACATTGGCTTCTATGCAAATGGATAATAGAGAAGAAGAACAAGACGAGGTAATGCAATTAATTAAAAGTCTTAAAAACTAACCCTTACTGAAAGAGGGTGATTAGTGAATTATGATTTCTGAAACTGTAAAAAACAACAAAGCGTACCAATATGCTCTATGGTGTGTTGATGAAGATAATAAAAAAGCTGGTAAATATGTTAAAAAACAATGTCAAGAATTCCTTGATTGTTTAAATGACGAAAATTCAAAATATTATATTGATGAAAATGAATTAAAAGTTATCGAGGGTTTTTTAAGATTAATTAATATCATGCCTAAAAAGAGTGCTTATGATAATTTAGTTGGTTTTCAGTGGTTCTTTATTATTAATTCTTTATGTGTTAGACGTAAAAGCAATGGTAAAAGACGCTATGAATTATCAATACTATTAATTGCTCGTAAAAACGGTAAAACACTTCTTACGGCACTAATCTTAATGTTATTGATGTTGTTATGTGAACCATATGCTGAAACGTATTCAGTAGCACCAGACCGAGAATTATCTGGACAAGTATACAAAGAGTTTCAGAAGCTAATCGCTAACTCACCATCTATGGGTAAATACTTCAAGGTATTACGTTCTGAAATTAGATGTAAGATTAATAATTGTGTTTATAAAAATTTAGCTTGTAGCGATAACCGTCTTGATGGTCGTTTGGCTACTGTATGGATTGGTGACGAGGTAGGAGCATTACGAAACTCTTATCCACTTGAAGCCATGCAATCATCTCAAACAACATTAGATGAAAAGTTCGGTATCATTATTTCAACAGCATATGAATCATTAGATAATCCTATGACAGAAAACGTCAATTACGCTAAAAAAGTTTTGGATAAAACTGTTGAAGATGACACTACATTTGCATTGATTTATGAACCAGATGACGTTAAACAATGGCAAACTGATACTTCATTATATCAAGCTAATCCTTTGGCTATCGAAGTAGAAAATGTCTTTGACAATATCTCTAAAAAACGTAAAAAGGCTATTGAAATGCCTAGTACATTAACAAACTTCAAAACAAAACATATGAACATCTTCTTAGATGGTAATGAGTTAGAGGTTTATATTCCTTTAGATGTATTACGAAAAGGTTTAATTGAACCTAATTCATATGATTGGACAAATAAAGAAGTATATATCGGAGTCGATTTAGCACAATCTGATGATAATACATCTGTAGCTATGGTGACTTACGATAGAGATTTAGAGAAATACGTTATCAAATCATGGGTTTTCTATCCTGTAAACAAAGAAGAGGATAAGGAAAAACGTGAAAAAGTTCCATATTCAAGATATGCACGAATGGGATTATGTTATCCTTGTGGTGGTAATATCATTGACTATAAATTTGTCGAGGAATTTGTTTTAAATATTGAGAAAAAGATGGGTGTCAAAATTGTTTCAATTACGTATGACCGATACAATGCCATTTCTTCTGTTCAGAAATGGGAGGACGCTGGTTATGAAATGATTGAGCAAAAACAACACTCACAGTATTTACATTTAGGTACTAAAAAATTAAGAGAAATCGCATTAGAAGAACGAATTTTATACGAAGATAATAAATTATTTGAAATTAATATTCAAAACGCTTTATTAGATAGAGATACAAATATGAATATGTATATTAATAAGAAAAAATCAAATGGAAAAATCGACATGGTGGACGCTGTTATCAACTGTTTCTGTTCTATTGAAGCTGACTCTGTTGAAACAACAAGTGTTTACGAAGAAAGAGAAGGATTTATCTTTTTCTAATTTGAAAAGGAGGTGTAAAAAAATAATATGGCTATTTGGGATTTTTTAACCTTAGACGAAGAAGTAGAGCAAGAAGAAAAACGAGTTAAATCTACTTACAATCCTGTAAATGTAGGTATGTTTGGATTTTCTGATGGTGTTAGCGGTGATAGATATACAGCCGAACAATTACTATCAATCCCTGTTGCAAAAGCGTGTAATGATTTAATTTGTAACTCAATCAAAACATTACCTATTGAGTTATATGAAAGAGTTAATGATAGTACCGTCAAACAAGTTAATGACGACTATCGACTATTCTTATTAAATCATGAACCTAATAACATTTCAACAGGAACGGATTTTAAAGCTAAATTAATCCAAGATTTATTATTACATGGTAATGCTTACGTTCAAATTGAAAAGGACGGTAATAAGATTAAAGGATTATGGAATGTTGACGCTAAAGACGTTGGTATTGCTAAACTTGTTGATGAATCAATGCCAAACATTGTTCGTGATATTAGAATTAAGGTTACAGGATATAAAAATGACCTAAGTATTGATGATGTGATGATTTCTACAGTTTCATCTCCAGACGGAGGTTTAACAGGTGAAGGAGTTATTTCGAGAGGTTATAAAACAATCGAATTAGCTCTAAATGAAATTGAATTAAATAAAAACATCATGAATAACGGTTCATCACCTATGAGTATTGTAACAGTTCAAAAGAACTTATCTCCTGAAGCTCAAACACGATTACGAGATAGTTGGCAAAAGATGTATCAAGGTTCAAATAATGCTGGTAAATTAATCCTTCTTGAAGAGGGTATGAAATATGAAAAACTTTCATATTCACCACAAGAATTAGGATTAAGTGCTTCTCGTACTAAAACACAAGCTGAAATTTGTAATCTTTTCGGTGTGCCAGAATCAATGGTAGACTCTTCTGCCAATACTTACGGAAACGTTGAAAGTTCTAGTATTCGTTTCTTACAATATTCTATTATGCCTTATATTAACATCTTAGAATCTTCATTAAATCGCTCTATTCTATTAGAAAAAGAAAAAGAGAAGTATTTCTTCAAAGTTAATACAGATAGTGTATTACAAACAACACAAGCGGAACGATATGAAGCGTTAAATACAGGTATTTCTTCTGGTATTTTATCATTAAACGAAGCTCGTATCAAAGAAAATTTACCGCCTATCGAAGATGATTTCCACAGATTGTCATTAGGTGCTGTAATGTATCAACCAAGTGACCGCACATTCTTTATTCCGAATATGGGTACTGTTTATGACGCTGAAAATAAACAAATTATCAGTTCACCAGACATGGTTAAACAAGGAATTAATGGTCAACAAGACCAAAATCAAAATTTAAATAACAAAGAAGAGGAAGATGATGATAATGAATAATAATAGTTTTGCACATCAATTTTTTATGTCTTTATTTTTAGTATTTACATTTATTAAAAAGAACATTTCAAATCTCTGTCTAATCGGTTCTGCTTCACTAATCTTATATTACTTATTCGTTGTATACGGATTTAATATTATGATTTTAGGTGTCGCTATTATGTTACTACTTGTATCTTTAACTACATCTAATACTCCTAAAAAAGACCCTAATGGTACACAACGATACTATTAAGAGTGAATTATTATGAGATGGTATGTAGCATTAACCTATAACGCTGGTATGGTACAAGTACGTTCTAATAATAAATATGAAGCGTTGAAATTTTTAGAAGATAATGATTATCAAGTATATTATATTGAAACTTTAAATAAATATTTTAATGAAGAAATTGGTAAAGAGGAATCAATTATTGTTGAAACAACTAACATAATTAATTAGACCGAAATTTGTCTATAAACTATTGAAATCATATTATCACTCCCTCTTTTAAAGAGTATCTTTTTGATACTCTTTTTTTATCATATCATCAAGGAGGTGCAAGGGAATGAAATTAGAACAACGTAGTGGTGTAGTTGAATTTAATGAAAATGAGGTAACTGTTACATTAGACCTTAGACAAAGTAAAAAATTCCATAATGCACCATTCGAAACAGAATCTATTGACGCTGAATTATTCGTCCGTAGCATTGAATCAGAAGCTCCAATTTTATTCAACCATAAACGTGAACAAATCGTATCAGATGATTATGATGTAGAAACAAATGACGGTTTGGTGACAGTTAAAGTCCGTTTAGATGAACGAAATGTGTGGGCGAACACGATTTTAAGTTTACGTGAAAAATCTCAAAAACGTTTAGGATGTAGTTTTGGTTTTAAATGTTTAAAAGATGAAATCCGTAATAAACATCGTGTAATTAAAGATTTAATTGTTTCTGAA
>JBGVCU010000031.1:0-8883 GCA_045119035.1 Bacilli bacterium | reverse complement strand
AATACATAATGAAATTTTATATTCTCCTGTTTTAGATCTTTTAACTACTGCTGATTTAATTTTGCCGTTTAAAAGTTCAGATTTAATATTTTTACATCTGAATTGAACTTTTCCTACCTTTGGAATATAAACGTAAGATTCAGACTTACAGTCATGATTATACGAAAATTTTATATTATTACTATAAAAATAATCTGAATGGGATTTTTTAGATCTAAATTTAATCAATCCTACTTTTTGATCTTTTGATCTTTTAGATCTATTAATTTTATTTGTCTGTACAAATTTACACAGAACCTGTTGAATAGTCCATGAATAAGAACCTTTAAGAAATTCGTGCTTCGCACGTAGGTCTTGATAATCCTTATAATTTGGAAGTCTATTTTCTTTAATAGCTTTTAAATATTCTTCAACATACTGATTATAAATGAATCTGGTACCATTTAAATGTTTGTCTAAAAGTAATTTCTGAGCATTATCAGGCTTTAGTGTTAACACTAAACCTCTGATATTTTTCTCAGAAATTTTATTTTTCAATTTATAATACCTTTATCAATTTGTTATCTAAAATAATTATAATACATATTTCAAGAAAAATAAACATATTTTTTTTAAAAAAAAAATTTAAAATACATCCATTCATATATGTCCCTAAAGGGACATATCTTTCTGGATGTTTATTTGTAAAATGTCTAAACAATTACCGTTAATTAGTTTTATATCTTTAAATTTTGATTCTGTATCTTCAGTTTTAGGTGTCACTGACATAAAATCCTCTTATATGCAATCCTGAATACTCTTAAACATACACTTAAATTCTGTATCATTTATCTTAAGATTATCAAAATCTCCTTAATACCAATCAGGCTCATTACGTTCAAGTGGTGACCAGCGAAACATATTATCCATCTCTTTAACATTACGAACATTCCAACCTGAAATATCTCCATTAAATTTAGAATTACAGAACATCCATCGCATATCTAAAACATTAGAGACATTCCACTTGCTGATGTCGCCGTTAAAAACAGAATCTTCAAACATCCATTTCATATCTATAACTTTTGAAACATTCCAAGCACTGATATCCCCGTTGAAAACAGAGCGTTCAAACATACTAGCCATGCTTAAAACATTAGATACGTTCCATTTTGAAAGGTCTCCATTAAACTCAGAGTCCTCAAACATGCCGCTCATATCTAAAACATTAGATACGTTCCACTCACTAATATCTCCGTTGAATTTTGACCCAGCGAACAACTCACTCATATTAGTTATTAAAGATGTATCTATAAAGTTTAAGTTACAATTATAACCCTGGTCGTAAATTGTCTTCTCAATAATTTCTCTTAGTGCTTTTGTGCTTTTTGGTGTAATGGTCTTTAGAAAATGTGTATATGGCATAATAAAATCTCCTTAATGTTATGGTTCTTCAAGAAGCTCATCGTATAAATCGTCTAAATACCTCTAACAGATTCTCTACAGTAGCCTTCAACATTCCACTGCCATATTTTCCATCGTATGTAGAGGTGAACTGATCATGGTCAAGTTTAGCTTCAACAGTCCACATTTGACAATTATTAGAATAAGTAACGTCAATCTGAGATTTAACTCCACAAACTGCTCTGTTAATGCGTAAACGATTATAAGTTGAGTCAAGCTCACAAGTCATATTCATTGTGTTTGCCTTATTCAGGATGTATGAGATCGCCTCAGGAATAGTTGTATATGTAAAAACTGCTGAGTCTTTCATTTCTTTCTCTACTTCAAGTGCCATGTTATAGCCTGCTTTAATTTCTTTAATCTTGTGTTCAAGCATCTCTTCGTCAGGTGCCTTACCTTTCATGTGGATCAGTTCATTTACAGCTAATTCAAAATCATCTGATGTCATAATTCAAAATCTCCTGTAATAAGGGCTTCTTAGCCCTTTAAACTAAGTCAGTCCACATTGTATGCTTGGTGTATCCAATAGTTGTCCACCCATAACACTCATCACTTGGAATGCACACAACCCGGTATTCTTTACCATCTAATTCATATCTACCGTCATCATAATCTTTATCAAATTCTGTATCTTCATCTAAATCAATAATGTCGCTTATATCTTCAGCAAATCTTTCAGCAACATCAGCGATCGCCTCATCAGTGGATCTGTCAAACTCGTCATAATCTTCAATTTCTTCAAGTCTCTCAAGTTTGGTATTTAGGTCTTCCAGAACCTCTTGCTGTTTTTCTGTGTAATCAGAATAATTACCGAAACTATAAATTGTTTTAGTGATGGCTAATTTATATAAATCTGCAATTTCTCTAGTGTTCATAATTTAAATCTCCAGTATGGGTAGTTGCCCCAAAATCTGCTAATTCTCGGCTAGTATCTTCTCAAAGTATCCGCCATAGGAGGCGTTCTTTCTAACTTCCCATTTGATGTGAGGGTATTCTTTCACCATGCGCTGAAAGTAATGTAGTGCAAGATATTCATTATCAAATAGCTTACATTTGCCCTGATAGTGACCTTTGTAATTGCAAACATAAAAATTGTCTGCTATTTCTTTTCCTCTAATGTTCATTTTCAATTCCTCAATGTTCAATTTCGTTTCTATGTACTTAATTGTAATGTAGTTTTTACTAGAAGTAAACATTAATTTTATAAAAATTTTTTATTATGCATTAATAACTATAAAAATTATTTTTAACACAATTAATGAAACAAAGTGAGAAATGAAAATTTGATTTTAAATGATAAAAGAATACAATAACTTTTCGTTTTGTATGAATAATGTTACTTAAACGCTCATAGATTAAGATTGTATAATCCTATTATAAACTTACCAATATCGTTCTATGAGCGTTTTTGGCGTGTTATAAAAAAGAAAGTCATGAAGACTTTCTTTTTGTTAATCACATAGACTTTCTATCTCGAACTTCAGCCATCTTGGCATCGTTCATTCTTGAATGTCCATTAATATTGGAATACCCTAAGTAGCCGCAAACACGACTAATTGTTGTTACGTTTGTACTTCCACATTTTGGACATTTATTTGTGCCATTCAAATAATCGTATTCACAATCATTACAATGAGACGCATCGAAGTTCACACCTTGGTAAAATCCTTTCTGCATACCTCTTACAATAATTGTTCTTAATGCTTCAAAGTTTTCTGGATTATCAATTCTAACATATTGAATATGACCACCGGCTACTTTATGAAATGCTGTATATTCGGCATCTTGTTTCTCCACTGGTGTAATATCCTCAGATACATGACAATGGAAAGAATTTGTAAAATACTCTCCAAATTGTGTATCACCTGTTAATTCTGCATATTGCTTAGCTTGCTTTCCACATAAGCTCTCTGCGGGAGTACCGTATAAAGCGTATAAATGATGATCTTCTTTTTTGAATTTCTGTACTTTATCATCGATAAAATCAATTACTTTATTTGCAAATTGTGCTTTATCTTCATATAAAGTTTTTCCGTTCCATAGAATAGTAGATTCATTTAATGCTGTAATTCCAAACGAAGCAGTCATATAATCAATTAAATCACCTACTTCTTCATCTGGTTTTCGATAGCCATTGTAAAAACCTCCCTGTGTGAAAGCTAAAGGATTTGTACTTGCTTTTACATGAGAAATTAATTCATATCGCTTACACAAAAATTCTCTGATTGTTTGAAGTCTTGATTCAAGCAATGCCCAAAATTTAGACTTCCACTCAGAACCATATTCTTGTTTTGCAACTGCCATAATCACAGGAATATTTAAACTTACAGCACCAATATTACATCTTCCAACGGTAACTGCTTTATGAGTTGTAGGATCTTCCCAATGACTTAAATATGCCCTGCAGCCCATAGGACTAATGATAGTTCCGTGTTCTGAGTATTCCTGAGCAACTTTATTATGCTCAACATCACCACTTAATGACAAATAGTCAGGATACATACATTTTGCAGATGTTTTAACAGCAACGTCAAACAATTCTGAACTATAACGATCATTGTTTATCTGATTTTCATCATACAAATATACAAGTTTTGGAAATACTACTGAAACACCGTTATGACCAATTCTTCTTGTATCAAGAATTGTTCTTGATATTTCCTTTAACCAATATTTGTCATTTTCTGCTAAATTTACATCCCATTGACCGAATGTCAACGTTGTAAATGCAAAGTCTCCACGACTACAAGGAACAGTATTTAGCTTGAGCTCTAGCCCTTGAAAACCTTGCTGTAACTCTTTTAATGTATCCTCTATCGCATATTTCTCTGCATCTAGCCTAGAAACTTTACGATGTGTGTACATATCCATATATTTGTTAAAAGACTTTTTAACATATGGGAGTAACACCTTATCAATTTCTGGTAATGTAAAACCGCCAAATTGTTGTGCAGTTGCAACTAAAGTAATATCACCAATTACCTGCAATGCGGATAATACTGAATTCGGTTCGTTATATCTAATGTTTGACATTGTAAAACCATTCTTTAAAACGTTACCAATATCAAACAAACAGCAATTTACTGATCCGAAAATCATATCACGCATATCGTGAATATAGATATCGCCCCTACGCGTTAAGAATTTTTCATTTTTATTTAAAATAAAATCCTGATAAATTCTCTTTGTTGCATTACCCTTAATAAGAGAACCTTTGGTTGAGATTAACGAACTATCAAAGTTAGCATTTTCGGTATCACCACGATATATGATATGTTCTGCCTGTTCGTACATTTCGCGCCAAGTTTCATAATCAGTTTCTTTGAAATTTCTATAATTTCTATAAGAATTTGCGATTTCTGAATACCCTAACGTTCTTAAAGCATCGATTACAATTCCATGCAGTTTGGATGTTTCGACTACGCTTCCTTGAATTTGCTTTTTACAATATTCAGCAACCTGTGTTGCTTGATTTTTAGTAATCTCTAAAGATGAATGATCAGCAGATTTTAAAATTGCTTTTACAATCTTTTCATCATTCCATTCCTCTCGATTACTATTCTTTTTTATCACCTGCATTTCGAACTCCCTTCCAGGATTGTATCAGTATTTATTTTGCATCCAATTCAGTAATCAAATCGGTAACATCCTTAGAACTGAACATCCACTCCTTGTAAACAGCAACCTCTTCATAATAACCCTCGTTATCCTTAAGTTCTTTACGAACCATGTTATATGCTGTTGTACAAATTTTCATAGGGATACCCTGTTCCGAAAATTCTTTTTTTAATGCCTTAATATCTTCTTTAATCTTCTTAATTTCTAACTGCAGGCGAATGTACCTCTTGACGAATTCGATAACCATATCTCTAACTTCGTCGTTTGCCGCTAATGCCTCTTTGTCGCTACCGTCATTAGGATCGGTAGGAACATAAACATTTCTTCTTCTTGATTCAGCTTCTTCGGCCCATCTCTTTTCCTTAGCAATTTGTTCAGGTGTTTTCTCAATATTCTCTTCTGTCTCGAAAGAATCTGTTAATTGTTCTAAAGTGAAATCAGACATATTATTTTCCTTAATTTGAAACCTGTTCTACAAACTTTTTAAAACCATCACTTGTAACATTATTCATATAAACGAATTCTGACATTACCTTGATATTGTCTTTTACAGTATAAGTGTGCGGTGTTGTCAAGTTAATGATAATTCTACAATTTGTAGGATCATACTTAAATGACGAAATTGTATTTCTATTTACCCACTTTCCTTCATCGTAATTGATAAAGTCTACATTATTAATTGCTTCGTATAACAACTCTAAATTTTCAACATTTCGTTCAACGTAAATGTAATCCTGAATAAAATCATTGTTGTTACCTAAAATTGAATAAGACATATTAAAATAAATCTTATTCTTTTTACTATCAATTTTAATATGGGATACTGCATTTAAATTAATGTACTTACCACTAAAATTGTAAATTCGCATATTAGTTCCTCTTATAGTTTACTTCTTAATTTAACTTCTGCTAAACAACCATTAAAAATGTTATCTAAAATTAATGATTTAAGATCAATATTATTTTGTAACATTTCATTACAATCTTTAAATTTTAAATCATTTGGATAGATAACTGTTTTAAATCCTTGTTTAACAAACTTAATACTATTTTTAATTCCTGTTTGGTCATTATCCAAACAGAAAACGACATCCAAATCTTTAATTAAATCTAATGGTGGTGTTGCACCCATACAAGCACATACGTTTTCTATTCCGCTTGAATATGCAGACATTGCATCAAATATTCCCTCAAAAATATAAATTGTTTTAGACTTATCTAAATTGTAATAATTCCATAATTTATATCCTTGATTTTTATCCGGAATATAAGTGTAAAAACGATGTTCAGTTAATGAGCGCGAATAAAATCCATACCACTCATTATAATAATATAATGGTATTATTATATAATTATTAATAGGAAAATTTTTATTATCGATGTTTATATTTGAACCTAAATAAAAATCTCCAAACACAGGAAAATGCTCTAATCCTCTACTTTCTAAATAGTCTTCAGTTTTGTCTGATGTTTTAAAATATTTAGAAAGATTAAAAGTAACAGGAGGTTTATCCTTGATTTCTAAATCTTTGAAATCACCTAACAAATCATATTCTGTTAAATCTTTTTTTAATGATTTAATTTTACTTTCATTTACTTCATTTCTATATAATGGAAATAAATTTGGATAATATGTCTTTAAAAATCTAAACATAGACATATTACGAACAGCACAATCATTAAAACAATTAACTAATGTAACTCCATTTCGTTGATATAAATGCAATCTTGCTTTATTTTTAGAATATTTGGAATCTCCACAAATAGGACATCTTGCACTTATATCACTTAAAGTTTCATGTTTAATTCTGTCTGTTCCGACAGCCATTTTAAAGTAGTTTATATCAGTAAAATTCATTCTACATCCAAATATAATTCTAAAGTATCGTTATTTGCTCGCAACGAAATCTGTTTGATTTCATATGACGGTATTTTATCCAAATCTTCTTTTGTTTTGATTATAAACAATTTTCTTTCAGATTCCAAGTTTAAAAATACCTTAGAATTATATTGCAATGCTAATAAATTTCTAAGTTCGCTTGTGTTCATAATAGTTCCTCGAAAACAAAGACTCAATTAAGAGTCTTTTAACGTATGTTAGTTGGTTTAACTTACTAAGATGGCATCTTCATCAATTTTTACTGTAATCATAAGACATTCCTCTAATGATTAAAATCATGAATTAAAGTTCTAAAATGTAATTTTTGGATATTGTAGCCGCCAGCTAGTACAGTAGTTACCTTACAATTTCCTCTTTCACATTTGAAAACACCATCTAAACCACCTTTATCGTTAAGTTCAATGTATTTACTATCTGTAAGTTTACCGTATTTGTTATAAATGTCAACTAATAAATTCTTTAAAAGATACAAAGAATAATCATTTCTTTTTTCTTCTGTGCCTAACATCGCATTTAAAGATTTGATTTCTTTATTTGCATTATCAATGTGTGCATGAGCGTCACAGAAAATACGCAATTCCTCATATTGACCTAAATATTTTACAACATTAATACCAATGTATGTGTCAGGATGTTTAAACTTAAAATAACTATAGCGATCTTTATGACACTCAAACCCCATTATTTCTAATTTATCAACCTTGCTATAATGGTGTTTTGTAACTAATTCGTTAAATTCGTCTAATGCAGCATCATTATATTTCTTTATAAGTCTTAAACTTTCATTAATTACAGTATTATAATAATTAATAATATCATTATAATAATTTGTTACAACATTTTTAACCTGTTCTAAAACTTTGTCCTGGACATCCTTTTCTGAAAACTTATAAGATTTTACATTTTCTGTACTTTTATGCTCTTTTTCTACTTTACTATCAGTATTTTGTAAAGTGTTAAGTTTATTAGTGTATGTGTCTAATTCATCTAACTTTTTCTTTAAATTTTTTGTTAGATACCCCGAATCAATGGTATCATCACCATATATTTTATATTTTAGCAAATTCCACTGCGCTTTGTCTAACTTTGGATACTTGTGTAAGATTTTTTCAAGAATGTTATTAGCATCACCCTTAGTTTCGCAACCATTTATAACCATATTATATTTTCTGGTATCGTCTTCTAATGATTTAGCTGTAATGTTATATTCTTTTAAATCATTTTTTACAAACTTAAAGAAATGCTGATTGACAAATGTTCTGTATTCTTGATACCTATCTATTAAATCTGCCATTTCCCACATATTATTTGCATCAGTTTCATTAAAACCAATTTTAATTAAGGGTTTAATGTATTTTTTATCAATGTTACTTTTGATATTTGCTAACTTATCATTTAATCTTGCAATGGATTGTTTACATTTTTCAATCTTAGCATTTAGAGAATCAATCTTGGCCTGCTTTGCTGTATCAATCATTTTCAAATTCCTCTAATTTTTAACTACACTTTAATTATAATATATTATTTATATAAAATCAACGGATAAAAATACGAACCTTCAGGTTCATATATACAGACATTGTACTTTTAAATATTTAAATTAAAAATTCAAAACCTGTTTAAAACGAAGTTTGTAATTGTATTTTTTTATAAAAAAATATTGATTTTTATTCTTAAAATCATATAATAAATAAAACAAAAATAAAAGGGCATTCTAAATTGAAAAATAAAATTTCTGAGAAAAATAGTAGAGGTTTAGTGTTAACACTAATTCCTACTCCTGCTCAGAAATTGCTTTTAGATAAACATTTAAATGATACAAGATTCATATATAATCAATATGTTGAAGAATATTTAAAAGCTCTTAAAGAGGATAGAATACCAAATTATAAAGATTATAAGGAATTATGTGCTGAGCACGA
>JBGVCU010000030.1:0-20326 GCA_045119035.1 Bacilli bacterium | reverse complement strand
ATATCTGATTGTAGTTTAAGTGTTTTTGATTTTGAAAATCTAAACACTTAAAAGCTTTATACTCCGAGAGTTCCTTCCCAAGAGTCTGGTAAGATTTGTTGTAAACAACAAATTCACCAAATTTTAAAATATTAAATATATTTTATTTACATCTTTTTATACCACTTAGGTTCATTGTCTTCAAGAGGTGAGTATGCAAACATATCATCTACATATTTAACATTTGAAACGTCAATAGCAGTTCACAACTCTCTAATATTTGTATCGTAGTTACTGTTTAGGTACTCAGCCAATAAATGCCTATGACAGAACTTTCCAGTCTTCTCATAACATAGCAACACTACATCTTCTTGCAAGGTTGATAGAGCCTTTACAACTTTGGCTATGTACCCATCGTTCTCAAGTCTGAGTAGCTGACTGTTGTATATTGAAGTGTACTCTTCGTTGGTTATGAAGTTGCTTTTGTGCTTGTGGAGTAATTCAGCAGTTGGTGCTAGTTTTATCAGTTGTAGGTCGCATGAATTGCTTGGAGCTGTTCTTGATATGGACACTCTAAACATGTCTTTGAATTTTCTGTAGTTCGCATAATAGCTAGTATATATCATATATCTGTCCTTTAGTCAAAAGATACACAGTCTTCATGCACTACAACACAATTTTTCTTTTTCACGTAATATGGACGGATTGCTTTTGTGTATCCCACTGAGTAATCAAAATCATCATCACCCACGTATTCATAGTTAGTCTTAATGTTGACTTCCGTATCTGCATCACCATGTTTGATATGCAGGTACTGTAGATATTGAATATAATCTAGAAGTTTCATTTCTTTCTCCTAACCTAAGTTCCAAATTTTCGATTTTTGGTGTTTATTTTATATAAATCTTTAACGTGTTATAATCTATACACCAACTAACGATTTTACTTTCCAAAAGATCGTTTCTACATACTAAACCATAAGCCCTATCGTTATAGACTTTTTTAGTAGTATCATTATCGCTTCGATAAATTTTAACTATTTGAAGTCCTTTAGTGTGATGTTTTAGTAACTTCTTTAACTTCATTTTAATTCCTTTTGCTGAGATCAAAAATTTGTGATTTTTGGCTCTTAATTATTTAATTTCATAGTCGGGAAAATCTGAAAGGTCGTACTTGTCTTTCAAAGACTCTTTGAGCCTATTATATTGTCGAATATATTTACGTCTTTGCTCTTGATTGGTCTCACCCTGAATGAACAGCTTTGTCAATTTCAGCATTGTTAATGGACTTTCAAAATCCCACTCAGCTGTAATTGAGTTATTTGTCAAAGTGTATTTCATTCCATGTTTTCTATCGTACCAAATAGTCTCGGTAAAAATTAAGCATGCAGTACGTATGATACCTATAATGCATAACACCACAAGAATTATAAGACCCATAAGAAACAATAGAGCAATCATTCGTACTCTTTCTTCAAAAGATAAGGTGGCTCATAAATAACGTTTAACTCATTACCTCTAAAGAAGTAACGATCAATAAACAAACCATCTAAGATTAGTTGGTCAATTTCTTTAAACTTCTTACAAGCAACTTCTTTTAATTCAGTGCTATGGTCTTCCCAAAAGACTACATTAGTAATCTTATTTTTAAATTCCTCGTTATAAGGTTTAAAAATATCAGCAAAACAAGTACTCATTCTTCTTTCTCCTGACTTTCATCTACTTTTAACGTTCCTATAAGATTATCAGCAAACCAAGTATTGTTATCAATGTATTTAAAAAACCATTGCTCAATTAGTTCGTTAAAGTCTTTCTCAGCTTTCTCGCCACAGTTCTTAATGCAGAGTGCATAATCAATGTCAAAGCCTGCTTCTTGAATGGTCTCTAGCATATTTCTAAAGATTGAATAAGTATCTAAACAATCTTTTGCAAACTTCTTTTTGTAAACAAAAATATTATAATCGTTTTCCTTTGCTAAGGATAAAGCAGTGTTTATATCGCCTGTAAGATATGAAAGCTCATTTATATAGCCATAGTTTTTAGCTACAACAAAGCAAACCTCTTCAGGTTTAAATTCACCGTATAAATTTTTAGTTGTGTATTCCACAAGTTGTTTCATTTTTTATCCCTCAGACAGAATTTGTTACTATCAACATCAAAGTAAATTTCTTTATCTTTTAATTCGCGATAATTTTCACGCATAAAATGAATAAGTTCAACGATTTGTTGTGTACTAAAACTAGTCCATGTAATAAGTTGTTCCACATACTCTAAAGCAGCATAAAAAACCACAATCAAAATACTTTTTATATAAAATCAACGGATAAAAATATGAACCTTTAGGTTCATATATACAGACGTTATACTTTTAAATATTTATTTTATAAATAAAACAAAAATCAATTATTTGATTGTAAATAGAAGCTATTGACCTTTAGGTCAATAGCAGTTCACTCATGCACATTTCAAACTTTTAATCCCATAAATCCATACAGTACTCAGAAAACAAATTCAATCCTTCTTGAATCTTTTCAAGATACCTTTCACGCTCTTCTTTAATCTGGTTTCTTTCTAAATCTGATTTTAATGTTAATTTTGCACCAAAATAATTTTTACAAGGATCATTCGCATAATCTGTTGAAATTTCTTTGAAGGAATACAACATTTTGTCTAAATATTCTTCCCAGGTGTTTGGTGAAATATCAGCTGGATATCCTAACCGTTCTGTATTTTTAAATTGTAAAAGACCATCGTAAATACAGGATGCAATGTGTTCTCTAGCGTTCCAAATTTCTTTACGTGATAGTCTCAAATGTCCTTTAGTGAATCTCATTACTCCACCTCAATTTCCTAATGAAAACTAATTATCCGTTCAAACCTTCACTAAACATTTTTACATCTACTCAATTATAACTTAAAAAAATCGCTGTACAAAACAACACATTCTTGGTCATCGTCAAAGTATGGTTCTTCTGGATCTGAATAAGTATCATTGATACTTAAATCAAAACATTCGTATGTTTTGTTGATTTTAACTTCTACATTTCCATACTTAGACTTCAGATCTTCTAATTGTTTAATGTAATCATCAAGTTTCATTTCTTGTTTCCTAAATAGTACACAACAACTGGTTCTTGATTATCGCCAACTCCCATATTTGTTGCACTAATGGCGAAAACTTTACGTTTGAGCAGACTAGGCTTATTTTGAAGAATATAATCAACAGTGTAAAAATATGGTGGTTTTACTACACTGTCAACTATGCCTACAGTCTCGGTGGACCACTGTGCATTTAAACACTTAATAAGTTTCATTTCTTCTCACTTGCCTCTTTTAATAGATTCTCAAGTTTATCTCTAACTTGTCTTAGAGCCTTAATTTCAATCATTGTATATCGTGCTTTTCTGTTAGCACTTTTTGTATAAGATATGGCACTACCAATGTTTAAAATGATTGCTAAAACAAATAAAATGCATAATAAAATAATCATTCTTTAAAGTCCTTGTCTGCAATAAACAACATTAGTGAGCATAAGTATTCGTCATCGTTATCAACATCAGTACGCTTTAGTTTAGCATCTCCAAAAGACTTTAGAACTTCATATTTTGAAAGGGTATCAGTCCATCTATCTCCTGTTTCATTAATAACTTGAAAAGTATTATATCCGAGATAGAATTTTAAAAATTCTTTAACTTTCATTCTTTATCCTTTTTAAAATAATCCTAAATTGTTTTTAAATAATTTGTTTCAATCTTTATCCTTTTATTTTTACAATTATCGTGATTATCATCATGATTAGCTTTTATATTCTCGAAGTTTGCTTCAATGTGTCTATGGAAAATAGTTTCAATGTCATGAACCTGTGCTTTAGTGATGACCTTATCAGTTACACGCTGAAGCATTGAGGCATTCATTACATTAGAAATCTTTAAAGCAGTCTCAAAGTTGTCCCTATTAAACATGTAAACTGCTCCAAGTATGAATCCTATGAATATTCCAATAATTATATTGATGAAATAAGTCATTTTCAATCTCCTTTTTAATGCTCTCTTTCTAATCTATTTTCAAGTTTTGTTTTCAATTCTTCAGCGAATTTTCTTTCTCTAGTATAAGTGGGAGAATTACTTTGTAAATGTTTATCAATCATGTGATTTATAGAATAAATTAAAAATCTTAAATCATCATTTGTCAACTTAACACGCTTGTATAATCTCACTTTCAAGTCCTTTAATACTTAATTTTTATCTCTTCAATTCAGCAATTAAAGCTAATACATGTAATTTAAAATCTTTGTTCTCTGGTAAAATAACACGCATATTAACTTTAATGCGATCCAAAGTTGCAGAATCTTTTGCTGTTGGATATTTTGCTTTCATCTCTCTATATTCATTTTTCTTTTTGTTTATGTACCATAAATTAAACGCTATTTCTTTATCTATCTTTTTTAATGTTTTCTGCAAATAATATCTTTTCTTTGCAAGCGATTTAATTTTATTCACCTTGTTATCAAAGGTTCCTAAAGTATCAGTAAGAATAATCATTTTTACATCTTTTCAAATCTATAAATTAAGATTGTGTTAAGAAAAACACAGATACTAAAACAACAGCAAGTAAAAGCAATACAATAAAATAAAGTATCAGTTGTTCTAATAAATTATTCATCTTTAAATACCCTACTAATCATTTTATCAATTTCATTTTCTGTAACTTCGTTTAAGTCAAGTATCTTATTAAAGATAGCATATGCTTGGTCTTCACTTATCTGTTTATTAAGTGTAGATAACTTTTGAATTAAGTAACTCCATATCCAATCACAATACATTTGGTACTCGGCAAATTCCTTTTCTTCATTAGTTTCATTCATCTTTAACTTCCAAGATGCAAGAATAATAATCATAAGTTAAGCACTCGTCATCCATTAAAAATGGACAGCCAACATTGTTATCATTGATTGCCTTTAAAGTAGCAAATCTGTTTTTCTTTATTGCACTCTGAAGTCCTTTGATATAATTTGAAAAATAATACTTTTTTCCTATTTTTGCTTTATCACGAGTTGACCAAGTGATTAGATCTTTTTCGTCAAACATTTCCTATACTCCTTTTTAGAAAGCAAGTATGAATGAAATCATAAATGGAAGTGTATTTAAACAAACTTCGAACATGAAACACATTAAAACAAAGAATATGAAACAGATTCTGTAAAATGTTCTCTTATTCATTTTTTATTCTTTTTCTTTTTCAGGAGCTTAATTAAAACGTAAGGTCTCAGAACATTTCCTTCGAGTAATTCCTTAAATTTCATTTTAAACTCCTCGAATTTTGGTGTTCTTAACGGGACTTGAATCTACAACCACCTGTTTAATTATAATGTAAATTTTCAACTTGTAAACATTTCTTTGAAATTTTTCTAATTAGTTCTCATTAGTTCATTGTAAACTTTAGAGCGGTGCTCCACAATGATTTATATTTTTTAAAATTGTTCTAATTTCTTTTTCTGTATAGTTAGGAATATCTACATCAATCTCAGTATTTGGATCAAGACAGCTTGTACAACTTTTTAATAATACTTTCTTTCTAAAAATTGCTTCTTTTACAGCGTTAATCTGATAATCATATGGTGTGAATGGTAATTCTAAACCTTTTACAAACTCATCAATCTCTTTAGAAAATTCATCAGAATATTTTATTTGATTTTGTTTTAAAATTAATGGGATATGCCCATTATAAACAAGCAACACACTATTTTGAAAACTTGCAAATTCTTTATATGGACTCTTTAAACCGATTTTAACAAGTCGATTAAACTTCATTGAAGGATCATAAATTCTCAATGACTTAAAAACCTTTTCTAATTCTTCTTTAGTTCCTGTTAGATAACTAAAACTTTCATTTATTTTATGAACTTCAATCATTTAATATATTCTCTATACTTTAATATATCTTCATCAACAATGTATGATTTTCTATGATCTGTTATTTTAGATTTATAACCACATCTTTCAAGTATTACTTTTAACTTTGCATGTTCTTTAACAGTATAACTTTCTTTTAATGGCTCGTTTACATTTTTTAAAACATAATTCCAAAATTTAACATCCTCTATATTATACATAATCGCATTAGATATTTCAATTTGAATTTGTTGTTGATTTCTATTATTAGAATATAATTCTATAATATTATAACATTTACATTTCTCTATTATATTTTTCTTAAACTCTAATCTTAAAATTTCATTTCTAATTTCTAATGGTGCTTCAATTTCTGTTTCATATCTATAAAGCATATCAAAAATATTTGCATTTCTAACATCAATATAATTTCTATCTGCATCTGATACCAAGATATATTCGTTTATTGCATCTTCGATTTTATTTTCATTTTCATCTTTAATTTCTTTTATATATGGCAATAAGATATTTGAGTCGTATTTTTTATCTACAATACTAGGTTTATTTTTAAACTGATATTGTAATAAAAACTCAAATGCCTTTTTATGATTATATTCTAAGATATTTTTAAATGTGTCAATATAAATTGCGTGTTTTCCTAGTTTGGATAATCTAGGCTCACCATAATCGTTTAACTCAAATAAAAAATTAAACTCTAATTGTGTTCCTAAGTTTTTCAAATATGTTTCTTTTAAATCGTTAAATGATGTTTTAACAAATTCGATTCTGTTTTTAATATAGTAATGAATTTCACTTGCTTTTCTTGTTCTTTTTATCATTTGTAATGAAGAAATAACATCACACGTATTTGAACAATCATAGTGAAAATGATAACAAATATCATTTAGATTCGATACTCCAACAGTTAAGGTTGGCGAATAAATTAAAACATCATATTTATCGTTATCAGCCTTATCAAATAATTTATAAATCAATTGTTTGGTTACCATTGGTGTTTCGGCAGTTAAAGTAACTACTCTAACACCATTATTAACTAACACTGCTCGTAACGATTTAATTACATTTAATTGCGTGCATGAAATTGTTACTTTGTTCTTTCTTGCGGTCCTTACAATTGCCTGAATAAAATAATTAAAATCGGTATATTCAAATAATTTGGTATCTTCTCTATAATTATTTTGTAGTAAATGTAAATTAGATTTTTTGTAACTTAAAAGTTTGTTTTCAAATCCAGTTAAAAAAGCATCAGCTATTACTAACTTTTTATGCATACATGCATAAAGTTTGGAGAGATTTATAAATGTTCCATTCATAGTATTTCTACTATGTAACATTAAAGATATAAACTCATCCAAAATAACAAGATCGAAGTTTCTAAGATTGTATTTCCATAAGCTATCAAATTGTACAATTAAACTATCTCCTATTTCATATTTGTCTTTGTTATATAACTTAATATTATATTTTTTAGCAAAATCTTCAGCAACAGAAATTCTATTTGAACAAATTAATACTCTTAAATCCTGTTCATTTGATTGTTTGATGATTTCTTCGATAATTACGGATTTTGCCGTACCCATTGCAGAACGTATGGTAAACAATCCATCATTCTGTTCAACGAATTTTGAAATTTCTTCTTTAATTTCATCTGTAATTTTTAAAAACTTTTCATTTACTTCAATTACATTCATTGATGTATTAAAACTTTGTAACTCAGTCTCGTAATTAATTGACTTTTGTAAAAGTTGCTTTGCTAAAGGTAATTTAATGACTTCATTATATATGTTAATGGATTTTAATTCATTATAATGGTTCATTATATACGGACTATCTTTAAACCAGAAATATCCACCAGGTGTTTTAACCTCAGACGGATGTCTAAAAATTATACATTTGTTATTATATTTTAAGGCTGAAAATCCCATTGTTTCAAATATCTTTAAACACAATCCTTCAATCGTGGTTACATTTGAAGTATCAAATTCTTTAGGAATTTCAATAGTATTTTCAAACTGTAAATGTGTTGTTTTAGTTCTTAGTTTAAATTCGTATTCTTGTTCATTTGACTCTAAGAGAATTTTAACTTTATTCATCGGTGCGTTCAATGCTGAACGTTGTGCAACACGAATATCAATTTCACAAAATTGTGCAAGATCATCCTGTATTTGTTCAATTAATGGTCTTAACTTATTGATTTCTAAAGGTTTTATAAATAAAAATCCTTTAAGATTAAAGTTATCAACCATGTTACATGAACGTGACTCACCTATTAAACATTTGTATTGTTTAAAATACTTAAGAACCTCTTTTTGATCGTGTAAATTGTCAATATGATCTGCATCAATTAAAATCCAATCTGTTGTTTTTGGATAATATTCAGACAAATCTTGAATTCTGCGTCTTGAACGTAAAGGCTGTTCTAGATCTAAACTTATATTTAAAGTAAAGTTGTTTGACAATAATCTAAAAGCATCTAATGGCTTCTCGCAGTTTATAGTTCTAAATGTAAAAGTCTTATCACCATAAGGCGAAATTGGTGACTTTCCTTTTGTTGGTGCACTTTCAAATACAGTTATCTTCATGTTAAAATTTCTTGTTTTTTATTTATTTATTGTACATAAAAACATATAAATAAATCAAGAGGTAAAAACATGTCAATCCAAAGTTATGTGTATCCACAGGATCTATTATCAAATAAAGAAAGAATAGCTAGAAGTTTAACTTTTATGCCTATTACTGCCATTGAAAGAAATGCTCTTATAAACAACGAAAGCCATGATAGTGGTACCGTTCAATGCTTAATTGTTTTACCTACACCTGCATCTTTAAATGATTCAGTTTCTCATAACTGGTCTGCAGCAACAGTATTCGATGCAGCTGACGGATTAGGATCAGTATTGGGTAGTGCTTTACAAACTAAAGGGGTTAATGTTATTGGTGCAGTTAGTGAAGGTATAAACCGTATTAATAATACTCCTGCATACGGATATTTAAGTACAGCATTTGGATTTAGAAAAAAGATGATAAATCCTGGTTATTTTCAGAATTACACAGGTTCATCTTTACGTTCTTTTATGCTTGATTATATTTTTCAACCTCGTTCAAGAGAAGAAGCATTAACTGTAATTGATATAATTACTGCATTTAAAAAATATGCTAGTCCTAATATAACTAAAGAATTTTCAGATAAATCCGATACAACCAATGACGATGCTTCTTCTATCATTTCTGCGATTTCAGAAAATACAAAAGAAATACGAAGTGAAGTATCTAATTTTCTTAAAACATCTGATTCTAAATTTTGGATGAAACAACCTTGTTATTGGAAAATCATCTTTGGAAATAAGTATCTTAACAATTTAGTAAAGTTACGAAATGTAGTTATTACTAATTTACAGGTTGATTATGGTGATAATGTTGAAACGTTCAAAGATGGTATTCCAAAAGTATTTAAACTTGGTATTAGTATTTCTGAAGTTGATATTGTTGATGAAAATCAATATAAAATGACTGATACAGATGACAAAAATTCAAATATTGCATCTTCAGATTTTAGTTATTTTGGCAAAGACAGTAAAATTGAAGAAGAAAATAAAACGATAGGTACATCCATTTCTTCTTTAGCAACTAAAAAATTACCATAGCCTATTGTTTAGTGCAAAACCCCTAATCAGGGTTTATATAAATAATAATATATTAATAGAGCAATAAAAATGGGTAAGTATACAAAAAACAACATTTACATTCCTTCCGTTGGTGAAGTTGGTTGGGGTACAGGTGCAAATGCCAACTTCATTGCTTTATCTGAATTGATGAAAAAAGTTGCAGCAATAAATCAAGGTGTTTTAGATTTATCATCGGATTTTACAAAACTATCAAATCGTTCAGATATGCAGGATACCTACCTTGATAATAAAATCAATTCTGCAAAAACAGATTTGACAAATACAATCGAGAATTTAAACAATTCCTTAAGTGAACTCAAAAATACTATTGCAAACATTGACACTACTCACGCAAACTTAGCAGATCGTGCAACCTTAGCAGACACCGCAAACGTTGCCAAAACGACAGCAGGTTCTTTAAGTATTAATGGAAATACTATTTTTAATGGTTCTAAAGATGTTGTTGTATATCTTGCAACTCGTGAAGAGCATAATGCATTAGCTTCAGAAGTAAGAACTAATAACAAACAAATAAGCGATCGAATTGCGACACTAGAAAAACAAGGATTTAAAATTAAAGTTGCAAGCGCTTTACCTACGATTGGTGAGGCTAATACATTTTATTTTGTTCCTAAAAATCTAGGTTCGACTACTAATAATGCTTATGATGAGTATGTTTATACAAATGATGAATGGGAATTAATTGGTGACACCGAAGCAAAATTAACAAACTTTTATGATAAAGTTGATTCAGATAATCGTTATGTGTCATTAACTACTGATCAGGTAATTAGAGGTAATAAACAATTTACAAATGAAATTTTAGGTAATTTGCAAGGAAATGCAAGAACTGCATCCTCTCTTTTAAATGAAGTTACAATTAATGGAACTAAATTTAATGGCTCTCAATCTATCACAACCGTTAAATGGGGTACGGCAAGAGAATTTAGAATCACAGATGGAACTAATGTTACTACAAATATTGTAGATGGTAGTTCTAATGTTACTATTCATTTTCCTGAAAACTTATCTTTAAGTAATATAAAGGCAACTAATTTTACAGGTAATTTAAACGGTGATGTTACTGGTAATCTTACTGGCAATGTAAAAGGTGACGTTATAGGAAACTTACACGGCAATGCAAACACGGCATCAAAATTCAATCATACTGTTTCATTATGGGGAAATGCTTTTGATGGTTCTTACTCATTAGGAAATCAAATAACATTCCAGAACAATTCATTGGTAGATGTTGTTGTTGGAACGTACGGTGTTGTTGGTGGTAATAATTGGTGGAGAGTTGGCGGTGGTGCATCAGGTCAGGATGCAGGATATTTAGAAATTGCAACTGGTGATAATGGCACTGAACCAATTTATATCAGACAATATGATCAGCACGGAGATAATAGTAAAACTTTAACATTGTTAGATAGCGACCATAATTCTATTTTTCCAGGCAATATAACAGCAAATACTTTTAATGGTAATTTAAACGGTAATGCTAATACAGCAACAAAAGCAGATCAAAATATAAACGGATATACATTATCAGATTCTATAATTAATGATATCAGCTGCAATGATGCAACTGTTACATATCATAGTATTGATGGCGTTAGCGGTAGTTTTACAGTTAATAATGTTGCATATGCTACAAATGCAGGAAGAGCATATCCTAAACGTTCAGATGGAACTGATATTAATATTAATTGGGATGGTCAAAGTGGGCAGCCTGTTTGGCTTATTGGCGGAAATAACGGCGTTGATTTTTACACTTACAATCCTTCAAACTTTAGAGTAGATTACGCTAATTCTTCAGGTTCGTGTATAGGAAATGCAAGTACTGCAACAAAAGCAAGTCAAAATAGTAATGGACATAGTTTGGTTGATACTATTGTTAAAGAAATTTCTATAGATGGCAGAACAGTTACAGTAACAAAATTAGATGGTTCAAGTTATACTTTAACAACTCAGGATGATAATACCACATATTCAGCAGGAACAAACATGGTGTTAGATGGGACTACTTTTAGTACTAGCTTAACACCATCATTTACAAATATCACAATTGGTGGTCAAACTATTAGTGTTGGTTAAGTTCTTAAAAATAAATTTACAATTTGATTTGAATTTAGTCTTAATAGCTTTGATAGTTTAGCAATATCATTTATGTTAAATGAGTGTCTCATTTTATATGAAAATTGGGAAGGATTGATATTTAAACAATTAGAAAAATCTTTTAACTTTAATCCACTAACTCTTTGTAATAACTGTATTGTTTTGCAAAGAGTTAAATTCTTTGTATAAAATACATTTCCATTTATATAAAACGTTTCGCCCTGTTCATCAAGTTTAGACTCTAATAAAAGCATATCCTACTCCTACAAAAAAAATCTTTATAAAATCAAATTTTTAATCTTTTATAAAAATTTTAAATTATTTATTACCGCATTAACCAAATAAAAATTTTTTCATTCTATATATTAATAATATTAATAATTTTATTAAATTACATAATAAAAACATAAGTACTCTCCTAAAATTTTCATTTATAGCATTATCCTATTAAACATATACACCCACGATAAAACAATTTTAGATAAAAATCAAGATTAGTTTAAATAATTCAGAGTTATAGATGGAGAAACTATAAAATGTAAGGAAAAGAATTATTAGGAATAAAAATTTGATTTAAACGAATACTTAAGATTAAACGATAAAAGAGTATAACTCATCATTTTATAAAATATAGTTAATTCCATTAAATTCCTATTCCTTTTATATTTCAGTAAGTTAAGTAGTTCAAACATCAGTTCAACTACACTTTGAAATCAGTCAAACAATAGTTGAACTATACTTTGAACTTAATCAAACAATAGTTGAACTACACTTTGAACTTAACCAAACAATAGTTGAACTACACTTTGAACTTAATCAAACAATAGTTCAACTACACTTTGAACTTAATCAAACAATAGTTCAACTACACTTTGAACTCAATCAAACATCAGTTGAACTACAATTAAATATTTAATTGTAAATAGAAGCTATTGACCTTTAGGCCAATAGCAGTTCACCAGTTTAAATGTCTTTGATATAACTCTATTAAAGAAAAAGATGAAGATTTTAAGAAATACATAAATATTTAGAAAGACTTTGCAAACATTTTAATTAAAACAGCAAATGAAATTTGCGAAGTTCAGTTTAAAAATGAATTAGATTTTGCTAAAAACTTTAAATGCTCTGAAAACGATTTAGGAATTGAGCAAAAGAATTAAGGAAATTTTATATGTTTGAAGATCACTTAATAATACAAAATGATTTAGATGACTTAGTAGAAATAACATCTAAAATAGGGAATGTTTTAGATTCTCCTGGATATGGTGGTAATGTTTCAGTAAAAACTTTAGATGGTCTTTACATTAAAGCATCTGGAACAGCACTTAGAGAACCTTTTCAGATTATTCATGAAAACGATTCAAAAAAGGCATCTTTAGAAATTGGAATGCATAAAAATTCAAAGTTCAAGTATGTTTTGCATTATCATCCAATTTATATTATTCCAATTATTTCAAATGCTTTATTAGATAGATTCTCAAAGTATAATCCAAAGATTGTAGAATACAGAACACCCGGAGCAGATCTTTCAGACTGTACAATTGGTGATAATAAGTTGATTTTCCTAAGAAATCATGGTGTCATTGTTCAGAGTGATTCAGCTTCAGAATGTTCTGAGATAATAGATGATCTTGCAGAGTATAAACCAAAGATTAAGTATTTCTACTGTCCAGATGATTTTGTAATGCAGGATAATCCTGAACAGATTCTTGCTAATACATATATTTCTCTTTTCATAAAATCATCTAATCTTGAATTAGATACTTTAACATTGGAACAATGCAAAAAATTATTAACTCCTGATGAAAAATACAGACAGAATTTGAATAAAGAGGATTAAACTATGAACATTTTAATTCCAATGACTGGCTTTGGAACACGTTTCAAAAAATGCTGGTTGTGAACTGCTATTGACCTAAAGTCAATAGCTTCTATTTACAATTAAATATTTAATACTATTTACAGCCATTATTATGAATTTTGTCCTAACGTCTGTAGAGGTGGGAATTCTTGCTAGATAAAGTTAAATTATTTATTCCAACTTGAAATTAGATTTCTGTCTTATACTTTTCCAAATTTGATAATTCAATGATACCAGTCATAACATTCAAAACATAGTTTGAATTTTAATCATTGTTCCTGCATCCTAAAAAACTCATCAATAGTATGCATTTCTTCTTTTGTTATAAATTCTAAATATAATTTTGCTATATTATTATTTATATTATAATATAAAGAAATTTTATTTATGAGTTCATTAATATCTTTTTCTTGTTTAGGATATGGAATATATCTAATCTTACCATTCACAACTTTTTGTACCATCTGCAATTTTAATTTCATTGGTACATTCGGATACTGATTAAAAAATTGTGCAAGCTGTAATGTATTGGGATTTCCACTCAACCATCTACAAAATACAAATTCATTCACTTTATTAATATCTTCGTCAGTGAATGTTGCTCTTGGATTTAAACATTTTTTAAAAACGGAAAACATTAATTAATCCTAAAATCATTTAAAGTATATGTTTTTTCTTCAATTTTGTTATCAATAACACGTCTTACGGTCACAACAGGGTTTAAAGTTATTTCAATTTGAGAATTTTGATCTGCAAATTGATGTGTATAAATTTGCTGAATAAGATAATTCATATCATTTTCAGCTCTTGCCTGATCAATCTTAATATCTAAATTAGTATCCATTAAACATCCTCAATATTAAAATCATTTTTTAAAATATACTGTTTTCTAACATCTGAATTTGAACCTAACCATTCATCTAAGATTTTATTTGAGTAATTAAATGATAGAGGTTCAATCATCTTGTCTAAACCATCCTGTTTGATAACAGTTTTAAAATCATCTTTATTCCATGAACCCAAGCCTTTATAATAGAACGAAATTTCGTTATTTTTAACTTCAACTCTATCATCTAAAGAATAAGTCCACCTTTGAATTTTACCATCTTTGAAAACTGCAATTACTGGAGTTTCCAACATTCCAACATAATCAGAGTAATCAAAAAGATATTTCTTGATAAACCCAGATAAAAGAGCACGAATATGAAATCCGTCTAAGTCTTGGTCAGTTGCATAAACAATATGATCGTAACCATCAACGATTTTCTTACGTCTAATTGTATTTTTGTGTTTTCTGTATTCTACTAATTCTTCATTGGTAGGATTGTATTTTTCAATTTTCATTTAATCCACATACTTTAACAAATCTGTTACATTAATATAATCGTTATTTATCTTAACACGATCATTTTCGTTCACAAGTATAGCTGAACCATCATCTAATGTCAACTTGAACCAATCACCGTCATCTTTATCATCTAACACTGTTTCGTTCTTAATAATTTGGTATAAAGAACTCAATTCTTTATTAGATGTAAATTTCGATTGTGAAACATCCCATGAATTTAATGGCTTTCCTTTTAGAGTAAAATAACCACACTGATCTCTGCCCATACATGGCATTAAACCCGATAAAGCAGAGTTGTGTGTAATAAATCCATTTGCCAAAATAAAATCATGTTTATCTGTAACTGTGATATCAACAGTGTTTTCGTATCCGTTATCTTCAATACTATCAATATCTTCTAATTTAAAACATAGTTCTTGTAATTCGTTTAACATTCTTATTCCTTGTTGCCAAGTGAACTACTATTGACCTGAAGAATAATAGCAGTTCACTTCCTCTACGATAGCATTAAATAATCATTTACCTTTAAATCGTTAGAATTAACTCTTAAAATCTTTCCATCTCTAAGAATAACAAAGTAATCATTTTCTGTAAATGAAATGTCAGTTTCATCGGTATTAATTATGTTATTATATATATTAATAATCTTTAAAATTTTTGTTTTACTGTTGATTTTTGATTTTACTAATTTGTGTTTAGTTTTGTCTAAATCTTTAGCATTAACAAATTCAAATTCTTTAGTTCTTACATTATAAACAAAAATTGGATGATTATATCCACATATAATTTCTTCGCCATTAGAAGTGATCTTCAATGTCTTAGTTAATTTTTCAGTTTTTGCTAAGACCTCAACTTCATCATAACTTGAATTTAATAATTTTGCACCAACATCAATATCTTTAAGTTTGACATTTTTAAAATTATTTGTTAAAACTTCAGTATTTTCTGATAAACATTGACCTTCAACAATCAAAAGATATTTTTTATTTTTTGTTGCTGGTAAATAATGCTCATCTTTAATTTTTTTAGGGGCTTTATCTAATTGCTTTAATTCCTGTCTGCGTTTAAATTCTTCTTTGATTTTAAATACTTCTACAATAGGATCAATGATACTATCGTTCTTTAAAATCTTTCTACATAAAGTGTCGTAATCAACGTTTCCTAAATAATCATTAACTTCTGCAATACTGTTGGTCAATTTTTCTTTAGTTTGAGAATTAAACTTAGGATTACTAAAGTTTCTCATAAACATGATTACAAACAGTTTATTTCTAATATCAGCAGGTTTTAAAGTTTTATATTTCTTACAAAGTTTATCTCTTAAACGTTTTGTAACTTCGTTTACAATGTTATCGATGTGCTGACCACCATCTGACATTTTTAAACCATTTACGTAACTAAACTGCTCAAAGTCATCAGATGTACTTGGTAAGATTGCAAACGAATAATTTGCCTCTTCAACGATTTCAAAATTATCATTAAATAATTTAACGTAATTTTTAAAGCTATTAACGTTTAACTGTTTATTATTAAATCTAAATTTAATTTTAGGAAAACATAAATTTAAGTTGATTAATCTTTGCTTAATAACTTCTTTTACTGTATCATCAATCTTATCAATTTTAAATCTTTGTAAATCCGGATAAAATTTAACAGTAACACCTTTTTTAGATGATTTTGTTACTGTTTCTTCTGAATTTGAAGCATTATCTGTAAATACTACTTTATATTTTTGATTTCCATCGTCTGAAATACCTACAAATTTGGTACTCCATACATTCGTACAAAATGAACCAACACCAAAAGAACCAATGCCTTTGGAATTTTCTTTAAAATTAGAACCTGCCATTGCGTGACCCCACGCAGTGAATGGCATATATTCTTCTTTGTTTGTTACTTTGTTAAATGCTTTTTTAACAGGAATGCCTGGACCATTATCTATAATTTGTACATAATCGTCGGTAATTGTAACGTCCACTAAATTACATTCTTTAAAGTCTGTTTTAATAGAAATATCAACGGAATTATCAATAATTTCATTGATGATTTTTACTAATGCAGGAATGTACGTAATATCTTTCTTAATGAATTTATTATTTTCTAAAATATATTCATTTGATAATGTATTTGACAATGAACCTAAATACATTTGTGAACGTAGCAATACATGCTGCCTTTCGTCTAATACTTCAATTTCATTCATGTAATTTTCCAAAAAAAAATAGTTTTGTTATTTATTATCTTCTTTTATATACATTATACACATTTTGAATATACTTTTCAAGATTGTGAACTACTATTGACCTTTAGGTCAATAGCTTCTATTTACAATCAAATATTTAATTGTAGTTTAAGTGTTTTTGATTTTGAAAATCTAAACACTTAAAAGCTTTATACTCTGAGAGTTCCTTCCCAAGAGTCTGGTAAGATTTGTTGTAAACAACAAACTCACCGAATTTTAAAATATTAAATATATCTTATTTATATAAAATCTGTATATATGAACCTAAAGGTTCATATTTTTATCTGTTGGTTCTTTATAAATTCCATTCTGAAACCAATTCGTCATCAATTTTAATGTAACATTCTGACAAATCAAATGTAATATTTGTAGGTTGACCAAGTGCGTTTGAAATATTACCAAAGCATATGTATTGTCTACCATTTGATGTATCTTTTGGTCTATAATTATACGTATTTATGTTATTATATAACACTTTATCATTTTCATCAATTAGAGTTGATTCTACTGTATCCTTTGAGAATTTTTGATTTAAAACAAACCATTTATCTATAATAGCGTTTTTTATTTGTTCTTCATCTGTATAAGGAAATATATATTTATCGGAAACCAAATAGTTAGAACCATTATATACCCAGAATCCATTAAATCTATACTTCGAAAGGTTATAACTCATGAGATTGCATCTAGGAGGATCGTAACTATCACATGTAGCGGCCCAGATATAGTAACTTCCAGAAGAAGGTCTTAATGAAGATAATTTAAACTTAGTTTGAATCTCAAAATTATCAGTATTTAAAATATCAGCACTTAAGCCAGTTAGAATGTAATTACCTTTCCTAAACTCTGTCGCTATACCATTTTCATCAATTTTTACATTGCCATGAGGTTCAATTCCATTTCCAGTATAGTTTTTGATCTTAAACAAACTTAAGATATTTGATTTTGTTGAAATATCTAAAATATCGTTATCAACATACGAATTTATCTTTTCTTTGTATAAAGTTAGTGAATTTAAGTCTATCATAATTATGTACCAAATTATTAAAATTTCCAGGATCAAAAAGAACTTAAATTATAATCAGATCTTTAAGTCAGTGGTTCACAAATTCCATTCTGAAATTATAGTATCACCATTTTTAAAATATGTTTCTGAAAGGTCAATTTGTAATGTTGCACCACCAGAAGCAAAATCAATATCATTACCTAAAATGAGTGTGTCAGATTGATTAGTTACCTCGTGACCTGGATTCTGTGTTTTGTTATATAATTCCTTATATTTTTCATCGTATATCGAGCACTCATAAATTCCTTTCTGTTCGTGCTTTATGTTTATGATATACCACTGATCTGCATCAAAATCATAAGAATCATAAAATAACACGTTTGCAGGGTACGATTGAGTTGGAAACGACTCACATACTATTTTACCTTCTACGATTACCAGTTCAAAAAATGGATATGCATATCTTTTGTTTGATACTAAATAGACTTTTGAGTTGCTAAATACAGTTTTATCAGAAACTTTAAATTTGACTTGAATTTCGAATGGTACCTTTAAATCCGTTACATCTATGTTTGTAACAACATAGTCAGTTTGATTTGTGAAAATAGTTGCTATGCCTTTTTCATCAATTTTTACATTTCCGTTAATTTTAATTCCATTTCCAGTATAGTTTTTAATCTTAAATAAACTTAAGATATTTGAAATAGATGAGAGATTTAGGACGTTTTCATCAAGGTATGAACTTATTTTTTCTTTGTATATTGTCAATGCGTTTAGGTCTATCATGGTTGTTTTTCTTTCTTTTTATATTTATTTATAATAACAAAAATTTAATTATTCTATGCATCAAGAACATGCATATCAATTTTGATGATTATGATGATTATATACAATATAAATATATTTATTTAACAGATAAATTAAAATGCAAGAAAATGCTCCAAAGACCTTTGAAGGTTATTTTAAAATTGAATGTATTAAAGATGGCAAGGTAATTGATAGTTTTGAAGATCATAATGCAATTATGCATTCAGCAAGACGTTCAATGGCTGAAATCTTTTTAAATCGAGCAAACGATGATAAGCAGTTTGCAAACAGATTTGTGTTAGGAACAGAGGGTGGAACTTCAACTGAATACATCCCTAAAACAGAGGCAATGGGATTCTCTAAGGATAAACCGTCTCAAAGAATTTATGCAGAGGATGGTTTTATTCAAGTTGCTGAAGGTTCAAGAACTCTAAATAAGTTTTGTGTTATTCAATACAAAGATAAATGGTATCGTTATTTAGGTGAAACTGAATCAGTTGCTATAAACGATGATACTGTTAGAAATACAGATATATTTGTAAATGTTTCAAAGCCTTATTGGTATGAAATTACCTTTGACTATTCAGATAAAACGAAATATGTAATAGGAATGGACTCAAATAATGTAGCAACAGGAAATTCACTATTAAATCGTTGTTCTGTAACAGTAAGTTTGCCAACAGATGGTAAAACAGATATTTTGGAACAATCCATTTGTCAATTTGTTTTCTTCATTCCAAAAGGTGAAGCTAATGGTCAACATACACCATCCGATACAGGTTATTCAAGTAATATTTCATTATTTACTGAAGCCGGATTGTATGTCAATGGAAGATTATTTTCTATGAAAACCTTTCCAGCCAAAGTAAAGGATGATACTACTGAAGTTCAAATTACATGGAGAATTATCTTCTAAAGACTTTTAGGGTTGATAGAACTCAAACAATAAATTTAAAGGTGATATTCTTGAAGAATAGTCACCTTTAAAATTTATACAAAACTAACGGATAAAAATATGAACCTTCAGGTTCATATATACAGACGTTGTACTTTTAAATATTTAAATTAAAAATTTAAAAACCTGTTTAAAACGGAGTTTTTGTAATTGTATAATTTTTTATAAAAATATTGATTTTTATTTTTAAAATCGTATAATAAATAAAACAAAATAAAAAGGCATTCTAAATTGAAAAATAAAATTTCTGAGAAAAATAGTAGAGGTTTAGTGTTAACACTAAAGCCTGATAATGCTCAGAAATTGCTTTTAGATAAACATTTAAATGATACAAGATTCATATATAATCAATATGTTGAAGAATATTTAAAAGCTCTTAAAGAGGATAGAATACCAAATTATAAAGATTATAAGGAATTATGTGCTGAGCACGA
>JBGVCU010000029.1:0-19348 GCA_045119035.1 Bacilli bacterium | reverse complement strand
ACAACAAATCTTACCAGACTCTTGGGAAGGAACTCTCGGAGTATAAAGCTTTTAAGTGTTTAGATTTTCAAAATCAAAAACACTTAAACTACAATCAGATATTTGATTGTAAATAGAAGCTATTGATCTTTAGATCAATAGTAGTTCACCTAAGGTTAAGTTCTAAAGATAATTTTAAAAATGAGGCTGTTTTCTCAATTACCTCAGCCTTATCAGTTTCATTTTTATTATTCAAAAAATTAAAAAAATTACTTGATTTTTTAAAAAATTATATTATAATAATATAAAAAGAAAAGGATCGTTAGCTCAGTTGGTAGAGCAGTAGACTTTTAATCTATTGGTCGAGAGTTCGAATCTCTCACGATCCACCAATTTAATAAGTTTAAGGATGTAGTGTAATGGTAACACTAGAGGTTTTGATCCTCTCATTCATGGTTCGAATTCATACATCTCTGCCATTTTACTTTAGTAGTTTTAGGTTTTAGGTTTTAGAATTTAATACAGGTTGATAGCATAAATGGTTAGTGCACTGGACTTTGACTCCAGTT
The DNA here is from genome assembly GCA_045119035.1 of Bacilli bacterium. Taxonomy (GTDB): domain Bacteria; phylum Bacillota_I; class Bacilli_A; order ML615J-28; family CAG-313; genus CAYVQA01. The sequence goes on along the minus strand of JBGVCU010000029.1, from coordinate 18,800 downwards.
ATGATGGTTCAATTCCATCTCAACCTGTATTAAGTTTTTGATAAATAAAATATATAGTACGCATAGAACCTAGGAAGCAACATATGCGTACGTACTTCCGAGGATGGTTCGGTAGGTTTTACTAATTTCCATTTCCTTAAATAAAAAATTAGATTTTCGCCTATCTACCAAGTTGTAGAAAAGGTTTTAGATTTCGCAGATTTGTTGTTTACAACATGTGTAGATAAAGAATTGCGGATTCGGAAATGTTGAACTTCGGGTAATCCGAATTGTAATCCGAGTTAAATGATTATGCGCTTAGTTATAGCGGACCAGTTAATCATAGCTGTATTATGAGCAGGCATTCACCTATTAAGGGATTACACTTTATTTTAAAGATTTTAAAAGAATGGTGAGATGGTAGAGTTGGTTTAATACAACAGCCTACTAAGCTGTCGGACGACTTCCAAACTCGTTCCGTGGGTTCGAATCCCACTCTCACCGCCAATTTAAGACGCGGAGTGGTGTAGTAGTAACATTTTGGGCTCATAACCCAGAGATCGAAGGCGCAATTCCTTCCTCCGCAACCATTTCAAACAGGTCAATAGCAGTTCACCTTTCTATGTGTGTTTACTATTATAGTTTTTACAGATAATTTTGGAGATTAAAGAATGAAGACCTTCAATGAAGAGGACCTAATCACATGGTCTAACAGATACAAAGCTATTATTGGCCACAAATACTATTTTGGTGATTCTATTGAAGATATTAGAAATATAATAAATGACAAGTGCAAAAATCTTCACGAAGAAACATTGCATGCTATTGATGATTCAAATATTGTAGGAACGTTTATATATTTTGATAATGAAGATGAGGATAGTTGGGAGCACGCTTGCATACTTCCTGTAGAAGCGGTAAAAGGCGAAGCTAGTTACAGACCTTGCAAAAGTCTCAGAGAATTTTATCGTGTTGTAATGAATGAAGTTCCAACATTGAATATGGTTGAAGATGATATCATTCACGATTTAATAAATAGTATTATTCATATTAGAAATACTAAATCTGGTATAGAGTTTCATTTAAACATTAACGGTATTAGCACAGATTTAGATGGCACTAGAAAAGTTTTAATAGGTAATACTTATTTAAGTTTTAAAGATCTTTTTGATAATTCCGAGATTGAAATCAATGGCAATTGGTTGCCATTTGGAGTTATTGACAACTGAAGGTGATATTATGAGAATTAGTAAAGGCTGGAACGGAAATAAATATAGAGGTTTAAATTGAAAATTTCAGAATATATTAAGTATCTTCAGGAACTTAAAACCGAACATGGAGATGCGGAAGTCGAAGTTAACAGAATATTTGAATGTTCTGACTTAAGTATCAACAATACTTTTAAAGAGCCAGAATTGCCATATTATGATAAAAAGCAAAAAAGTGTAATTGTGTATAGAGAATTCTATGATTATAGATAACGAAGGATGGGACGGTAATTAAAATGATTTTAACTGGAGATTTACATGCAAGTCCAGAAGAGTTAAGGTTTTTAAACCCTGAATACCTTAGAAGTAAATACGGTTCTAAGTGCGAGAATACAGTTATCGTAATTTTAGGAGATGGCGGTTTTCTTTGGCACGAAGATAAGTATTCCAATTTCGATGGTGAACTTATCAGTACTCTTAATTTATGGTTAAAAGAATTAAATTCTACTTTGGTTGTAATTCCAGGAAATCATGAAAATTACAAAAGAATTTATGAACTACCAAAAGTTCATATTAGAGATAAAAATATCAAAGGTGATTTTAGAGAAATATCTAAATATATTAAATATACAGAACGTTTTGGTGAATACATTTTTGAAGGTAAAGAATTTCTTGTTTTAGGTGGCGCGAGATCTTTAGATAAAATGTACAGACACGAAGGTGAATGGTTCTCAGAAGAGACATTTTCTATCGAAGAAAAAGATATAATCATTTCACTTATTAAAGATTATGAATACGATTTTGTTTTATCTCATACTTGTCCTGCTTATATACTTCATCAGATTTTCGAAACTAGTTTCAGAGATAGTAATTCAGAATTCTTCGATAAAGTTATGAATTATATTTCTCCTAAAACTTGGTATTTTGGGCATTTACATCCTGAAATAATTCAAGGTGAATACAATTTTGGAAATTTTGATAACCTTAAAATAAATGATACAGATTTTAAATGTCTGTACAAAAGTATTCAAGAATGTTTGTAAAAAATTTTTAAAAATATAAATATATAAGTATATAAAAAATATCATAGGTTATACATGCTATGTCAAACTTCAAAGATTTTTTAGACAAAATTGATGATCATAATGAGATTGTTGAAACCGTTTTTAATATTGACGAAAGTAAGTTTTCATCTGAATTTCAAGAAGACATTATTCAGTTAAAAAGAATTTTGAATGAACTTCCTAAAAAGTTGCAGGATTATACTAGAGGTGATACTGCAAGGGATAAGAACGTTTTAATTTTGAAGAGAATTTTTGACAAAATGTTAGAAGTTTTAAATACATCTTCAATCAAATCAAAAATTTTAGAGATTAAGTAAATGAGATTTAAAGAGTATTTATCAGAGTCGATATACGGATTAAGATTAGATGACTTCTTAAATGGATTGTCTAATGATGATCGTAGTTTAATGTTTATCAATTTTATCGAAATAGACGATAAATACAAAATACTCAATACTCTGCAGTGTCGTTATACTATTGCAAATGTCAAAAATCTATATAGAACATTTAAAAATAAAAAAATTATTGTTTCTAAATATAGAATTAATAGATTAAAAAGAATTTTAAATATATTAATAAAAGACATTGATATTAATGGCGAAGATCCTTTCAAATTTAAAAATATTGCATTTTTAAAATCAACAACACTTGATGATCAAGATCAAGCATACATCAAGAATTTTTTAACGGAGAAATAAAATGGTAGTAATAGGCTTATGTGCAATTGCAATTTGTGCATTTTTAGGTGTCAGTGTTTATACTAAGTATAAATACAAAGATACATTGTCTGAAATTCAGTCAACAAAGAAAAATATTGAGAACATTCAGAAAAATGTTGAGAGTATTCAATCTCAATTGAACACGTTTCGCAACGATCTCGAAAACATCAACAAACGATTTGATGAAATTGAGAAATCAGAAAAAGCAGAAGTAAAGACTGAAACAGCTAAACCTAAGAGAAAATATACAAGAAAAGTTAAAGTCGAGGAGTAATTATGAAATTCCAAGAATTACTGTTTGATAATCAGGATGAAATCCAATCCGATGATAAATTATCTCAGATTTTATCTGAGTTGGATCTAATGATTGGTTCTGAGATTGATGAATTTGGATGGTTTTTAACTGATTATTTTGACGATCCTGAAGAATTTTCTAATAACATCGAGGTTTTTACTAAAGATGATGTTATTGGAATGTTAAACACTTTAGCTAAAGATGAAAACTCGGATGAGATTTTTTCTGATATTCTACATGGTTTAGAGTTTGTTGAAGTTGATGATTTAGAAGATGATTTAGAAGATGATTTAGAAGATGATTTAGAAGAGTCATCAGATGACTTAAATTTTGAGAATAACAAAGTTTATTTAAATGGTAAACTTGTTTTTGATGTAGATACCTATGTAAAAAATACTGATATTGAAATTATTGCAAACGATTTCAACGATTTTGCCATTTCAAACAAATGGGGTTCAAACGTTGCATTAATTGATAACAACACAGTACTTATCGATCGTGAATGGTTTGATTCTAATGATGCAGAAGTTACTGAAGATGAGTTCAGGGAATATGCAAAGCAAAGTTTAATTTTAATTATTAACGACGCTTTTTCCGATTTAGATACGTTAGAAGAAAATTTACAAGATTTCTTTGACTATTTTGTACATGATATTAAATTAAATGAAACACCTAGTATAAATCCAGCAAACAAACCAACTCAAAAAGCTAAGTTTAGAAAGAAGATTAATCGTGCATGGAATGCTCATTCTAAATCTTACAACAAAGCTCACGCTGTTAAAAATAGAGTTGAGAGAATTGCAAGCGGAATTGCAAGAAAACAAAAACGTTATGGTAAAGTTTATAAACGCAGATTATCTTTAGCAAGAAAAAATCGTAGCAACTTAACCAAACGCAAAGCTAGATTTAGTAGAATCAGACCAAAATCGGGGTTTGGAACTGCTCAAGCAAAACAAAATTTAAAACATTAAATATAAATATAATAGAGCATTAATAATTACTATAAGCTCTATTCAATTTTTCGTTATTACGCATCCTCTTATTAGTTTTTAATAAGAGGATTTTTTATCACTGTTCACATCAAATTAAATTTAAAATATACTTTGAATTGGTTATATTGTGGGATATTTAAAACACTTAATATTAACGTCAAAAACACTGATAGAACGATATAATTAAGTTTATAATAGGAATATACCTAAACATAAGTAATCCTAGTCTATGAGCGTTTTAATGGTGTTATAAACAAATTTCAATATCATGGCGATCAACGCTTGAAATAAATATAGAAAAGATTATAATTAAGAAAAACTTAACATAGAAATCATTAAAATGAAAGTACTTCCTTTTTGTATTACAACATCAGATGAAACTGCTTTAAAATGGTTAGCAGTAAGTGTCAATAGTTTTAAACGTTATAATTCACAAACACCGTTGATATTCTGTTTGAATAATTCAGATATAGTTAAAAAATACCTAAAAGAACATAATGTTAATGGTTTTGAAGTTATTGATTATAAAATTATTTCTAATGATTATATTAATAAAAATAGAAATAAATTTTATAAACTAACTAATGATATGGTACCGCTAAATGTAATTTTTGCATTTCCTGAAATTTTAGATTATATCTATAAAAACTACGATTACGATATAGCGTTTAAATTTGATACTGATACTCTATTTGTTTCAAAGATTGATTTCAAAACATTTTATAATTCTGATAAAGCATATGGTGGATGCTGGGATAAACTTTGGCGAGTTTGGAGAGATACTTTAAAAATTAAGTTTGAACCAATCTTCAAAGACATGCCGTTAAATTCTGGATTAACAATGTTTAAAAAATCGTTGCAACCATCAAATATGCTAGAACAAACAATTAGAACATTTGAGGAAAACGATTTTAAAGTATTGTGTTACGAACAAGATGCGTTTAATAAAATTTTTGAAAATAGCAAATTTGATTTAAACTATCAATTTGGAATGAATTGCAACAGAAATTCAGTACATCTAAAAACAACATTTACTGCAATGCATTTTTGTGCAAGAGATGAAAATTTAAACAAGCTATTCAATCCATTTACACCGTTTAAATCATCCCGAGAAATTGAAACTAAAGATAATAGATACTTTGCATGGACTTTACCGTTCTATGGAATGTTAAAAGCGGAATTGGATTTTTTAAATATTGAAAATTATATCCCAAATTTTAATACACAAAACATACGTAGAAATCTATTAACGCCAAAAACAGCATTTTATTCGTCTTTGGTAGGAAATATTGAAAAATATTCAAACTTAGCAAAAGTAACATTACAAAGTTACGATAATACTAATACTTTAGATGTTGAATGGGTATTCTTAACAAACACAGAGGAAGAATTAGAACAAGCCAAAACTCTAATCAATAATACATATAAACACATTACATTAAAATTTATGCTTGCTCCAAAAACAGAAGGAATTGAAGATTATAAACTTTACAATCCTTTTAATTGGACTACCATGGATGCTTGTAAATTATTTACTGATAGAATCGCAGTAGTAGACTTATTGCAACCAAAATATGATATTTTAGTATGTGTAGATTTAGATATTATTTTTAGAGATGATATTTCAAATTATATTAAAGAATTTTATTGTTCACCTTACAAATTAGCAGGTCAAACAGAATATAATTATACTGAAAACAATTTAAAAATTACATTATTGCCATCAACTGATAACATATTTTACAAGCCAAAGTTTTATGTGAACTTCGGATTTGGAATGATACATTGTAAAAATATTCACAAAAATCATTGGGATACATTCTTAAAAATCTCAAAAGGGTATGAAAGATTTTTTGGGTGTCAGGAACAATTATACTTTGCGATTTCGTGTGGCAGTAATCATATTAAAAGATATGATGGTTTGCAAATGCTAGTATATAATAGGGTATCAAATGCTAGAATTAAAGAGGCAGAACAATATCAAATTGTGGGTAAGTTACCTATAATTCATTATACACGATCGACATTTTTGACAAATTTATTTTCAAGAAGAAATATTTTAACCTTTAATACAGATTTTAAATGGCATTTAGTCACCATGCTGTATTACCCAATTTATTTGGAGAATGTATTAAGAACTCCAAATTTGTCAGAAGATTTTGTAAATTTAGTTAAAACAAATGCAAAGCAGATTGAAGATTGGCTAAAAGCAAACAACTCTAAAATTGTAACTTTAATTGCGAAAGGAAAATTAAGATATGCTTTCTAAATAATAAAATTGAATGCACTTAGTATTTAATTGCAAATAGAAGCTATTGACCTTTAGGTCAATAGCAGTTCACATTGAAAAGGATAATTTAATTGAAAAAAGTAATGTTTAGAATGAAACCCAAGTCATTCTTTCTAGAATTATTGCTATGTAAGCATTGTAATTTGAAATGTAAAGGATGCAATCGTTGGTCGAACATTGCTGAAGAGGAATTTTACGATTTTAAAGATTTAAAAAATGATTTGTTAGAACTTAAAAAATCTAACATTTTTATAGATGTGTTTTCTTTAATTGGTGGAGAACCGTTATTATATCCAAATTTAAAGGAACTTATTTATTTTTTAAAAGATAATTTTGAGAAATCAAGTATATCTATTTTTACAAATGGAAGTTTAAGTCTATCTTTAGACAAAGAAACTTTAAATTCACTTAAAAATTGTCAACTTATAATTTCAGAATATAAAAAATCAAGTATTAATTATAATAAAATATATAATTTTTTAAATCTTTATAATATTAAACATAATACATTATACGAAATAGATAACGACGAAAATTTAAGAAATGGAATTTCACATTTTGGAAGATTTCAACTTTCTAAATACTCCACTCAGTCAGCATATTCACATAAAATTAAATGTATGTGTGATGTACCTTGTTTATGGAAAGGATTTTTTTATGGTTGTAGCAGAGAAGCGTTTTTAGATACACTAAATAAATATTTTAATGAAAATTTTAAATGCACACACAAACTGAGCGTTAAAAAAATAAAATCATATATTCAAATGTTTAAGTTCTTTATGTCACCATCAGAACTATGTAAAAATTGTTTGAGTACGTTTTACAATTATCACAACGATGATATTAATTGGACTAATAATAACGTAGAGCGTATAGATTTTATATTAGATGATAGAAATTCGGATAAAAACAATTTATGAGACCTCATGAACACTACGATGCAATGATAAAAGAGCATAAGATGTATATTAATTATGCAGTAAGTTCTCATTGTAATTTAAAATGTTATGGATGTAGGACACATTCAGCAATTGCGGAAGCGTGGAATGTTTCCGTAAAGCAATTTATCGAAGATATGAATGAACTATGTCGATTAGGATTTAATAATGATAATTTATCGTTATCGTTCTTTGGAGGTGATCCGTTAGTTCATCCAGGAATAGAAACGCTAATTAAACTTTGTAAATATCCTTTAGGAATTACTACAAACGGTAAAGGGTTGTTGACTTTACCAAATTCATTTTTTGAAACTTGCAGAAAGCATAATGTAGGCATTGCAATTTCATTTTACGTTCATTCCAATATTGATTATGAAAAAATTTTAGAACGATGTAATAAATTTAAAGTTAAAATCTCAAATGCTGATGACTCAGAAAGAATGATCAACAAGCAAGAAATTGATGGTAAGTATTGCAAAGATCGCTTTATAATTTCTCGAAACGATCCGAAGGGAAGATATGATCAGGAAGAACAATATGAACATTGCTGCTCAATTTATCCAATTATCCAAAACGGCAAATTGTTTAAGTGTGTTATTCACAACGTGACTTGTTTAAACGACAAATTTGGAACAGATTTTAAACTTATTCCTAATGAAGATTATTTAATATTAAAAGATATTAATAATATGCAAGAAATTTACGATTGGTTTGATCGTTCAATTACTTTTTGTAAATATTGTGGTTCAGATGGATTAGAAGGAAGTCATAATCACAACGAGATGACAATTTGGAAACCATCAACATTTAGCAGAACTGAATGGATAATTGATAGCGAGATTATTTAATGGGTTACGGATTTTTAGGACTTTTAAAGAAAAACCAACTACATTTAGATGTATTGTTATGCACGCATTGTAATTTAAAATGTAGATATTGTTGTCGTTGGTCAAACATTTCTAAAAAAGAATTTTATGATTTTGATAAATTGAAAACTGATTTGTTAAAATTGAAATCTAAAAACATTATTCCTCACGGAATTTGTTTGACAGGTGGAGAACCATTACTTCATCCTAATATTAATGAAATTATCATCTTTATTAAAGAAACATTCAATTGTAAGGTTACTGTTTTAACTAATGGTAAACTACTTTTAAGAATGAATAATGATTTTTTAGATATCTGTGAAAAATATAATGTTGAAGTAGTGTATTCTCAATACTATTGTACAGATATAGACTATCCTAAAATTGTGGAAACATATAAAGCTCACAATATTAATATTCAGTCGTTTACAGAAAATTACTCACAATTTAAGGGTGTTAAGAATAATAATGGTGTTCCAAAAGATCGTACTAAATTCTTCATTATTAGAATGACAGAACATCCTACCAAATCTGCAAAAGAGGAACGATATGGATGTATGTGTGACAATACTACCTTATGGCGTGGCAAGTTATGGTTATGCTCACGCTCTGCATTAGTCTATATTTTGAATGATTATTTAGGAACTAAGTTTGATAATTCTGAAACATGCCTTGAACTTGATCATATAAAATCACAGAATGATATCATGAAATTTTTTGCTAAGACACCCAATTACTGTGCACATTGTTTAGCATTATGTGATCAATTTGTCGACTGGTCTAATGATAAACCTCAAAAATCAGATTTTATAAAATGAAATAATTACAATAATAGTTGTCGGTGAACTGCTATTGATCTAAAGATCAATAGCTTCTATTTACAATCAAATATTTGATTGTAGTTTAAATGTTTTTTTGATCTTGAAAATCTAAACACTTAAAAACTTTATACTCCGAAAGTTCCTTTTCAAGAGTTTGGTAAGATTTGTTGTCAACAACAAATTCACCAAATTTTAAAATAAATATATTTATTTATATAAAATCTCAACGTCTATATATATATACGAACCTAAAGGTTCATATTTTTATCCGTTGATTTTATATAATATTGGATTATAATAAAATGTGATTAGTCGAGTTATTTGGTTTAGTAAATTACTTTAATAAATCAAATAAAAACAAGTACTTGAAGTTGGTCCATTGTAAGACAAAGACTTACTGTTAGCTCATTAGGGCTATCGAATGGGAAACTCCTATCTATAGAGGTAGGAGGATGTTACGATATAACCTATTACAGTTGAAACGGGAAATGAAAATGAGAGTTTCAGAATTATTTTTAAGTTTGCAGGGTGAAGGATTACGTGTAGGTCATCCTTCAGTATTTTTAAGATTATTTGGATGTAATTTTAAGTGTCCAAGTTTTGGATTACCTAAAGGACAATTTAGTACAGAGCCTGATGAGTTTGCAAAGCACATTGCTGATTATAAGAGTTACAGTGATTTACCATTAGCTAAAACAGGGTGTGATAGTTATCCTAGTTGGCATCCAAAGTTTCGTCAATTTAGCCCTGATATCACTTCTGATGAACTTGCAAACCGCATTAAAAAGTTAGTTACAGACGAAACTATAAAGACTACAGATCTTGTTATTACTGGGGGTGAATCGCTATTAAAGATACACCAAAAAGAAATTATTGAGTGTTTTACCAAACACGATATTTTTAAGAAATTTAAGAGAATTACTTTTGAAACCAATTGCACGCAAGAATTGCTTCCTGAATTTCAAGATTTCATTAAGGAAATCAATAAGACCCAAGGTGTAATCTTTAGTTGCAGTCCCAAATTAGAGTGTAGCGGTGTAGAACATGACAAAGCTATTAAGCCTGAAATTTTAAAACAGTATAGTTCCTTAGCTGATTCATACTTAAAGTTCGTAATAAGCTCAGAAGACGATTTAAATGAAGTTCGCTCTGTGATTAAAGAGTTTAATTCTAATGTCGATGTATATCTAATGCCTGAAGGTGGCACGGCGGAACGATATAATATAAATATGAAGAAAGTAGCTGATATTTGTCAAAACAATGGTTACATTTTTAGCCCAAGATTACATGTAACTCTTTATGGAAATGCATGGGCTAAATAGTTATAAATAGGAATTTAAACATGAAATACACATTTTACTATACTGACAACAACAATGCAAGAACCCGTGGATATGAACAGGATAAGTTCTTCCGCAAAACATTTAATCTTGAAAATGATCGTGAAGCTATAAGAAAGGTTTTAGAAATTCAGGATCAAGCTAAATATGATGAGTTTGATGAAAAGTTTGACAAGGCTTCTTCAAAAGAGCTTAAAGATTGGGTTAACGACTATGATATCAGTGGTGATCCAGTTGTTTTCTATGTTGAGAATGCACAGGGTAAGATAATATACGATTCTGGACTAGATATGGAAGATTGGATGACAGATGAAGACAAGATAGAAGATCTAGACGAATCTAGGAAAAAAATGAAATACAGATTTTATTGGACAAATAATGAACATGCCTATTCTCGTACAGAAGGTGATGATGAGTTTAACGATGACACTCTAGATCTTGAAAATGATAGAGAAGCCCTGAAAGAAGTATTATATACTCAGGGGCAGTTTAATGAAGATGATGAAGATGATGTTGAAAGATTTGAAAATTCATCATTAGCTGAGTTAGAAGAATGGGCTAATGAAATAGACGTTGGCTTCGGTTCACCAGTTGTATTCTGGGTTAAGAATAGAAATAGCAAACTTATCTATGATTCTGGAATAGATATCGATGAGTGGAAGTCAGAAGATATAGACGAATCTAGATCAAGACGTTTACGTAGATTACATGAATCTGAATACACTGTTCAACCTAAAACTAAGGATGAATTAAAAGATATCATTGATAAAACAATTAGAGAAGATGGTTACGATTGTGATCTTAACTTTATCGATACATCAAAGATTACCGATATGAGTTATTTATTCTTCAACTCCAAATTCGATGGTGACATTTCAAAATGGAATGTTTCTAATGTTAAAGATATGCATTTAATGTTCTACGGTTCTGAATTTAATGGCGATATCTCAAAGTGGGATGTTTCTAATGTTAGAAATATGGATGGCATGTTTACATGGGCCGAATTCATTGGTGACATTTCAAAGTGGGATGTTTCTAATGTTGTAGATATGACCGGCATGTTTGAGTTCTCTAGATTCAAAGGCGATATCTCAAAGTGGGATGTTTCAAATGTTAGAAATATGGATGGCATGTTCTACGGTTCTGAATTTAATGGCGATATCTCAAAGTGGGATGTTTCTAATGTTAGAAATATGTATTCGATGTTTGAAAAATCACCACTTGAAGGTAATGAACCTGTTTGGTATAAAGATTAAATAATTTAAAAATCCATTTAAATAAAGTGGATTTTTTGTTTAAATTATATTATAAATATATTAGATTTTTTTGGAGTTAAAAAATGAAATTTATAGATTTTTTAAATGAATCTGTTAAAACTACAGTTCAACCTAAAACTAAAGATGAATTAAAAGATATCATTGATAAAACAATCGAAGAACAAGGTTTTAATTGTGATCTTAACTTTATCGATACTTCGCTGATTGACGACATGAGTGAATTGTTCTTCGGCTCTGTTTTCAATGGTGACATTTCAAAATGGAATGTTTCTAATGTTAGAAAAATGAGTTATATGTTCTTTAGATCTGACTTCAATGGTGATATCTCAAAATGGGATGTTTCAAATGTTAAAAACATGAGATATATGTTCTGTAAATCTAAATTCAATGGTGATATTTCAAAATGGAATGTTTCAAATGTTAGAAATATGGATGGCATATTCTCAGATTCTAACTTTAATGGAGACATTTCAAAGTGGAATGTTTCAAATGTTAAATACGCGGGACATATGTTCTTTGAATCTAAATTCAATGGTAACATTTCAAAATGGGATGTTTCAAATGTTAAAAACATGAGATATATGTTCTGTAAATCTAAATTCAATGGTGATATCTCAAAGTGGGATGTTTCAAATGTTGAAGATATGGAATATATGTTCTCATGTTCTAAATTCAACGGTGACATTTCAGAGTGGGATGTTTCAAATGTTAAAAAGATGCGTGGTATGTTTACACTCTCAGCTCTTGAAGGCAATGAGCCAGATTGGTATAACGATTAAATAATTTAAAAATCCACTTGCTTAAGTGGATTTTTTTATTTAAAATTATATTATAAATATATTAGATTTTTTGGGGGTTAAAATATGTTACATAAACATTATTTAAATGAATCTAGATCTAACTCTTTATGGAAATGCATGGGCTAAATAGTTATAAATAGGAATTTAAACATGAAATACACATTTTACTATACTGACAACAATAGCGCAAGATCTCGTGGGTGGGACTCCGATAAATTCTTCCGCAAAACATTTAATCTTGAAAATGATCGTGAAGCTATAAGAAAGGTTTTAGAAATTCAGGATCAAGCTAAATATGATGAGTTTGATGAAGCTACTTTACAAGAACTTAAGGATTGGGCTTTCAACGTTGGTGCTGATTCTGGTGATCCAGTCGTTTTCTATGTTGAGAATGCACACGGTAAGATAATATACGATTCTGATTTTGATATCGATGAGTGGATGTCATATGAAGACGAGATAGAAGATCTAGATAAGTCTAGATCAAGACGTTTACGCAGATTGCATGAATCTGAATATACTGTTAGACCTGAAACTAGAAATAAATTAATAGATATCATCGAAGAAACAATTGAAGAGCAAGGTAATAATTGCGATCTTAACTTTATCGATACATCTTTGATAACAGATATGAGTAGATTATTTAGTAATTTTGCTGAGTTTAACGGTGACATTTCTGGTTGGGATGTTTCAAATGTAAAGAAAATGAACAGAATGTTCTATGGTTCTAAGTTTACTGGAGACATTTCTAAGTGGGATATTTCAAGTGTTGAAGATATGCATGAAATGTTCATGAATTCTAAATTCAATGGAGACATTTCAAAGTGGAATACTTCTAAAGTTAAATATATGAGCTTTATATTTAAAAGGTCTAAATTTAACGGAGACATTTCAAAATGGAATACCTCTAAAGTTGTAGATATGGAAGCCATGTTCTGTGGTTCTAAGTTTACTGGAGACATTTCAAGGTGGAATGTTTCTAATGTTGAAGATATGTCGTGTATGTTTGAACGTTCTGATTTCAACGGTGACATTTCTAAGTGGGATGTTTCAAGTGTTGAAGATATGCATGAAATGTTCATGAATTCTAAATTCAATGGAGACATTTCAAAGTGGAATGTTTCTAATGTTAAAGATATATATTTTATGTTCTCTGGCTCTGATTTCAACGGTGACATTTCAAAATGGAATGTTTCAAAGGTTAAAGATATGCATGAAATGTTCTACGATTCACCACTTGAAGGCAATGAACCCGATTGGTACGATGGTTCAATATATTAAAATAATTTAAAATTCACTTGCAAATAAACCTGAATTTCAGCCTAAGTTTAATTGCTTGATCTAACTGTGTAGACAGTTGTATTTTAACAAAAATTTTAGAAATTAGCTAGAAATGGAATGCAACTATTCGTTTTATATCAACAATATTGTTTAAAATGCTATTAAAACGCTCATAGATTAAGATTATATAAGTTTATGTATAGATATACCATAAATGCCTTAATATCGTTCTATCAGCGTTTTAGCCGTGTTATACACTATTTCTGATTATATAACTCAAATCCTGCTTCCTTAGCCATTTCTAAAGAAGTTATTTTGTGATGGTTAAAAGTATCAGCAACTTTACCTTTGTATGAAACTGAGTAACTATCTCTAGTCTTAATGATTGTAACAGTAGCTTTAGGTCTCTTTAATTCACATACATAAGCACCTAATTTCTCTACAAATTTGCGTTTCATAAAACGCTTTTTCTTAGCTGCTAACTTGTATGTTTCTCTTCTTAACTTGTTGATTGTTGATTTGATTTCGTTGAATAATTCTGAATCACCACATAAGGTGTGAACACAAACCATGCCAACCTTTGCAAGCTCACCATGTTCGTTTGCAATAATTGCAACATATTTTAAATGCTTTTTACCACAAAACGAGCAAGTTTCACGTTCTTCTGAAACATATGCATCAACAAAATGCCATCTGTGTTTTAACATTTCCTCACCATGTGCCATTACATTTGTGATAAAACGAGAACACTTAGCATTAGCAGCAACTGAGTTAATATTGATTGTATTCATAACAAATTCCTCTAATTTCCTAACTTTCTATGTTCATTATAATATAGAATTTCAAACTTTGCAAGAATTTTTTAAAACTTTTTTAATTTGTTCTAAATTGTTCTTATGCTTTAATTATAGTTGAATTTAAGATGATGTCAACAATCATTTTAAAGAAATTTTAATTGTTCAAACATATTGAAAACATTAGTAATTTTACCACCTAAAATTGCATAGATATTTTCATCAATCTTTTCAACATGACAAGTTCTTGTGCCTTTTATAAAAGTTTTAACACCAAATTGTGAATGATCGTACTTTAACTCAATTTCAGGAATATATTTTTTAACTCGCTCAAAAACTTTTATATAATTTGTTTTATCAGTTTGTGATAGTTCTGCACCAGTATATGTTTTCAAATCTGTATCCTTTAAGCACATTGAACTAAAGTAATTGCCATCAATAATAGTTATAGCTTCTCTTCCTAAATTATCATAAGCGAATATTTTTTCAAACGGAATTACAGTGAAGTTATTAATAGTTTTATAATTAGAATTTTTTAATAATGTATTAATATTATTATAATTACATAAAAAAATTTTATCCGCTTTGATTTCTTTTAAGTTATCTACTTTACGATTAAAGAAGATTTTAACTTTTAGTTTGGCACATTTATCTAATAAAATTTGTTTAATAATATTAGGTTCAAATGTAAATTCATTACATTTAAATACGGAGTCAATTAAATTAGGATCGAAAAATTCATTTTTGATTTCTTTACATTTTGAACCTAATATTTTTTGCGAATACTTAAATTCTTCAGTTGTGATATTTCCATCTTTTGCAATCGCATAAATTGATTCGAAATCATCAACGATTGCTTTCTTAAATTTGAGCATAAATGGTTTAAATGTTTTAACACAACTTAATGCTGTTTGTAAATTTTTAGGATACATCATTCCTGTATGAATTCGCATTTGACATAAAGAACTTGCTTTTGTCATTACATCATCTGTTTCCTCATATACAGTTA
Organism: Bacilli bacterium; assembly: GCA_045119035.1. GTDB lineage: Bacteria > Bacillota_I > Bacilli_A > ML615J-28 > CAG-313 > CAYVQA01. The sequence goes on along the minus strand of JBGVCU010000029.1, from coordinate 3,127 downwards.
CATTGTATTTTTTAGCTAAAAATGTAGCTAACATTAGTCCGTAAAATCCAGCACCGATAATTACAGCATTACGCATTTTCATCCAACCATTTAAACAAATCTACCATTCGATTCAAAGGAACATCATAAAAGAATGAGCTTGTCATTTTTAACCTATCATTAACATCTTTATAATATGCTAATCGAACTTTTGCATAATGTTTATTTTCTTTATATTTAATACTAATATATAGATTATTAAAATTTACGAGCACTTTTTTGTTATTAAAAGAATAACTTTCAATGTTCATTTTAGTCCATTGCTTTTTAACTATTTTAATAGCTTTATTTAATCTTCTTAATTTCAAAATTTGTCTCCATATTTTTCACAAATCAAATCTCTAATCTCGCCTTTTTCAGTAGTCCAATCCTTTACAATAGATTTATCAAAGCCTAAGCAATAATTGCATACTTTAGGTGTTTTTAAAAGAAAATTAAACAGTTTTTGTTTAGAAATACCTTTTACATCTATGCTTGAATTTTCTAAGGGTAAATTAAATTTAGTTTTTTCGATAAAAGTATCAATCAACGCAATTCTATGACACAGATATATTTTTCCATTCCACATTGCGTTTCCATCACAGTCACATCCTTGTCTGTTTTTTCTACCATCCAACGGTGTTTTTGCAAATCTATGAACTAAAAATTTAGTCATCGATAAGTCTTCATGTTGATTTCTTTTATTCTCGTATCTAACATTTGTGATTTGACATCCTTTAGATTTTACATATTCTATTGATTTTTTGTAATCTATATTTGAATTTCCGTACATTGAATACATTATATTTGTTTTTGTTCTTTTTACTACTTGATAAAAATTATCATCCATTTTTAATAAATCTTTACCATTAGTTAAAATTGCCAAATATGTATTTGGAAATTGTTGATACGTAAAATCCAAAATTTCAGTCAAATTAGGATGGAGTAATGGTTCTCCACCCCAAAAAGTGAAATGTGAAATTGGTATATTGTTTTTCTTCAGCTCTAAAATATCTTGTTTTAATTGCTCGAAATCATAAAATTCTTTCTTAGCAAAATTACAAAATCCGTTACAATACCTGCATTTTAAATTGCAATGTCTTGCTAAAACTACGCTTATAATAAACTTTTGCGTTTTTAATTGTTGAAGTAAACAATATCCCATTACAAATTCCAATTTGAAACTAATTCGTCATCAATTTTAATGTAACATTCTGACAAATCATATGTAATATTTGTAGGTTGACCACCTGTGTTTGAAATATTACCAAAGCATATGTATTTTGTACCATTAAATGTATCTTTTGGTCTGTATTTAAACATATTTATTTTATTATATAACACTTTATCATTTTCATCAATTAGAGTTGATTATACTGTATCCTTTGAGAATTTTTGATTTAAAACAAACCATTTATCTATAATAGCGTTTTTTATTTGTTCTTCATCTGTATAAGGAAACATATATATACAAGAATACAAATAGTCGGAACCATTATATACCCATAATCCATGAAATCCATATCGCGAACCAGTAAATCCTGTTGAAAATAAATTGCAACGGGGAGGATCATAACTATCACAAGTAGCTGCCCAAATATAATGCATTCCAGAAGAAGGTCTTAATGAAGATAATTTAAACTTAGTTTGAATCTCGAAATTGTCAGTATTTAGAATATCAGCACTTAAGCCTGTTAGAATGTAATTACCTCGACGAAAGTCTGTTGCTATACCATTTTCATCAATTTTCACACTACCATGAGGTTCAATTCCATTTCCGGTATAGTTTTTGATCTTAAACAAACTTAAGATATTTGATTTTGTTGAAATATCTAAAATATCGTTATCAACATACGAATTTATCTTTTCTTTGTATAAAGTTAGTGAATTTAAGTCTATCATAATTGTTCCTCTTTTATATTTATTTATAATATAATAACAAAAAACAATAGCAGTTCACACAGTGAAGGAAATTTAAGATGATACATTTTACACACAACGATTTAGATGCTTTAGGTTGTATGCTTTGCGTAAATACAAAGTATAACAATATCAGTAAAACATATCATACATATTATGGTGATTTCTCAGAACAAGTTCAAAATATCTTAAACGATAATGATGAACATGTGATGATCACTGATTTATGTTTTGGCGACCATAAAGATGATTTAATCAAACTTATCGAAAACAAAAAAGCTGTAATTTTGTTCGATCATCATTCCTACTCCAAAGATTTCTTTACTGATTTAGATACTAAGCCAAACTTTAGACGTTTTATTAATACAACTCATTGTGCAAGTACAGAATGTCTTAGTAAATTTAAAATCGATAATGATAATCTTAAATTCTTAATTAGAATGATTAATATCTATGACACTTGGAAACAGAATGATGAACTGTTTTACAATGCCCAAAGATTAAACAAGTGGTTTTGGACTAAGAATATTGATGAACTAGCAGAATATCTTATTAAGAATGATTATTGTTTACCGTCGAACTACTTACCATCCGCACAAAAGATTGTAGATGATGATTTAGAAAAGATCAATGAAATCGAAAAAACATGTTTAAGACAATGCGGTTGCGTTTCGTTTGTTTTTTCACACACTTGCTTTAATGATATTGTAATTCAGCAGCATAAATTCAGACAGACATTTGTTATTGGAATTTATAATAACATTTATAAAGTCAGAGTAAATCAAAATTGGGATTTCTCAGAAGACGATTTAAACGAATTGAGAATGAAAGTAATGGGTCAAATTTATGGTCATCCTTATGCGTTTACGTACAAACATGAAGGTGATTTAACAGAAGAGTGTAAGCGATTAGGAATTTTGTTGAACAATTTTGTTCAAGAACATCCATGTTTACCTTTCTAAAATTTTGAGACAAAAATGACAATGTATTCAAAAGTATTAAAAACTATTAAAAAATATATAAATTTTTTAACATTAAAATACTTTTGTTTAATAGAATGAAATTCTATATGGTCTATACAAAAGACCTCTATCAATTATTTCCTGTAAAACAGGAAACTCATTGACTTCTTTTAAATGTAGATATTTACGTAGAATAATAACTTTACATTTTATAAAAAGTTGTTTTA
>JBGVCU010000028.1:0-10093 GCA_045119035.1 Bacilli bacterium | reverse complement strand
TCAATTCCATTTTATAAGTTATTGAATCTTTTAAAGTATAAATGTAAGATGATAGGAATAAATCTTGTTACACAAGAAGAATCCTATACATCTAAATGCGATGCTTTAGCTTTTGAAGAAGTTAAACATCATGATAGATATAAAGGAAGTAGAGTAAAACGAGGTTTATTTTTGTCTTCATTAGGTAAAACATTAAATGCAGACATTAATGGAGCTTTAAATATTCTACGCAAATATCTACATTTAAAAGAAGTCAATGAGTTTCCTGTTATACAGGAAATAATTGATAGAGGTCTTTTGTTCAGACCATATAGAATTTCATTCTATTAAATAAAAGTATTTTAATGTTAAAAAATTTATATATGTTTTTAATACTTTTGAACACAATGCAAATACAAGTCGCATATCAAATTAAAAAGGATTAAAAATGTCAAAGTTAATTAAAACTTCTCTTCTTAAGAAATTTCATAACACTTCAGATCTTGCAAAAATCACAGCAAGCACAAAAGATTATTGCAATTACAGATATCAGCAAGTAATTGGAGATATGGGTTTTAAGAATATCTTTGTTTCATTCTTCTCAGCTCTTTTAATCCAGGTTACTTTAATCGGTTATTTAGCAGTAAAGTTAACTGGTGGTTTAATCTTCTATCCATACTGGATCCTTCAGCAGATTTCTTTAAAGAGAAGAATTCTTCGCGAAGTCAAAGCTGAAAATAAGACAATTGATGAGTTAAATCAGTTTGCTAAAGAAATTGAAAATAATTCAAAGTAATCTGAAAGAGGGTAACAAAATGAATTTTATAAAAATGTCAGTAGCAACTGTATTAGCTTTATTATATTTAGTACTTGCTATTCCTTTAGCTTTTTTAATTTTACTTTTATTTTTGGTATTTGGCTTACCTGCTTATTACTTAGTAAATAGAGTAAATTCTAAATCAAAGTCTTATAAAGTGTGTGAAATTATAATAAGTCCTCTTACTGATTGCTTTATAAAGATTTTAGATTTTATCTCAGATTAAGGAGTTAATAATGAAAGCACGTAATTTAGTTTTAGGACTGTTATTAACTACTAACGTTTTAACTGCTCACAGTACTATGACAGTATCAGCTAGTACAACAGCTGCAATAGTTGCATCAAATACTGCAGTTATTGCATCACATAATAACACGGAATCTTCTGAAAAAACTATGGCAAGTACGGTTTCTTCAACTATTTTAAATTCTCAGAATACAGTAATTGTTGAATGCCCTCTAGAGTATGAAAGAGTTAAGAAAGATGACGAATGGATTGGAAACCTTGTTCCATCTCTTAAAAAGACCATAAACAGCTCATACTGTCAATCAAATAAAAAGACAATGGAACAGTTAAATAACACTCGTTACGAATTTGGCAAAGTAAAGGGCATTTTCGTTGTTCGTCAAGAACAACATGTTATGATTGAACTTGTACAAGTTAATGAATAACACAAATTGATGAAGTTCATCAAAAAAGAAAGATTATCAAAGAAGTTGAAAATGAAAATAAAACAATAGATAATCTAAATCAAAAAGCTAAAGAAATCAAGGAAAATTCAAAGGAGAATTTCAAATGAGAAATATGGCATATGGAGTCACGATTTCAAAGATTGATGACATTAAAGGTAAAGATAAAATTGGTCTTTTACATTTTAAAGAAAATGCTTATACAGTTATAGGTTCTAAAAATATTAAACCTGGTGATGTTGTTTGTTATTTTGAAGTTGATAGTATTCTTCCAGAAACTCCAGTATTTGAATTTCTAAGAAAACGTTGTTACAATGATCGTTGTAAAGGATTTCTAATTAAAAAAATAAAAATGGGTAATGCATACTCATTCGGTTTAGTAATGACATCTGAAGAATTGCAAACAGAAATTAAAGCTGGTAAAGTTTATGATGATGTTTTCAATGTTCGTAAGGATGAGGATCGTTATGATGCCAGTCCAAAACAGTTTAATGGAAAAGAGTTAGTAAGAGTTAGAAGTTTTCCAGTTGAATTGATTCCTAAGAGTGATGAAGACAACTTAATGAATGATCCTTCAATGTTGGATAAGATTAAAAATAAAAAGTACTACACTTCGATTAAACTTGAAGGAAAATCAATGACTGTCTTTTTAGAAAACAGATCTTTAAAAGATGTTATTGAAGATATTAAGTACAACTTTAAAGAAATTAAGAAAGAATTTGAATTTATCTTTAAAAAGATTATTCATAGAAATAAAAAAGTGCCTTTAAAAGACCAAATTACAAAGCATCTTTTAAATATTAAATCTTTAAAGAATCCTTTTTATTTTGGAAAAGAACTTGCAGTTTTTGGAAGAAATGTAGAAGGTGATAAAGAAATGTACACTTTCTGTCAAAGACTCATGCCTTTCTTTGAAAACCATCCTGATTTAATTTTACAAGGTGAGTACACTTGTCCTAAAGTTCAGAAAGGAATTTACAAAGATGGTGAAAATTTCAATATCTATAGGGTTCGAAATACTCAAAGAGATTTAAATCCTGATGAATATTGCGATATGATCAATAACGCCGGAATTAAAGGTTTTAGAACTGTACAATATATTGATTTAGACCTAAGTGAAATGAATCTTGAAAATTTATACAGTTTAGTTGATAAAATGAAATTCAAAGAAGGTTGTCATCTTTTAGATCCTAATGGTAATAAAAATCATGAAGGTATCGTAATTAGAACTGACGATATGAGTATTCACTTTAAGGTTAAAAGTAGAGAATATGAATTTTAATTCTTTGTAAAATTCTTAAAAGGTTGACTTAATTTACAAATAAACATCCAGAAAGATATGTCCCTTTAGGGACATATATGAATGGATGTATTTTAAAATTTTTTTTAAAAATATGTTTATTTTTCTTGAAATATGTATTATAATTATTTTAGATAACAAATTGATAAAGGTATTATAAATTGAAAAATAAAATTTCTAAGAAAAATATCAGAGGTTTAGTTCTTGAATTAAAGCCTGATAATGCTCAGAAATTGCTATTAGACAAACATTTAAATGGTACCAGATTCATTTATAATCAGTACGTTGAAGAATATTTAAAAGCTATTAAAGAAGAAAGAATACCAAATTATAAAGATTATAAGGACCTACGTGCGGAGCACGAATTTCTTAAAGGTTCTTATTCATGGACCCTTCAACGTGTTCTTTGTAAATTTGTACAGACAAATAAAATTAATAGATCTAAAAGAACAAAAGGCCAACAAGTAGGATTAATTCGTTTTAGATCTAAAAAATCTCACTCAGATTATTTTTATAGTAATAATTTAAAACTTTCGTATAATCATGACTGTAAGTCAAAATCTTACGTTTACCTTCCAAAAAATAGGAAAAGTTCAATTCAGATGTAAAAATGTTAAATCTGAACTTTTAAATGGTAAAATTAAATCGGCAATAGTTAAAAGAACTAAAACTGGAGTTTATACGATTTCATTATGTATTGAAGTCAATAAAGTTTATGAAAAACGTAAAGATAATAAACATATAGGATTAGATTTTTCATTAAGAGATTTCTTTGTTGATAGTTTTGGTGCGAAAGCACCAGAGTTTTCAACAAAGAGATCTAAAATGGAATCACTTCAGAAAAGGATTGATTCTTTAAATACTCTTATTTCAAAGATGAGAAACAAATCTAAGAAAAAGCGTAAGACCTCTGTTAAACTTTATCGTTTAACGATAAAATGTAACAAATTGTACGAAAGAGTTCATAACGTTCAAGTTGATTATATCAACAAGTTATCAAGATCTTTATGTCAGCATAATGAATTGATAGTACTTGAAAATTTGAATCTTAAGGATATGTCTGAACATACTTCTTATAAGGATTCCAAAACTTCCTCCAAGGGAGGAAATCATGGAAAATCCATAGGTTTGTTACAATGGAACTATTTCCTTAAAAAGTTAGAACAGAATTCTGAGAAATTTGGAAATGTCATTGTCTATGTAGACAAATTCTTTCCAAGTTCTCAGATCTGTTCTAAATGTGGAGAAATTCATTCAGAAATGAAAGATGTTACCAATCGTACACTAAAGTGTAAATGTGGTAACATTATTGATAGAGATCATAATTCAGCTATTAATCTTTTAAAAGCTGGAGAATATTATTTTCAAAATAAGACTCTTGGAAAGGAACTTTCGGAGTATAAAGCTTTTAAGTGTTTAGATTTTTCAGGATCAAAAGCACTTAAACTACAATCAAATATTTGATTGTAAATAGAAGCTATCGACCTTCAGGTCGATAGTAGTTCACAATACAACAACTTTATTTAATTATTTTAAAAAATATTATAAATCGTCTATAGCACGTCAAAAACGATCATAAACGCTCATAGAACGATATTAAGGCATTTATGGTATATTTATACATAAACTTATATAATCTTAATCTATGAGCGTTTTTGACGTGTTATATTGGAATTTTTTTAGAATTGTAGAAACAAGGAAAATAAACGGATTATTTTTCAAATAACAGATGGCACAAAATATGTTAAAATGACTGCTATTCAAGGAAGCAAGAAATATCGATCTTCTCAATTAAAAAATAACAAAAATTGTTTACATGTTTAAAAAAATTGTATTATAAAAAAAGCACTCTATATAGAGTGCTTAAAAAATTATAGATGGCGTAATTTTCATCTTAAATGTCTTCTATTTTCGCAAAGACGATTTCGACGTTCCTTTAATGATTTGTAAGTTTTGTAGAAGTTTGTTGATTCTTCTACTTCATCATCTTCATCATCTTCATCATCTTCGTCGTCTTCAACACCAAAAAGCTCTTTTAACTCATCAATATCATTATGTCTAAAAAGATCGTTTAATTCTGTAAGATCAATAGGATCATCATAACTTACACTAAAATACTCTAAAAGAATCTCTTCAAAAGTGTTATCATCTATTAAGTCGCGAATTTCTCTAAACGTATCTTCAGCACCACCCCAAAGCATGTCTTGTACTTGATCTAAATCATAATCAGTCGAAATTAGCATATTATTCTCCAAGTATTAAAAAGCTCTCACAACTGAGAGCTTTTCATTTACACTAAAAATTAGTGATTTAATACAGTATTTGCAAAGTTGATACCAAATGAACGAGCATACTGCTTTGCACGATCGTTTGACTTACCACCGTCGGCAACACCTGGTACAGTGGTTAGAGCATAACGAGTTTGTGCGATAACAGCAGGCTGTGCTGAATTTGGATCAGTTACCTTTGTGAACTGTACTGCCTGATATGGCATATAGAAGCCCATTGCGTCCTGTTCAGTATTACCCTTGTAAAGTACAGTACAGAACTCATCCTTAGCATACTGATCAACAACAACCTTATAACGGTTATCAAATGTGCCAGCTAAACCACCACTTACAGGTAAGGTTAAATCTGACTTAACAGGTGCAACATTGAAATTACCGATTTCACGTAACATAGTGTATACCATTGGTGAAACAAGTAGTACGTTACCCTGACCACGCTTGTTATCTAAACCAACTCTAATTGACTCAGCTGAGATACGAATTGCCTGTGCACGATAACGCTCAATCTCCCAACGACCATCAGGAACCTGTGCATTAGTCTGTGCGCCAAAACCAACAGTATCTGGTAACCATGTTGAATTGTCCTTAACAAAGTCAACTACACGACGGTCAATTTCAGCCTGGATTTCATAAGCAAGTAGGTCAAGAAGAATGCTATCAGCCTCTAAACCATGCATTGCCTTTAAGTCCTGATATAATTCCTGGGTGTACTTAGTCTTTAACTTTGAAGTTACTACTTCAACGTTCTTCTTAACTAATGCGAAACCAATCTCGCGCATGCTGTCAGATAGCTGCTCACCCTCTGAGGTAGTATATGGACCTGAGAAGTTCTTTAAGATGTGACCAAATGAAGACTCATTGGTATATACACTCTTAATTGTAACGTCAGTTGCATTACCCAGTGTAACCTTATCACCAACATTCTTAGTGTTATTTACACCCTGTGCATCAGCAGAAACTGAAACTAAAACCTTACCTTCTTCAACATATAATACTACTGAATCGTCAATCTTGGTTTCACCAATCTTTAAAGAACCATCAGTAATTGCTGCATTGATTTTATCTGCATCGTCTGATGAGAATTCATAGATTGCACCAGCTGCTCTTGCACCGTTATCTACCTGATGATTACCATCACCTAGATACTCGTTAACAATAGCGTATAAGTAACCTAAAGGTGCCTTTAATGGCTGAACACCTAACAACTCGTTAGCAATTAAAGTTGGATGAATACGTCTGATTAAAGGTGTGATATATGCAAAGAATGGTGCAATATCAGCAGTTAAAGAACCATTAGCTGAAGACTCATTCATGTAATCCTTAGCATTTGAAATTAACTGTATAATTTCAGCCTTTGAATGCTCCTGTAATGGACGTAATGATTTGTCATCCTTTACAGCAGTCTCGCTTAATAGGTACTTAGCGTAATCTTTTGAGAAAGATTCATTAATGCCCGTAATGTTCATAAAAAATTAAACTCCAATAATTTATATATTTGTTGTAATATTTATATTATTTATAAAAAATAATATTTTTATTAAACTAGGCAGAATGTTGCCTAGTTTAATACTTTATAGACCGTTTAGCATATCCTGTAATGAATGTACAGGCTTCTTTCTAACAGTCTTATCAAGAGAGTTTAACCCTTCAACTAATAAATCACTTAAACTCTCATTTACGTTTGCTTCTTCAATCTTTGTTTTTTCTACTTCAGGTTGATGTTCACAAACCGTTTTCTTTAATTCGTTAAGTTTGTCAAAATAATCCTTATTTTTTGCAAATGGAATATCTTTTGCTAACTTCTCGAATTTTTCAGCTTCAACGATAGTTAAGCCTTCTTTTAGCTCATTGATTACACCTTGCTGAATTAACTGATCATTCTTTTTCTTTAATGCCCTGTTTTCAGTTTGTAAATCGTTTACTATTGCTTCAAGCTCGCCAATTCTATTTAAGAATTCTTCAGTTTTTTCTGAACAATCGTTATATTCTTCACGAAGATTCTTCATTTCATTTAGGTAATCTCTAGCATTTGTATAACGAACTTGTGATGCCCTTCTTTCAAAATGTCTTGCGTCAGACTCTGATAGATTACACTTTAATTCGTTTATAACGCCCATTCGAATTAACTTTTCATTAGTTGCTTTAAGTTCTTTGATTTGTTTATTAGCATTTTCTAATGACTGATTTAACTCGTCTTCTTTTGAACTTACTAATGCTGAAGGATTGCTTTCTACTAAACGTTCTTTAATTGACTTTAACTTGTTGTAGTAATCAAAATCAGAACGTACTTCTACTCTTGATGCTTTGCGTTCAAAAATAGCTCTTGAACTTTCATTTAAGTCATTACCTAATTCATTAATAATTCCAATTTGAATTAACTTTTCATTAGTTGCTTTAAGTTCTTTGATTTGCTCATTAGCATTTTCTAATGATTCATTTAACTCGTCTTCTTTTGAACTTACTAATGCTGAAGGATCATCCTCAACTAAACGTTCTTTAATTGACTTTAACTTATCTACATACTCACGATTTTTAGAGAATTCTACATCATTTGCAATTCTTTCAAATTTCTTTTGAGCATCTTCGTTTAAGTCGTAAGACAATTCAGAAATTACACCCATCTTATAAGATTCAATTAACTTACGCTTTAATTCAAAATTCTCATTTTGAGTTTCAGTTAATTGTTGCTTTAATTTATTTTCACGCTCAGATGCAATACCCTGTTCAGAAATGCCTTCGTCGATCATTGATAGTGTTATACCTGCAATCTTACAAGCATTTGATACAGACTCTTTTATTGCGGTATTCTTCAATTCATCTTCATTTGCTGTGAAGATTTCTAAATGCTCGTTAATGAAATCATCAACAACACGATCAACATAATTATTGATTGTATCGTTTAATTTATTCAGATTTTCATTAACGATAGACTTAGACTCTTCTTCCAGCTTAGATTTGAATTCTTCGCACTTAGTATTCAACTCAGTTTTTGCATTTTGTACTTTTTCGTCTGCAATGACCTGAGCACGAGATTCAACAAGATTATCAATCTTGCTTTCTAACTCCTGCTGAAGTTCTGGTGTAAAAGCATCACCAAAACTTTCCTTTAAACTTTCTAAAGCCATTTAATTCTCCGAATTTTTATATTATTTATATAAATTGTCTAAGAAGCTATTTACTTTATTTCTAATAACTTCCTGCTTTTCTTCTAAGGTTAAATTTGGAGAACTTTCAACGAACTTTCCATACTCATTTTGAACGTACTCCTTACCTTGTACAATTCCCTCGCATAAGCGAGAATTTTCACAAACACCATTCATCGTTGCGTTATAATCAGATGGATATGATACAATATCATATGTAATCAAATGATATTCGTTAACTGTATCACCATTTAAATTACCTACACCTCGTGATGAAACTGAAATCTTAATCTTGTTATCAATTAATGATTTGAGTTGATTTGCTTTATCGTTATCTAATAAAACAGCTTCACCTATTACATAGTCGCCATCAATCTTTAAAGATTCAATTTTAGCAACTGCCTGCATAGGATCAATTTCGGTTCTATCTGGATGCTCAAATTCCATTAAGGTGTTTATGGTTCCACCTTTAATTTCATTTTGATAGCGATCAACTTCATTTACCCAAATATTTCTTGGATAAATTCTACCATTTCTGTTCTTCTCACCTATTGTTGTGAAAATACCTTTAATTTTATATTTCTTTTGCTTGACACCACTTTCGTTAAGTGATTCATTAATCTCAACACCTAATTCTTTGGCATCAGTATCAAACATCAACTTAGCCATTTGTTTTGTCCTTTAAAATTTCATCAGTGTTGTCTTCAACTTGTTCGTCAGCATCTGTAACAGAGTTAAAAATATTGTCTTTAAAATCTTTATCTAAAAACTTAGCCTGAGAAGCAACCTCATCTTCAACTTCAACGTTTTCACAATCTTCAATAGGTGTGTCATCTACCGTCTCAGGAATTGTGTTGTCTTCATCTAAGGACTTAGCTTCTCTTAACAAATCTGAAATTTCAGAATTTAATTCCGTAATTCTTGAGTAAATTTCTGTTAAACGTCTTGCTCTTAGTACTTTAGGATGATTTTTTAATGCATCTTCTAACTGCTCTCTAAGTTCGTTATCAAAATTAGAAGAGTCTTGATTTAAAATATTCTTAATACTTTCTAATTGCATAATTACCTCTAATTATTTAAGGAAACCGCATTTCTGGTTGCAGAATTATACATACTTGGTTGATCGTTATTTTCATCAGTTCCAACAACCCAATCAGTATATGAGAATGTAACAGTAAATTGCTCAATCGCAGTACTTTCTGATGCCTGATCCATTTCAATAGAACTTACTACATTTGGATAAACGTTGTGTAATTCATATACAACCGTTTCATTTTCTGCTGAATCCAATTGAACAATTTTCATTGTTGTCATTACTGCTGAAGGATCACCTGTGTGTGTACCAGTTTCTGCGTGATCACATGCTTTTTGCCATGCTAAAAATGCACGACGTAAATTATGCTCTTCAGTATTGTAGAATTGACAATCCCAGTTATTTTGGAATGTGGTGTCACCAGGAATTATTAGTTTTCTTCCTAAGTTCCACACCTCAATCTGACCTACAGTGCGTTCAGGTAATGAAGATGAAAAACACAATACATTTGCTTCTCTTGTCATGCCTGTTGTTGAAATATCAATAACATCTGGAAAAGAAAAGTAAACTCTAAATTTATTACTTCTTGCACCTGCACCAATAGTATTTTTTATTTCTGAAATACGATTAGTCATTTAAAAACCTTTGATATTTTTTATATTTATATTATATTATATTTATATTGTATTGTATTTGTGAACTGCTATTGATCTAAAGATCAATAGCTTCTATTTACAATCAAATATCTGATTGTAGTTTAAGTGTTTTTGATTTTGAAAATCTAAACACTTAAAAGCTTTATACTCCGAGAGTTCCTTCCCAAGAGTCTGGTAAGATTTGTTGT
>JBGVCU010000027.1:0-3082 GCA_045119035.1 Bacilli bacterium | reverse complement strand
AGCATATTGTATTCTTTAAAATTATTTAATAAGGAATGAGATTCATACTTCTTAATTGGAAGAATACCAGTCATGTAGACAAGGGAAAAACACCCGCCAAGATCTTCTGCTTTAAATAAACCATTAAGGCAATCTATAAATTTATACTGAAGTTTCAAATCATCCTTAAAATTTCTAAAAATTAAATCCCATTCATCAATTATACAAATAAAGTTTTCATGTAATTCTTTATTTATAGTCTTGATTATCTTAGCTAAATCAATGTTAGTTACAAATTTATTTTTTTCAAAAAAATCTTTTAAGGTATCTTTTTCTTTTAGTAACTTAATAGCAAAATATTTAATGAAATCTACAAAGTCATCGACACCAAGAATATGGTCTGACTCAGGATTTATATAGGTTTCGAAATCACGATTTATAGCATTCATATCTAAATAAATAACTGTATATTTATTTAGATGTTCTAAGAAACTTGGGTCTTGTGAAATTTTTAAACCAGCAAATATTTCTTTTACATCTTCTGCTTGATAATTATTGGAATAATAAAGTTCAAGCATTTTAGCTGTAACTGTTTTTCCAAATCTTCTAGGTCTAGTTACAGCTTGAAATCTTGAAGAAGTTGAATCAACAAAAAAATTTAATTGAGCAATAAAATCGGTCTTATCAACAAATGGTTCAAGATTTCTTCTTGCAACTAAACGATAAAAACTATTATTAGTAACATTTTGTTCTAAAGACATATAAAAATTCCCAATGTTCTTAAACATTTAACTCAATAATCGTACTTAAACAAGTACAAAAAAAATTTTGAAAATTTATGCTCAAATTTTATTGAAATCTATTAATTGGATATTAGTATTCTTTGCTTGATTATCGATTGCCACATAAAATTAAAGTTTATATAAGCATTATATCATAATTTTTATAAAACAAATTATGTATCGCTGGTAATTTAAAAAAAACATTTTCAAAAATTTAAATCTCTAGCGAACTATTCTTCATAACTTCATAATATGAAAGCTATTGAGAACTTGATTAAACTAATGGTACTTAAGTTCATAACTCTAGTTTCCAAGATGGAAATTACGTGTAAACCTTGATTCACTCAAGGTTGAACGCTCTTTAAAAACTTACATTAATTTTTTACTGCAAAAATGGTGATTTTAAAGGTCTGTTTAAGGGGATTTTGAACGGAAAAATAAGAAGTTTTTGATGGTAAAAGTATGCTCCAAATGTTATAATATACTAGTAAAATCAACAACTTAACATAAGGAACATACTATGGATAATGTATCACAAAACCAACAAAATTTCAATTCTCGTTTAGATGAGTTATTCAAAAAAGTGCATTTAAGTAAATTGCTTAAATCTGCTGGTTTCAAAAAAAGAGAAAATTATGGTGCTTCTGTTTTTCAGCTCTTTGTCATGATTTTCAACTCTTGTTTCTTCTTAGACAATAAGACCATTTATGGTAACTATACTTCCCATAAGAAATTTAATATTTGTTGCCCAAAAACTACCATTTATAACTTTATTGGTAGTATTCACAATAACTGGAGAAAACTCCATTTATTGCTAGCTAAGGTAGTTATTACATACATCATGACTCTTAATGATTCAGACCGTAAAACCTGCTTCATTATTGATGACACGATGTTAGAAAGAGCAAAAGCAAAACATGTTGAGCTTCTTGCTAATGTGTTTGATCATGTAAGAAAGGCTTTTATCAGAGGTTTTACCGATTTACAAATCGGTTGGACCGATGGTGTTAGCTATATTCCTATGCTAAATGCTTTATTATCATCTTCCAATATGAAAAACATTTACGTTAAAGCTCGTTCTAATATTGATAAAAGAACTTGTGGTTATAAGCGTAGAGCTGAATCAATGCTTAAGAAACCAATTGTTGCTATCAATATGATTCAAGAAGCTTTAAATATGGGAATTAAAGCTGATTATGTACTTATGGATAGTTGGTTTACCACAGAACCATTCATAAAGAAAATCAATGATTTAGGTCTTCATGTTATTGGTATGGTAAAAGCTTTAACGCAAGTATATAACTATAACGGTAACTTATGCACCCTTCACGAGTTATTCCAAAAAATACCAAACA
Organism: Bacilli bacterium; assembly: GCA_045119035.1. GTDB lineage: Bacteria > Bacillota_I > Bacilli_A > ML615J-28 > CAG-313 > CAYVQA01. The sequence goes on along the minus strand of JBGVCU010000027.1, from coordinate 966 downwards.
AAAGCAAAAGATCAATTATTTGCTCTGCCGTTGTTAAAACTAAAAATGGTATAGATGTGAAAATGGTATTTGTCCGTAACCGTAATATTAAACGAGAATATCTTGCAATTTTAAGTACTGATATCAACCTTAGTGATGAAGATATCGTTAAATACTATTCAAGAAGATGGTTCATCGAAACTAGCTTTAAAGCCCATAAGCAATACTTCAAATTAGGTTCAGAATCATATGGTCGTAGCTATGATAATAGCTTTGCATTTGTAACCATATCTTCAATACGATACATAATTTTAGAATTAGATCGTAGACTTGAAGAAGACTATCGTTCCTATGGTGAAATATTTAGAAACGGTGTAGAACAGATGCCTGATATCCCATTTATTGTAGCAATTAACACTTTAATTGAAAAAGTTAAAGAGCTACCAGAAATATTAGATAAAGCTGGAGTTCTAAAAGAAAACTGCAAAGAAAAAACTGCAACAATAATAAAAGGCGAGCTTTCTTTGTGGTTTACAGGTCTAAATGATTACATGCAGAACCTTTTTAATTACCTAAAAGAGGCTTAAAAAATTAATGTAAGTTTTTAAAGAGCGTGCAACCTTGAGTGAATCAGGGGTTATGGTTGTTTCCTATCTTGGAAACTAGAGTTACAAATATTATTAATAAAAAATTAAAGAGCAATAGGGTGTTCATATGGGCATAAATATTCTCGTTGAAGTTTTAGAATGCGTAAATTTTGCAATCCTTCAGAATCATATCAATCCAATTTCTAAATTATCCATTGAAACCGATGTTGAAGCGGATAATTTGCTTTTACGTATATGGTGGGAGAATAATTTTTCAAAAGAGCAAAAGCTTACCATTGAAAGAATGGAAGCTAATACCACCTGCTTTATCGAGAATATAGATTTTGAGGTTGATTATTTAAATCTTGCAGTGATGAAGGAACCAATAGAAGAGGTTATT
>JBGVCU010000026.1:0-4602 GCA_045119035.1 Bacilli bacterium | reverse complement strand
TTTAATAGAATGAAATTCTATATGGTCTATACAAAAGACCTCTATCAATTATTTCCTGTAAAACAGGAAACTCATTGACTTCTTTTAAATGTAGATATTTACGTAGAATAATAACTTTACATTTTATAAAAAGTTGTTTTAAAACATCTTCAATTTTCATTTGTTCTTACAGGCACACTTCAATTTCTAAACGTGGCACATTAACGATTTCACAGAAATCTTCTAATTATTTCTTTCACAATATAATAATCTTCTTTTTCTTTTAACTTAGTTTTATCTATACTAATAATTTCGTTAAATTTCTGTTCATTAACATTAAAAATTAATAAACTAACTAATGCACAATCACACGAATATGACAACATATAAATGTTAGATTTATGAACACAGCACATTAAAGAATTCACAATAGATGCATCGTATAATGATGTTATGTAATCATCACAATCCTGTACATCATCAAACGAATTGTTACTAATCACTTTTGAGTGACCACAATCATATTCGTATAATTTGTGATTTTTAACATATAAAAAATGTATATCATCATTTTTCATTTTAACATAATTTAATTTCTTAATTTTCATATGACATTCTGCATTTTTCATCAGATGATTTTACCCCATCTTTATTTACCTTTTTTAAACAAGGTGCAACATAAACCTTTTCGTAGGTATTGTCATACAATTTGCAAGTGTAAAACTTACCATTAACTTCGGTATATTTACACTCACCAAGTGTATCAACATATGCGACTTTATAATCATGATCAAATGCAATTATAACAACTTCAACTAATAGTGCAAATAAAACAAGGTAAAATTTCATAATACTTCCTCACATTTCCCTTTACAATTTAATTATATATTAATAATATAATAAAGGCAATATTTTATTTTTGATATTTCTTTTTTATTTGAAAAATAGAACGATTTGGATGACAAGAAATCACCCTAACTATAACTTTTAAATCGTCAATGTGAATAATGTTATTAATGGGTAAAATAGAAGAGTATTTCTTTGTTTTTGACTTGTCTAAAAATTGAAATTTAAGATAAATATCTTTTCTATCATTTTTATCTTTATGCCTGAATATATAAACGTAGCCATTTCCGAATTCTGATTTGTTTGGTTCACATGCAACAAACATATCATTGTTTAGATTTTTAATAAATTTTTCTTTATCTAATTTCTTTACTTTGTTAAAAGTATCAAGATCGTGAACCAATCTCATACACTGATTGTTTTTAATCGTATTTGCAATCTGTAGTTTATTTGGATATTTACTGTTTATCAATTTGATAAAATTTATTACGTTATTAATCTTATCTGTATCCGTTTTGACAATATTTGTACTTATTTCATACGTACTTTTAGACTCGTTAAGATTAAAAACAATAGTAATTGTTGACAGGTAATCAGTAAATTTCATATTTAGACAATACTTCTTTAGGATTTTTAAACAAATCTTTAAATGTATTTATAAATTGATTGATTAAAATATTGCTAATATTGTAAAAATCGGTATTTTTAAAATCCTTTTTCTTTAAAGATTTTAAACTTTCATAATCGAACTTTGTATTATACTTCTCTTCTAAATATTTCAAATTTTTAACTAACTGCTTTACTGATTTTAAAGTTTCCCATTCACCTTCATCAGTCCAACGTTGCATATCATCAATCATTATAACTGAATACACAATAGGATTATTTAAATCGTAGTTAAATAGAATTTCTGCAACTTTATTAATCTTCATGTTACTTTCCTCACTACCTTAATTGTACTGCATAATTTATATTATTGCAATTTGTTGAAACAGTTTAAATGCTAAGAAATACTTTTTATTTAAATCATATTTAAATATTTTCATTGATATTGTTATTATATAATATTATAATTACAAAAAAAACAATCATTGAGGAAACTATGTTTGAAACTTCTATTTTAAAATCATTAATTTATGATGGTGAATATTTTAATAAATGTTTTAATTTATTAAAAAATGAGTATTTTACACAAATTGGTAATGTAAAACTTTATACATTATTAAAAAACTATTACACAAAGTATAGAGAAAAGCCGCAATTAGTTGCATTGCAGGACTTAGTTAAAAATGTTCCTAATTCAGAATTAAGGAAATCAATCTTAGACTCAATTAAAAAAGTAGAAGATACAGAATTAAATAAAAATACACAGTTCATGGTAGATGAAACTGTAAAATACATCAAAGACAGCATTGCTCAAAAAGCGTGCATTATGATTGCGGAAGGTGAGCAAGAACGAAATGATGATAAAGTTCAGAAAGGCATTTCACTTTTTGATGAAAGAGCAAAAATTCAAGTAGATTCTGATTTAGGTTTGGATTTTGATGACATTGCTAAACAAATTGAATATTATTCAAAACGTGAATATGGTGTTAAAACTACACATCAATCATGGAATAAAAGATTAGGAAGTGGATTTTTGCCGGGTACATTAAATGTAATTTTAGCATCACAGGGTGTTGGTAAATCACTTATGATGTGTGATTTAATGTCTGGAATGTTACAGCATGGTAAAAACTGTTTATTTATATCGTTAGAAATGTCTGATTACGAAGTTATCAAAAGAATACAGGCTAATATTTTTGATATTGATGTAAACAGTTTTAGAGATTTATCAAAAACACAAGGCGAATTAGATAAACTTGAAAGAAATCCGACTACTAAAGATGATATTATTACTGCATATAACAAATACAAAATGTCAGGAAATTGTGGTAAATTATTTGTAAAAGAATATCCAGCCGGTTCTTTTTCTGCTTTAATGCTTGCAGACTTAATTGAGAAATTCAATGTTGAAAAGAATATCAAATTTGATGTTGTTTTTATTGATTATCTCGGTATTGCGAAATCAGACATACTATCACCAAATGTTGGATTATATTCATATATCAAAAGTATTGGTGAGGAGTTTAGAGCGCAAGCAGTAAAACTTGAAATTCCGATTATTTCAGCAAGTCAGTTAAATCGTAGTGCAGTTAATAAAGCTGATGGTGTTGATAATTCTGCAATTTCTGATTCGTTAGGAACATCGATGACAGCTGATATGATGGCATTTTTATTGCAAACCGAAGACATGAAACAAAAATCTGAAATTCTTGTTAAATTTACTAAAAATCGTTATACAGGTATTACTGATAGCTTTATGATGAATATTGACTATCCTAAAATGAGATTTACAGATATTGTTGAAAATAACGAAATTGTGTCGGGCTTTACATCAAATGAACATAAAATTCAATCCGAAAATTTTGCAAATAACGAAATCAAAGAAGTTCACAAACAGGATATGAATATTATAAAAGAACATGATAAACCTAAAGAAACAGATTGGAATTCGATTTTAGGAATATGATTTTTATAGTTATTATATACTAAAATGCTAATTAGGACTTTGATTAAAGTCCTAATTGTTTATAAAAATCAACGGATAAAAATATGAACCTTCAGGTTCATATATACAGACGTTGTACTTTTAAATAATTATATTATAAATAAAACAAAATAAAAAGGCATTCTAAATTGAAAAGGAACAATTCTGAGAAAAATAATAGAGGTTTAGTGTTAACACTAATTCCTACTCCTACTCAGAAATTGCTTTTAAATAAACATTTAAATGATGCGAGATTCATTTATAACAAATATGTTGAAGAATATTTAAAAGCACTTAAAGAAGAAAGAATCCCAAATTATAAGGATTATAAGGAATTATGTACTGAGTACGAATTTCTTAAAGGTTCTTATTCATGGACTGTTCAACAGGTTCTTTATAAATTTAAACAGACCAATAAAATCAATAGAACAAAAAGATCAAAAGGTCAAAAAGTAGGTTTAATTAAATTTAGATCTAAAAAGTCTCATTCAGATTATTTTTATAGTAATAATGTAAAATTTTCGTATAATCATGACTGTAAGTCAAAATCTTACGTAAAGATACCAAAAATAGGAAAAGTTCAATTCAGATGTAAAAATATTAAATCCGAATTTTTAAATGGTAAAATTAAATCAGCAATAGTTAAAAGAACTAAAACTGGAGTTTATACGATTTCATTATGTATTGAAGTCAATAGAGTTTACGAAGATCGTAAAGATAATAAACATATAGGATTAGATTTTTCTCTTAAAGACTTCTTTGTTGATAGTTTTGGTGCGAAGGCACCAAGGTTTTCAACAAAGAGATCTAAGATGGAATCACTTCAACAGAAGATTGATTCTTTAAATACGACTATTTCAAAGATGAGAAACAAATCTAAGAAAAAGCGTAAGACCTCTGTTAAACTTTATCGTTTAACGATAAAATGTAACAAACTGCACGAAAGAGTTCATAATATTCAGGTTGACTATATTAACAAGTTATCAAGGTCATTATGTCAACATAATGAATTGATTGTACTTGAAGATTTAGATCTGCATGAAATGTCTGAGAGAACTTCTTACAAAGACTCCAAAACATCCACCAAAGGTGGAAATCATGGAAAATCTGTAGGTTTGTTACAATGGAGTTATTTTCTCAAAAAGTTAGAACAGAATTCTGAGAAATTTGGAAATGTCATTGTCTAT
>JBGVCU010000025.1:0-30816 GCA_045119035.1 Bacilli bacterium | reverse complement strand
CAAGTTCTCAGATCTGTTCTAAGTGCGGAGAAATTCATTCAGAAATGAAAGATGTTACCAATCGTACACTAAAGTGTAAATGTGGTAATATAATAGATAGAGATTATAACTCAGCTATCAATCTTTTAAAATTCGGTGAGTTTGTTGTCTACAACAAATCTTACCAAATTTTAAAATATTAAATATATTTTATTTATATAAAATCTGTATATATGAACCTGAAGGTTCATATTTTTATCCGTTGATTTTATATAAATCGTATATTCCAGATATTCAAGAACTTAAAAATACTGCTCAGTTCTGTTTAGAACGCGCTGTTAAATATCAACTTTCAGAGACCGGTGGTTTTTTAGCAGTTCATTCTGGAGGTGTTTTAAATCTGTACTTTGTTTTAGAGGAAACAATGCATGATTTTTATGATTTAAAAGATGTTAAAATCTTTGAAAAGCCTTTAAATAAAGAAAAGATTTTAAAGAAACTAAAACGTGAATAGAACAAAGTTTTTAAATTCCTGAGTTTCAAATATTTTCAAAATTCAGGAATTTTTTAGTCTTAATTCATAAAATCAAGCATTTCAAACTTAATTTCAAAGTTTAATTCATCCAAAGTTTTAGCGTTTAAGATTCTGGACTTCATATCCCATTTCTGCTTATACAGATTACATCCATTCTTCTGAATCTCTAATTTTATCACTTTAAGATCATCTAAAGAAAGTTCATGTAATTCATTGTCATAATCCATAAACTGAGTTATTTCATCACCAATTGATATTAGTGAATCTACATTATCAATAGATTTTGGATCTGCATTAACTCTGAATCCTAGTGAACTTGTTAAGTACATAGATGGATTATCACGATTATTTAGTTTCTTAGATTCTTCACTTAGGGTATCTAGGAGTTCTTTACGTTTAATTTCAAGATATTCTAGAGTATCAGTAAATACTCCATTTTCAATTTCTTTATCTGTTTCTTTAATATCAGATTCTGTTAAGTTTGGAATAAACTTAATAGTATTTTTAAGTCTTTCTAAATCTGAATCTGATAAAATTATTTTATTATCTTTTTCTATATAAAACATTTACTATTCCTCTATATCTTGATCTGTTGCATAAACGAAAGTGAAATACTTTTCTTGTGCATGTTCAACATATTCAATATAAACTGAATCACCCTTTTTAACTGCAAGCATTGAAGTAACTCCTCTGCCTGATAAATCTCTCGTTTGAGAACAACAATATTTAGAAAACATTGTAGCTGAACTCATGTATATATAATCGTTTGTATTAGTACTGTATAATGAGTGATATACAAACCAACCATTAGCAGGAGCTTTGAGTGTTGATCCAGAAGTCGGGATTGTTAGTTCTACGTATTTATCACTAGGAAATGCGTTTGTTGAAATATTACTCTTCAAACTTAAAACAGAATTCTTGAGATTACCAATGTCAATGTCTACGGAATCTTTAAAATTTCCTAGATCTACTATATTTGCAGGTCTTATGGCTTCACCAACATAGAAGTACAAATAACCTTGAACAGAATTTGGATTAACGTTAGCGTCATCAGCGTAAATATCAGAATAAGTAGATGCATCAAAACCTATACGGGTAAATTTTGCAGGATATGACGAGCCATTTCCTGATGTTGAGCCATAACTTGATGTCAATAACTTTGAGAATGGAACAGTTGTCGCATCATCACCTGAAGTTTGTACCCATCCTGTCTGACCTTTAATATTAGGTAAACTTTGCTTAATAAATTGATTAGAATTACCAAACTTCATATAACCATTAGTTTGAGGTAATACGAATGTTTTTGCTTCTAAATCTAATAGATAATACCAAGCTGTACCCGTATTTTTCAAAATACTTTCGTACGCTGTTTTATCAGTTACAATCTTGCGACCATCACCAAGCTGCTTATACTGAATTACAGTTCCAGAAATAGTTTCTGTTTTTAATTCACCGTTATTATATTCATTTAAAAGAAGTTCATAAACACTTGGATAATTTTCAGATGAATTTACTTGTCCATTTGATAATAACCATGAAAGATTATTTAATGGAACATCTGACCACTTAGGTTCTAATAAACTGAAAGGTTGATTAAATTCAAACTTTTTATCAAAACTTCTAATAACAATATAGTTATTTTCATCGCCTTTCGGAATTCTAACACTTTTATCAGAATTCAGAACAAATTTACTACATTTACCAGAACTTTGGACTTCTGAATTGAACTCTTCATCTGTAGTGAATAAATCTGAGTGCGTATCTCTAATGCTTTCAAGATAATCGTATAATTCTGTTGCATCTGTAAGAACTGAACCATCTAATAAATGAACCTGAGATGATTCAATAGGTAAAACGCTGTAGAAAACTTCACCAAGATTTCTATTATCAGTTACACCCACTATATTAGTAATAGAATTTGGAGTTTTGCCAAGTTCACCGTTAGAACCTGAGATAACTTTAGTAAGAATTATTTTACACTGAACATCGGTTTTATTTATTACGTTTTCCGTACTTCCATCGGCGTGTGTATGTATAAAACTTGGCATATTACCGAACTTGATATATAATTTCTTATCTCTTATATAAGCAAACGAACCCATTTCATAATGAGCCATCGCACCATTCCAGTCTTTATAATCGGTAAAAAGGATATCTCCAGATTTTAAATCTGTATTACCATTTTTTACTTTTGCAACCAATTTATAATTGATATCTGAACGTTCTTCATTTTCGAAAACAGTTCCAGTTAAGTCAAAAGACAATAATTTTTGTGGAGCAATATCAAAAAAGTCGGTTTCCCATTTAATAATATTACCTGGAGTTGTAAGAACATCTAAAGTAACATTACCATTAGAATCAGGTTTCACTGAATTTACAGATCTAACAGTTTTCTGACTCAACAGCTCGTTATATTTTGATAGATTTTCAAAAGAAACTAATTTCATATTTTTATCCGTTGATTTTATATAATATTTTAAAATTACTTACTAAAATTTTTCATTTCAAATTTGAACACGATTTTGTTAAGTTCTTCAACTGTTTTAGCTTGTTCAATTTGTGATTTATATGACCATTTCTGTAAGTATAAGTTCTGACCGTTCAGTGCACATTCATTTAAAAGAGTGTTTAACTGTTCAATTGATAAAGAGTGAGATACATTTTCTGAGTCAACGAAATCAACAGGTTCAAGTCCTACTGAAATTAAACCACGAATATTATTCTGACTTCTCAGGTCTGCATTGATAGAAAGTCCTAAACTAGACTCAACAATCATTTCGTTATTTGCAAGCTGATTGTCAAATTTACTTGTTATCGCTGTTAGCTCTGATAGCTTTTCAGATTTTGCTTTTTCTAGTAACTTGCTTTCGTGCTCATCAGCAAATACATATTTGCCATCAAGTTCTATAATCTCTTTTGTGATTTGATGTATTTTTTTATCTGCTAATTCTGGCTTAAATTTCAAAGTGGTTTGTAAACGGCTTTTATCAGTATCAAAAAGCTCTATTTCGTCATTTTCGTTAAGTACATAATAATTCATTTTCTTATCCCCCTTATACCTTTTCAGAAACCGAACCGACAGCGTAAACAAAACGGAATGTTTCAGTAGTTCCGCCTAAGGAATAAATGATACGGAAAATCGCACCTTTAGCGATCGGGAGGAAACATCTAATAGCCTGCTCTCCCTCTATACTAACCATTTGAACTGCAAGTCTTCCACTTGATTCAATATTTATATATTGAGCTTTTGCAGTTGCTTTTTTAGCGATATAGACATATCCATTAGATGGTGCCGTATAAGATGTTCCACTTGCGCCTAATGTTAAATCATCATAGACTAATGATGGCATTGCGTTATGTGCTATTGTAATTTTACCGATGTTATTGATGTTAGTTAAGTCCTTATCAGCTTTTGAAGCATCACTTTTAATTACTACATTTCCACTTGTATCAGCGTTAACTCCGTTGACACTTCTAACAAGGTTTTTATCTTTCCAAGTTAGTGTACCATCAGGTAGACCTATTAGTTTAGAGGTGTTGGTTTGATCTTCAGCTGTAAGTAGAATACTGCCATCATCAGGGATAAAGGCAGTTAAAACTGCTTTTATTTGTACGTTGGCTTTCTCTAACCAAGAAACTCCATTGCGTATAGAAAGACTTGCGTTATTACCTGAATAAACATAAAAGGTGTTACCACGTATATAAGTACACACGTCAAGGTCTCCAGAAGTAGCTGCATGGTCAATAGTAGGAGTTAATTGAGCTATATCACCAACTTCAAAACCATCACCAGCAGTTGTTACTTTAGCGACAAGTCGCACGTTTACATTCTCTTTAGACGCATTCTCAAGATCTGAACCTGTCAGATCAAAGTTATAGGTCTGTGCAGTATCAATAGAGAAATAGCCGGTGTCATAGACTACCTTGTTAAAGGTTGACTTCTCAGTGCCTAGCAAAACATTTCCATTTTCATCAGGTTTTATAGAATTTACTGATTTAACAATCTTTTTATTCAGTAATTCATTGTATTTTGTTATGTTTTCTAGAGAAACAAGTTTCATTTTAATGCTTTACCTAAATTTATAATATTTATATAATACGAGCAAGAACTTTTTTCTTATAACAACAAAAATTTTTAAACAATTGAATAAAACCTCATCCTTATTTAATTGTTTAAAAATTTTTGTTAAGAGTGTGAACTACATCTACCCTAAAGCAATTATGAAACAGACATCTGTTTATGATATGTACCAACAGAATTACGAATATATGAAGAAATTTTATTGGTGTAAGGAACACAAACTTTGGACTAAGGCATATTTTGTTTCTACCATAGGTGAAGTATCTGAGAAAACAATATTAGATTATATCGAAAATCAAGAATAGTTCTTTACTTTTATTTAAAAATTAGATATAATTAAAATAGAAATTAACTTGGACGAAAGTACATCCATTCACATATATCCCTAAAGGGATATATCTATCTGGATGTTAAATGGTGTAACAATTATGAATAAAGTTATAGAAGTCTTAAAAGATATAATTGAAGATGAAACTAACATCAGACCACTCACACGTAACGAGAATGGTGACGTAATATGTTGGAGATGAAGAGGCTTTATCAGGAGATACAGATTATATAAAAGAATTAAAAGCATTGTATAGGAAGTTATCAAGTAGACCTGCACCAAAGCCTCTTGAAATATATAAGCATTTTAAAGGTAATTATTACATAATTCTTGCAGTAGGACATCATAGTGAAACTAAAGAGAAGATGGTGGTTTATTATGATACATCTGGCAAGAATAGCACCATTGATGATCCTTGTATTCGTCCCTTAGACATGTTTATGTCTGAAGTGGACCATGAAAAGTATCCTGATGTAAAACAGAAGTACAGATTTGAGAGAGTGGAAGAATGAACAGAGAACAAGCAGAAAAATTGAAATTAAAACGCTGTATTTTTCATAAAGGTTATGAAAGCAAGGTCTTAGAAATCAAAGAAAATCGTGCTACTTGGTATGACCACGATTTAGATAGAATACTAAATGGAAAAATCACGGACATTGAATTTGACGAAATTCACCTAGTAAGTGATGATGGGATACAAGCTGTTTTTAGAAGGTGAGAGAAATGCTACCTAAATTAAAACATATTGTAATGTGTCTAAACAATTTTATTTACATACGGGTGGAGCAGGGGTACGGTACGAACACACGTATCCTATTCGGAGGGACCTTAACTAGCGAAGACGTTCCAAAGCATTTGTACCCACTGATGGAACGTGAGATAGAACTTATCGAACCAAAGCACGTACCACGTGAAGATATTTTAATTATTCATATCATATAGGTGGAAGAATGAAAGTAAAAGTAGAACTGGAACAAGAACAATGGAGTTGGGTACTTGATGCAATATCTGAGAGCAAAAGAACATAATATATGTCAAACAATGCATAAGTATTATAGCACAGTTTTAATTTAAGAGGCAATTATGTCATCAGCTATTATGCTAGTATTCTTATTTATCGTAATAGTTTGTTTATTTACAGATTGATAAAGGTAAAAGAATGAGCCAAGAAGAACCATTACTATCTGACTTCTTAGAAGAGTTAAAGGTATGTAAAGAAGGTGCTTTTTTAGACAAGGTTATATCAATTTTTTATAATGATTGGTCATTGAATCCCTATTATGATGATGACTATTCTGAGAGAGTAACAATTACAATAACAAAGCTAAAAAATCTTAATTCTAAAGAATATAAATCCTATAGAGTAGCATGGTGGGACCAAAGTGTATGTGTATCTAATTTTGTAGAGATATGTGTTAAGAGGATAAAGAATGAAAATATTTAAGTTATTTGATACTCAGGAAAAGCCTGATGCAAGCTTACTAGAATATGACGCCGGTTATGTTTGTAAACATGGAGATGAGTTTTTTATCACTGATCAACAAGCTGGAGCCGAAGAAACTTTCAGTATAAGTCAATCTGTTTTTGACAAAAAAGGAAACCTTATAGGCTATTTAGGTATTAGCTTATTGGAACATTTAGAATACTGCAATAGCTTAGGGGTTAGAATACCTGTTGAAATATGGCGTATATGCCTTCCAACACAGCACTGCAAGCAAGGCGTAGAAATTGTTACTTATTGGCAAAAGGAATCATTAAATAATTAAGCTCCAAAAATAGTGAAATTTGGAGCTTAGCAAAAATAAGAGCCAAAATTTAAAGATTTTGGAGCTTAACAGATTGATAAAAAGTTAAGAAAAGTTTTATGAGTTGGAAGAAAATTAGTCGTGGTATAAGTCAACTACCAAGAGGTGATGTGTTGATTCACTTAAATAGTGAAGTAGAAAGCACTGGTAGTTTTCTTGAAGTATTGAAAGCTTATGATGAGTATTTAAATAAGCAGATTGAGCGTATGGTATGGTTTTGTAATTACTATCAAAAAGGGACTGAAGAATACCAGGTATACGAAGAAGCACGTAGCCGTTTATGTGATATTCAAGATGATGTGCGTACTAGCATCGAAGCTATTGAAGATAGAGATAATTGGTAAGAGTTAAATATAAAGCTTAGTAAGAGAAATAAAAAATGAGATACATTGTAAATAACGAAGAAGTATCAAGGGATACTTTCTACTTTTGTAAAAAAGCCAAAGAAGAGAATAAGACCTTTGTATTATTAAAGACTGATACATATGTTGATGGTTATATCAATAAGCATCCAGATATTGATTATTATATCCGTGATGATCTAGCAACTTACTATACCAAAGGGGGTGAAGACTTTAGGGAATGGTACAAAAAAGATACAGCTTGGTATACAGCTACCCCTAACGAAATGACAAAGAGATACAATAGATCAAAGTTTAGAGATATCATGTCTTTTGAACAATGGTATTCAAAAAACGGCTGGGAATGCAAGAGTGAGACTAAGTATATAAAAGAGAGCCATAACATACCAGCAGTAGGATATTGTATAGAAGCAAATATAGAAACTAAGCTATTCTCTGTAACAGTAACACATAATAATACTGTTAAGGCTATTAATGAGCTTAGAGAGAAATATGGTGATTTCTGTATTGAATATGTATTACGAGATGATGCATCTACAGAAATTATATATAAAGACACCTATATAGAGATTAAAGCAGATGAATGAACAGTATTTTGAATGTGGGTTTTATACTGCATTAGAGTATATTAAACAAATTGTTAAATACAGCACTATACGACCAAAGACAGTTGTCCAGTTATTAGATTTCATGCGTGATAGCTACCACGAACTGAAAGACAAAGAGATTTATTATAACAATGATATCAACAAATTCAGTTTAAGGGATAAATAATGAACTATTTTACTAGTACATTTTTGGGAGTGTTCATAGGTTTTATAATTGGAATAGTCCTTATGGGAAACTCATGCAATACTGATACTGCTCTAAAACTTTCTAATGTAATGAATGCCTCAATGTTAGATTGTGTAACAAAACAGGTTATCACTAAAGAACAGGTACATGATATTGAAGTGATTTTTCACAAACACATTGAGTTAAACTTTAAATATATAAAAGTTAATCAAGATGGCTATAAGGAGAACAAGTAATGAAAAAACAAAAGCGTAAACCTAAAGCATCTGAGGATAATACCTCAGTGCCTCAATACCAGTTATAAGGAGATTTAATTATGGAAATTGAAGATATGAAATATGAAGTAGATTTCGATTATGAGCAAGGTGCCGATTTTGGTACTGGTACATTTACCCTCATTAAAAATAATGAGTACTATGTTTTTGATTTCGAGTTTACAGCTATTCAAGACCGTGATTGTAATTATACTTGTCATTCATTCTCTCAAGAATTACCAGATGAAGAATACTATGAGTATGATGTAATCGATAAGATTACAGATTTAAACGTATTAGTTCAAAGAATTAAAACAGCTTATAATGAAAATGTATCAGAAGATGAAATAGACAATCTTATTAGAGATGAGTTTTATAAGAAGGTAAGTAAAGAACGTTATCTATATACTAGAGAAGGTTAGCACGAACCATAGTAAACTTAAACTACAATCAAATATTTGATTGTGAATAGAAGCTATTGACCTTTAGGTCAATAGCAGTTCACATCTAATTCTCTCAAGTTGTAAAATTTAAAAACTAAAATCCTTAGAAATTGTAACGATTTCATCATAAAGTTTAACAACACATGAAATTGTAAATGTATCACTATCAGTTTTATTCACAGTACACGTATCGTCAACGGTATTCGAGATTAAACAATTTTCAGATTTAAAATCAATCTTAGGCTTTTTCTTAGAATTAGTATCAATAATAACTTTAACCTTGTTATCATTTTTAACTAAATCAATAACATTGATATAAAAATCACAATCACGGTTTGCTTTGATTTCAGTTCTAGCATTGTAAAGTTCATGATCAATGACATCAAATCCTAACATAATCTGTTCACGATTTACCATATCCAAATTCATGTTAAAATTCTTAACTTTTTTATATGTTCTTATTGGTGGGAATAGCCAGCCATAAACGATTATGATTGCCGTAACACGAATTAAGTTAGCACTATATTCATCTAAAGAAACTACTTCAGGGTTAATATCTGATAATTGTATAGGAATTCTTGAAGGTTCTTTAAGATTATCTGCATCCCAAACATCGATTGCGATATTAGGATTAAATTTTGGTGCTATTTCTTCAATAATTTGACATGCTTCGTTCATTCCTCTACACAGAATACTTAAATCATAAGTAATATCATATGCAACAGGATTATACATATAATCCATATCCAAATCATCACGTTTAAATGCAAATTTATTATACTTTGATGTGTTTCGCTCACTAGATTTTGCGAATTGTGTAATTGATAATGTGCCTCTAGGTAGTACATTCATGTTACCATTTAATTCTTGAATAATAGACTTATCCATTAATGAATGTTTTTCTTTATTTCTATATATAATAGGTATCTTTTTATTAATAATACTACCGTTGGAGTCATTATACTGAATTTCTAACTCATTAAAGAAATTCAATAATGCTAAAGTATATTTTCTAATCGTATTATGAATGTACATTTAACACACCATCATAGGAGCAGGATCTTCCCAACGCTCTTTTAATTCTTCTTCTAATTTATCAATTTCAGATTGTGCATCTGATTTTATATCTGAATAGTTAATAGTTGCACCACCAACTAATGTTCCGGAATATTTACCAACAACAGAACCCCATAACAATTTTGTTTTTGCAACACACATTCGTTTAACCCACATTTGATTGTAAACTTCATCAACTTCATCAGGTATATATTCATAATTATAATGTATCATTGCAATTCCGTTAAATGGTTCGAATACCTGTAAAACTTTTTTGTGAGGGTTGAAATTATAATAAATATCATCACCAAAATATTTTTCCATTGTTGCTTGTAGATTTGAAACAACAATAATATTTTGTAAGATATTTCCTGTTAATCCTGATGTAAAGAATTGTTCAGACCACATATCAGGAACTAAATCAGAACCATATAAATTATTGAAACCTGAAAGACCACCGCTTCCAAAATTACCTTTAGATACTTTAATAATATTAGTAATGGTAGGAGGCATTTTATAATCGCCCTTACCTTTAAATTGAACAACTGCAGTTGCTTCTAACGTTCCGTATGCGATTTCAGTAAATATTTGAATCGTATCAGAAATAATTTGAGAAATTTGATCGTCAGACACTTCAATTTCAATTTGAGGTGCACCTAACATTTTTCTAACGTATGTTATTAATTTTAATTTTGTATCAATATTCATTTTGATTGTATCGATAATTTATTATATTTATATAAAATCAACGGATAAAAATATGAACCTTCAGGTTCCGATTGACAATGTTAATAACACTGATCATTTTGAAGATTAATCGAATTAAAACGCTGATAGAACGATATTAAGGCATTTGTAGTATATCTATACACAAACTTAAGTAATCTTAATCTATCAGCGTTTTAATATCATTATAGACGATTTTTTACCAATCGTCCAATTCTGCAATTTGATTATCAAGTTTTTCTTCAGACACCTTCATATCATCTTCAATCAACTGTTTAAAATAATAGTCTTGAGAAATTGCATCTCCAACTTCTTCTACATCTAATTCATATTCAAAACAAAATGATTGAATAATGTCTAATAGTTTCATCGTTGGATTTTCAGTTCTAATTTTTACAATATAATCTAAGCAATCCTTTACTATTTTTGCATATTTTAAATCTACATCCATTTTAAATTCTCTTTAATGTTAAATTCTTATATTGTTTTTGTAATTCTTTTAAGTTTGCAAGTTCATCAATATCTGTGATTTTATCTTGATATTCAATTAAGATTTTTGTGTCTGTACTATTCTTTTTGCAAATACTTAAGCACTTATCATATATATTGTCAACTTGCTCTAATGTAATCATCTTATCGTAATAATCGTTATAATAAGAATTGTTATTAACATCTACACCTTTATTTTGAGCAATTCTCTGATATAAGATTTGTGATTTGATGAAATCCTGTTCAGCCTTTTTAGTGTTGATGATATACATAATAGAATTGTGTATAATCTGTGTGATATATGCAAATGCATTTACATATTGACCTGATGTTTTTGAAATTAATGTATGATCAAAGTTGTCTAAATATTTTAAAATTTTAAATACTGCGTCTGATGTAAAATCATCTTTGTATGTATAACCGGAAAACTGAGGTTTAGTCATAATTCTGTTTATCATTAATAAGATAATTTGACCAAATTTGTTATATGATGATGTATCTATTAAGCAATTTTCAGATAATTCTACAACTTTTTGTTTTAAATGTTTTTGAACGCTTAAAGATTTTGATGATTTGCTTTTAGAATTTAAAATACGAATATACCACTTAATGTATTTTTTAATTTGATTGTTCTTTTTAACTGTTTCTTTATCGTTTCTGGGATTAGTAACAGATGTTGAAACTGTGTTATCTTCAATTCTTGTATTTTTAATTCTAATTAATAGTGATTTTAATTCTAATTCATTTGTATAATTATGCTTTAAAGCCATTTGAAAAAAACTCTATGTTATTATATAAATATTATATAATAATTATTCAACATAATCAATAACAAATTTATAAAAATGTTAAAATTCAAAGATTTTCAAAATAAAATTGAATTAGACGAAGCTCTAAAATCAGTAAATGTGATAAAAGAACTCCCAGTTGCTGTAAAAGCAATTTGTGACAAGTATGGAATTAAATTTGAACCGTTAAATATCAATCAAACAACATTAGATATCTTGGGTTACTCGGAAAATTACACTGATGAATTTTCTGATGGTAAACAAGATAAGATCTACAATATTTCCAACGCAATGATTGAGTCAATTAAAATTATTGTTCATTTGATTGATGATGAAGTTCAAAATCCGTTAAATTATGACTGGAAAGACGTTATAGATAAAATCTATCGTTACATCAATAAAACAAAGAAAAAACTATATGAGTTATATGTAAATGATAAAATATATAATTATGAAACAATAAAAAGACATTTAAACAATAATGTTAAATATAGTTTTATTTGTCATACAATTGTTGATGGTTCTTTACCTATTACATTTACCATTAACAATAATAAATTAGACAAAGCCATTTTAGAGAGAATTAAATGAGTTATATATTATTTGCTGCATTTGTACTTCTTTTGGTTGCAATGTCGATTCCATTTGCATATTGCATTAAGCTAGTATTAGATAGATTATTAAATTTATCAAATTGTAAATAATTACATAAACGGGGATTTTGAAAATCCCCATAAATCATGTAGTTGAAATAGACAAGTCTTACTTATGGTTTCTTAAAATTAAATAACTTCAATGTTTGATAAATCTAATTTTGCTTTATTATCAATTTCAACTGTACAATTCTTAATAATTCTAACACTAATATTTTTATGATATGCTTTTGTAATTTTTGCACAATTATAAACACAATTATCGTAACAAAGTCCTACAAAATCCATTGTAATATCATCGTCGTTAAATTCATCATCATAGCAATCAACACCATGCTGTTCAGTATTTTGTTCCTGACTTTTTAAAATGATTACATTTTTTGTATCTTTTAACATTTCGTCAAGTTCGTCATATATTCGTGAACCTTTACGATTTTTAATACAATGTGGAGGCCATTCACCACCATTAGTATTAAATGAACAATGATCTTTAGGATGCCAATCCTTAGTAACTACATAATAATCATAATCTTTAAAAATTGACTTAATATTGTTAAATGCAACATTAAATTTTCGTTTACCTACTCCTAAACTACCATTGATAAAATCATTTTGAATATCTACTAAAACTAAAACTTTCATTCTAAATTCCTTAATTGCGTTGATGATGAACTGCTATTGACCTTCAGGTCAATAGCTTCTATTTACAATCAAATACTTGATTGTAGTTTAAGTGCTTTTGATCTTGAAAAATCTAAACACTTAAAAGCTTTATACTCCGAAAGTTCCACTAAAAATAACTACACCTGTGGAATCCATGTTGTCTTTAATACTTCTTTTAATCGTCTATATTTTTCAAATGCTAACTGCTGTGAAATACTAATAAATTTATCTTTAATTTCAAATAAGTTGTCAATTTCAACAGTTTCAATATCTTCAAACTTATCTAATTTTCGTTCTTCCCTTTCACCCGAAACTTCAATATAAAAACAGGTTTGGGTATTATCCATGAATGCGGTATTCGGATTCCCCTCGAACAATTTGCATACAATTTCACCATTGTACCCTGTTTCTTCCTTTACTTCTCGTAAAATTGCCTGTTCTGGTGTTTCATTTTCCTCAACAGTTCCTGATGGAAAATCTAAGCAATAATCGTTAATACCATGTCTAAATTCTTTATTTAATATGAATTTTTTAGTATCTGTATTATAAATTACTGCAGATACCCAATTAGGACATCTTAACTTAATAGCATTAAAAGTATATGTATCTGATGATTTGTTAACAGAAATAACATCAAAAATAGGTGTACGTAACGTTAAATTCTCTTGATTTACTTTCCACATTTAATTTGCTCCAAAAATTCTTTAATTTCTTTTTCAGTTAAACTTTTCTTAGTATAATTTTCATACGAAATGTCAAATGGAATATTTTTTATAATTAATCCAAATGGTGTATGAATATTTAAAATGTTTGTTTCTTTTGCTAAGTCTTCTAAACTTTCATTTTCATTAATCAATGTTCCAAAATCTACATGAATACCATCTAAATTATGTTCCTTTGTAAATTTGATCAACTGTTTATGATTTGATAAAAACTTAGAATTTGAAATTGCTTCGTATAATAATTTCATATTATAATCTTTAGCAATATCTAACAGTTCTACAAAAAAATTTAGAATATCATCGTTGATTACTTTTCTAAATCTTTCCATACCAAACATAAGTTTGGAACAACCTAGATCGTTAGCCAAAGTACAAGTTTCTTTAAACTCTTTTAGAAATCTATATCTATCACTTTTATCTGTTAAATCATATTCATTTACAATCAACGAACTAAATGTTTGGCATTCAATTCCAATATCTAGCAATTTGAGGTAATTCTGTAATAAAAATGGTTTTGTACATTCATAAGTATCAATATCTTTTTTTAAATTCTTTAAGATATTAATATCATTATTAAACGTCATTGAATTTAAGCCAATTTTAGCCATATTAGTTTCCTTTTAATGCTTTTTTATCTTCCATCACGCAATAAAACACAAAGATGGTATCGAACAAATAATCTGTAACTTTTTTACAACATTCATATCTAAAATTATACAATACTTTATATATAATATAATTAATTATTTTCAATTTTGATGTACTCCCCACTAAAATAATCAATATCAATGTTACGATCTCTAGCAATAATATATCATTGATATCAAATATTTCTCTTAAATTTTCAATTCGTTTTTAAAATCTTATTAAATTCCTCTATTTTAAACGATATTATATAAATATTATATAAATATTATATAAAATCAACGGATAAAAATATGAACCTTCAGGTTCATACATTCAGAGTTAGTATTATGAAAACACATTACGAAAATGAGTTTCTTGATGCCATTTCAGAATTATCAGGTGCAAGAAACAATCTGATTTTTCTTCACGTGAATTGTAAAGGTGAACAGTTTTATACAATCCATAAACTTACAGAAGAATATTATAAAAAAATTGCGGATGATTTAGATTATGTTCTTGAATTGTACGTAATTAGTACTCATAAAGATGCACCTAATCTAAATAGTCTTTCATCAAGCTTTATCATAGATAACGTGTATTTAACAGATTCCGTTGGTAGCGTAATAACAACAATCGAGTATATCGTTGAAGCGTTAAAATGCTTACGTGATGTTTTAGATGAAAGTGCAAACATTACAAAGATTGATGAGATGCTTGAGTATTGGATTAAACAATGCAGATTTATATTGCCTAAAATGACACAACTTTAGTTGTTAATTGCAT
The DNA here is from genome assembly GCA_045119035.1 of Bacilli bacterium. Taxonomy (GTDB): domain Bacteria; phylum Bacillota_I; class Bacilli_A; order ML615J-28; family CAG-313; genus CAYVQA01. Next base: position 15,727 of record JBGVCU010000025.1, on the reverse strand, counting down.
AATAGCAAATAGACTGTGAACTGCTATTGACCTAAAGGTCAATAGCTTCTATTTACAATTGAAGGTCAATAGCAGTTCACCACAATGAAAGTTTGTTTAAATTTTAAATCCTTAAAAGATACAGAACTTTTTGAAATTTTCAAATCAGCATTTTTTTGTATGGATAATTATCTATTTTTCTTTTTAATCTTCTTTAATATCTTTTCTTTGTTTAGATGTTTTTCATAGATTGTAACATTCTTTAAATCTGAAGTCTCAAAAAATGTTTCCTCTAAAACAAAGTACAGATTTAAAACACCGAATTCATGTGTTGCAAGAAATCCACCAGTCTCTGAAAAATTACACTTAATTGCGTGTTCTAAGCATTCTTTAGCAGTCTTTTTAAGTTCTTGAATATCAGGAATATACTCTTTAAAATCAGAAGTGCGGTACTTCCAATTTAGTGCTTTCATTGCTTTCTTAACACGTTCGAAGTCAAAAGATTCCAAGATATTCTCTATCTGAGTTTCGTAATCAAAATCACCTTCTAAAACGTATAATTTCTCTTTGTCAACTGCAACTTCTATTTTATTTGTCATATTTAACTCCTTTAAAAGTTGATATCGTATTCATCAGTGATCAATTTTGATTTTAATCTTTCAATATCTTTCTTTAATTTCTTTTTATAGTTTTTATTAGGTGCATACGCATATAAAATTTTTAAAAATTTAAAACGTGTTACGTCTGAATTAAAATCCCATTCAACCGAATATCCGGTATCAGTTATGTGATTCTTTAAGTCTTTCTTATCCGTATATACAAAATCAGTTTTTGTAAAAAAAATTAAAAATTTTCTAAAAAGGTTCATAAAGTTTAAAATCCTTGTTTAAAAATTACATTAATATTGTGAACTACTATTGACCTGAAGGTCAACAGCTTCTATTTACAATTAAATATTTAATTGTAGTTTAAATGCACTTCCATTTGTGATTTCATTTATACTTGCTTTCTAAAAAGCAATACAATATGAAAGTTAATTTTAAAGGGCGAGCAATCGCCAATATCTGAGGATTTGAAAATGTTACAAACCATTAGACCTAAAACTAAGGCTGAATTAAATAAGATTATTGATGAAACAATTGAAGAAAAAGTATCAATTGTGACCTCAACTTTATCGATACTTCTTTGATAACAGATATACACGGATTGTTCTACGATTCCGAGTTCAACGGTGACATTTCAAAGTGGGATGTTTCAAATGTTGAAAATGCGGATAGCGTGTTTAAATACTCACCGCTTGAAGGTGATGAACCTGATTGGTATTAATTTAAAATAAATTAAAATAATTTAAAATCCACTTGTTTAAGTGGATTTTTTATTTAAATTATATTATAAATATATTAGATTTTTTTGGGGTTAAAATATGTTACATAAACATTATTTAAATGAATCTAATGAAAAGTTAGCTATTATAACTTTAATCAAGCATTCAAAGACAGAAAAGAAGTTAAAGGATATGCTCATCAGTATAGTCAACACAATTGTTGTTGATGATGATATTGATGATGTTAAAGTTACAATAACTGATATTATATCTGTAAAAAATAATCCATCTGAAATTGCATCTGCATATAATACATTAGTTGATTACATTGAAAAGACACAAAATGATGACGTTATAGATCAAATCTCAGACATTGAAGATGATTATTCAAGTTATTTAAATGATCTTGAAGCATATATTGAGAATACAAAGAAATCAAGACACTATGTTCAACCTAAAACTAAAGATGAATTAATGTATATCATTAATGAAACAATTAAAGAGCAAGGTAACAATTGTGATCTAAATTTCATTGATACATCTTTGATAACAGATATGAGCGAATTGTTCTGTGAATATGAGTTCAATGGCGACATTTCAAAGTGGAATGTTTCAAATGTTAGAGACATGAAATATATGTTTGCAGAATCTAACTTCAATGGTGATATTTCAAAGTGGAATGTTTCAAATGTTAGAGACATGAAATATATGTTTGCAGAATCTAACTTCAATGGTGATATCAGTAAATGGAATGTCTCAAATGTTAGAGATATGAGATATATGTTTGACGGCTCTAAATTCAACGGTGACATTTCAAAGTGGGATGTTTCAAATGTTAAATCTATGACTAACATGTTCGCCGAATCTGATTTCAATGGAGATATTTCAAAATGGGATGTTTCAAAAGTTGAAAATATGAGTGCTATGTTTGCATATTCTAAATTCAATGGAGACATTTCAAAATGGGATGTTTCAAATGTTAAGAATATGTGTCGCATGTTCTTTACCTCTAAATTCAACAATGACATTTCAAAATGGGATGTTTCAAACGTTGAAAACATGGTTGATATGTTCTGTCAATCTAAATTTAATGGTGATATCTCAAAGTGGGATGTTTCAAACGTTGAAAATATGGATGAGATGTTCTGGGGCTCTGATTTCAATGGAGACATTTCAAAGTGGGATGTTTCGAATGTTAAAGATATGTCGTTTATGTTTGAATACTCACCACTTGAAGGTAATGAACCTGATTGGTATAAAGATTAAATAATTTAAAATCCACTTAAATAAAGTGGATTTTTATATAAAACCAACGGATAAAAATATGAACCTTTAAGTTCATATATGCAACAGTTGAGATTACATGATTGATCAGATTTAAACAGAGACAGTGGTGAGCACGATGAATGAAATTGAAGTATTAAGATGAGCGCGAACATGTATTATTGAGATTACAGAGGAAAGACATAAATTTAATCTTTATTTATCATCTAAAAAACAGTTGACATTTTGTGTTGTAAATGTTAAAATGTAAATAATGGATTGTTCGTCAATTGTAAGGATGTTATGAAAAGTTTTATTTGTATTTTAATATTATCAATGCTCGCGTTTCTGCTAATTTTTACAGAACCATTTAAATCTGGTAGAGATGCTGATGAAAACGGCATCTTCATCATTAAGATGATAAATTCTCCAAAACACAAATCATTTAAAAATACTACAAAACACATAGAATATCATAAAGGTGGCAAGACATTAGATTATAAAAGAATGAAAATGACTATTGCATATGTTACTAGTTCCATTCATAATCTTAAAGATGTTAATAAGCGCAATTTGAACACATTAGTTCTTGAGACCATGATCACAGAAACTCATCTAGGCACCGCAAAGTATGAATATTCAGCAAACAATTATAAGAATTACGGTATTGCCCAATTTAGAGTGGATACAGCAGAATATATTTTAAAGCGATTAAAAAGCACTGATGTTACATCTTATTGTGATGTTATGAGATTCTACAATCCACAATTATCTTTAAAAGATAATTTACTAACAAATGTAAAATTTAGTATTGCGCTCTGTGCTGTGTATTATTATATGCGCATCACAAATATAAATGAAGAAACACACTCAATCACAATGCGGGCAAAAGCATGGAAGAAAGTGTATAATACGTATAAAGGTCTAGGAACAGAAGAATTGTACATTGCAAGAGTTGAAAAATTCTTAGGTACAATTAAAGATTCAAAACACACTAAATTATAAGGAAAACACCATGACTATTGAAGAGTTAATCGCTGAATTAGAAGAGATTAAGGAAGAGCATGGAAACATCGAAGTAAAAATTCAGTACCGTGATGATGGCGGTGCTTACTGCGGTTACGATGACCAGATTCTACTTTATGTTGAACAACAATATGGCGACGAAGAAGAGCACGTTCTTTTGTAAACAAATTTTAAAAGGAAAACTATGAAAAATTATCTAGATGAATTAATGGCGATTTCTTTTGCAGTTGTACCTCATGGAAAAAATCCTAGTGGTTATCGTTCAACAACTTTTGCAAGAATGACCCATGACGGTTTAATCAAGTATAATCCTAAGAATCACGGCTATGATATTACAGATTTAGGATTAAAATTTTTATCTTTAGCACAAGAAAACTTCTTGTTTGGAAAAAATTAGAGATTATTGAAAATGCAGGATTAAAAGATCCTGCAAAATACTTAGGAGATTAAAATGGACTTTACACAATTTTTAAATGAATCAAAATGGAGACAATTAAAATTAAAACCATCTGATGTAGAAGTTAAAGAAGATGGTAGAACTTTAATTCGAACACCAGAAGGAATGAGACTTAGGTTAACAATTAAAATAACTAAATTCAAATATAAGTATAAATATAAGTATCGAGTTTCCTTTACAGATCATTTGTGGGATAAAAGCGGTTATTTCTTTTTAGATAGAATGTTTAACTTTGATGAAACATCGTTTCATGATGAGGTTCCATTTGAGGTTGATGAACAATATCAAAAATTCTTTAAAAACGCTAAATTAAATGTAGATTATAATGTTTATGTAAAAGATAGTGATATCTATAATTTAAACAAGGAATTCTTTACTGTTTGATAAGAAATTAAATTTTAAAAAATTCTAAGCATTTAAAAGAAACCTCTTGAAAACTCAGGAGATTTTTTTATTTTTGAGACATATAAGGAAAATGACAATGAATTATTCTAGTTGCAGTATCTACATGCATTGCGATTGTTGTAATTCAGTTCTGTTAAAACAATTTTGTTAAAACGGAGTTAAAAATGAAAGTAGATATCTCGGAATCAACACTCAAAACAATCATTTGTTCACTTGAAAATTACCTGAATAAATGCCTCGACATCGATGAAGATGCTGCTGAAATGATTGTAGTTGCAAAAGCACTAGGTGTGTTGCAAGGCACTTTTAAAGCTTTAAAGGATAGTGAAAACCAGGAAACAAGATGAAAATTTCAGAATGCATTTAAGTGCCTTCAAGGCTTACAAAGTGAACATGACGACACTGGTGTTAAATAGACAGAGAATTTGAATATTCTGATTTGGGTGTTATGGTTACTTTTTATGTTATGTTTTTAATGTAAAATGTGCAAATTTAAATAAAGTGGATTTTTTTATTTAAAATTATATTATAAATATATTAGATTTTTTAGAGTTAAAATATGTTGTATGAGCATTATTTAAATGAATCTAGACGTTTACGAAGATTACATGAGTCAGAATATACTGTTAGACCTAAAACTAAAGCTGAATTAAAGAAAATTATTGAAGAAACAATTAAAGAAAAAGGTTATGATTGTGATCTTAACTTTATTGATACTTCTTTAATTAAAGATATGAGGCAATTGTTTTGGGGATCCGGCTTCAACGGAGACATCTCAAAGTGGGATGTTTCAAATGTTGAAAATATGAGTGCTATGTTTGCTGATTCTGCTTTTAACGGTGATATTTCAAAATGGGATGTTTCAAATGTTGAAGATATGTACAGCATGTTCTGGAGATCTGATTTCAATGGAGACATTTCAAAATGGGATGTTTCAAATGTTGTAGATATGACCGGCATGTTTGAGTTCTCTAGATTCAAAGGCGATATCTCAAAGTGGAATGTTTCAAATGTTGAAGAGATGGATAATATGTTTCATGGATCTCCACTTGAAGGTAATGAACCTGATTGGTACGAAGATTTAATAGATTAAAAATAATTTAAAAATCCACTTAAATAAAGTGGATTTTTTATTTAAATTATATTATAAATATATTAGATTTTTTGGGGTTAAAAATATGTTACATAAACATTATTTAAATGAATCTAATGAAAAGTTAGCTATTATAACTTTAATCAAGCATTCAAAGACAGAAAAGAGGTTAAAGGATATGCTCATCAGTATAGTTAACACAATTGTTGTTGATGATGATATTGATGATGTTAAAGATACAGTAACTGATATTATATCTGTAAAAAATAATCCATCTGAAATTGCATCTGCATATAATACATTAGTTGATTATATTGAAAAGACACAAAATGATGACGTTGTAGATCAAATCTCAGACATTGAAGATGATTATTCAAGTTATTTAGATGATCTTGAAGCATATATTGAGAATACAAAGAAATCAAGACACTATGTTCAACCTAAAACTAAAGATGAATTAAAGAAAATTATTGAAGATACAATCGAAGAACAAGGTTTTAATTGTGATCTTAACTTTATCGATACATCAAAGATTACTGATATGAGAGAGTTGTTCGATCATTCTAAGTTCAACGGTGATATTTCAAAATGGGATACCTCAAACGTTAAAGATATGAATTGCATGTTCTATTATTCTAGATTCAATGGTGACATTTCAAAGTGGGATGTTTCTAATGTTAAAGATATGGGTGGTATGTTCTCCGGATCTAGTTTCAATGGAGACATTTCGAAGTGGGATGTTTCAAATGTTAGAAAAATGGTTTGCACATTCGATGCATCTAAATTCAATGGTGACATTTCAAAGTGGGATGTTTCAAATGTTAAAGATATGTCTTGCATGTTCAACGGGGCTAGTTTCAATGGCGACATTTCAAAGTGGGATGTTTCAAATGTTGAAGATATGGGTCTTATGTTTGCTGATTCCAAATTCAATGGCGATGTATCTAAGTGGGATGTTTCAAACGTTAAAGATATGCACGATATGTTCGATAACTCACCTCTTGAAAGACATGAACCTAAGTGGTATTAATTTAAAATAATTTAGAACCTGCTTAAAATGTGCAGGTTCTTATGTGCATACATTGATTGTGTATAATTTAATTATAGGAGAATATATGAAAAAATTTTCAAAGATGATTTCAGAAGCTTCGCAGTACAATAATAAGCAGATTGAGGAGTTCTTAGTTGCAATTGCTAATGGTTTAAATGACTTTGAGTGGGCGACCGGTGATCGTGATTTTGGCGCAGCTTATGATGGTGGTGAGGGTGATTTCTTCGCATGCGTAAGGAAAGCAAAAAGAGCAGCAGATGACAGTAGTTTAGATGCAATTGGAACAGTGTATCTTGAGGGTTCACATCTTGGCGATGATATTGTTCTTCAGTATGATCCAAAGAAGAAGAAATGGTCATTAGTTGATTTTTAATCTTTAAATACAAAATAAACTGATTCAATTCAGTTTATTTTTAAAATGACACCCCCCCATCAAAACCATTGGTATGATGTTTTCAATGCCTCTAGAAATTGAAATAACTATGTTTCTTTTAAAATGATTCACATTTCAAAAATTTAAATTTTGCATAATTCCTGCAAAATTTTTCTTTACAATTTCATCAATTCATTATAAAATTATGCTTGGTGTTCCATTTGAAGATACTTGGACATGCTATCATGGCCCAGATGATAATGGCAATGCATGTGGAATCTGTCACTCTTGCAGTGGTAGATTAAAAGCGTTTAAAGAATTAGGATTAAAAGATCCATTGAATTATGTGTAATTATTTTTAAAGGATGTTATATGATACATACAATTAACTCTAATACAACTTTAACTAATGTTGAGGCTGATGATATTCAACCAAATGCTATTGATTTAAAACTTGATAAAGTTTTTAGAATTGGTGTTGAAGAATTCACAATTGATGCTGCAAACAACAAAACCCATAGAAGCAATACTGAGATTATTCCAGATAATGATGGCTTTTGGCATCTGCCTGTTGGTGCATATCAGATTATTATGCAGAATATTATCAAAGTAGGTGCTGATGAAGCAGGTTGGGTAATTACAAGATCTACACTAAATCGTAATGGTTGTTTTATTACATCAGGATTATATGATTCCGGTTATAATGGTGTTATGGCAGGTGTTTTGCATGTAACATGTGGCCCTTTAAAGATACAAAAAGGTGCAAGGGTCGGCCAATATTTAAACTTTAAAGCAGAAGCATTAAAGCAATATAATGGTTCATATGGTTTAAATTCTAAGTATGATACAAATACTTATAACTAATTATTTAAATGATGGCAAAATATTTTGCCATCATTTATAATAAAAATAATTGACATTTTCAAAATTCTATTCTACAATAAATACACAAACAATTTTCAAGATCAAAAGTACTTAAACTATAATCAGATCTCTGATTGTAAATAGAAGTGATTGATCTAAAGATTAATAGTTCACTTTTGAGGAATATCAATGTACACAATTCAGAAAGAGTTTAGTGCTGATTTAGCACACAGAGTTCATACACAGAAGTTAGATTGTAAGTTCACCGAGAACAATTCAAAAAGACTAAAGTGTCGTGGCTTACATGGACACACAGTTTCTATTCTAATTAAGTTACAGGCTGATGAACTTGTAAATAACATGGTTCTTGATTATAATGAAATTGGTTGGTTTAAGAAGTTAATTGATGATATTCTAGATCATAAGACTTTATTATGTTGTGATGATCCTGTTTTTAAGAAGGTATTTTTACCATTAGGTAGAGAGATACACGATGTCGATGAATACAGCACAAAGGAATTTAAGGTTCAGAAATTTTCATTAGAAAATATAGACGATCCTGATATTGTAGAACTTTTAAATTCAATAACTATTTTAAGCTTCCCAAGTACTTCTGAGAATTTAGCACACTGGTTAAGAGATGTTGTACAAATTAGTATTGATGATTTTAATACGAGAAATAACACAAATGTAAAGTGTACATCTGTAGCTTATAAAGAAACACCTAAATCAGAAGCTGTTTACTTTGGGTAAATAAATTATTTTTGATCAATAAAAATTGATCGATTTCAAAATGAGAGATACAAATGCTAGAATTAGAAAAAACAAATGCAGAATTAGGTTACAAAGTTCGTGATTATCTAAGATCAAAAGGTCTTTTAAATCTTGAAAAAGATAATGGCCTTTCAAATGATGAGAAGAAAGCTCGTTTAAAAGAAATCTTCACCGAGATGATTGATATTTTAGGTTTAAATCGAGAAGATGGTAATTTAACAGATACTCCTAATCGTTTATCAAAGTTATATGTAAACGATATGTTTTATGGATTAGATTGGTCTAAATTTCCTAAATGTACAGCTATTGATAATGAGTTTGTTGGTTACAACAACTTTGTTTTAATTAAGGATATTCGTTTAATTAGCTGTTGCTCACATCATTTTATGCCTTTCTTTGGTATTAAAGGTGGTGCAGATGGCAAGGCCTTAATTGGTCCAGGATGTAATATAGCATATATTCCTAAAAATAAAGTTCTTGGAATTTCTAAATTATCTCGTATTGCAAATTTTATGGGATCACGTCCAAATACTCAAGAAACATTAACGGCTCAAATTGCTGAGGTTATTTCATTTGTTGCAGAAACAGATGATGTTGCTGTTTTAATTAATGCAAATCACACTTGCATGTCATTGCGCGGTGCAGCTGATCCTGGTGCAAACACCACAACATTATTCTGCAAAGGAAAGTTTCTTGAAGATCAGCAATTAAGAAAAGAGTTTCTTTCTTATCAATCATAAGATTTAACTTTATCTATATTAAAAAAAGATCAAGAATTTCTTGATCTTTTTATATTTTAATGTTATAATGAAATTCAAATAATGGAGATATTATTATGCAGAGTAGTTTTATTGATTATATTAACGAACAAACTGAACATTATCCTTTAGGTCAGTTACTTTGGGTTATTGATCGTAATCATACAATTAAGATTATTGATAACGAAAATAATGAAATTTTCACTGGCAGACTTAAGGACTTCTTAATTCAAAAGAACGAAAAGTATCTTAAAATGCCTGCTTACCACGATGATGACGATCTATTTACTTTTAGGTTAGATTAGGAAATATTATGTACGTTTGGGTTACTTTTCAAAAAGAAGGATTTCATTGTTATCCAGCTGCTGGAACAGATGAAAGACTTAAAGATGTAAGTTTTTTACAGTATAGACATCGACACATTTTTCATTTTAGAGTAGATATTGAGGTATTTCACAACGAACGTGATATCGAAATTATTCTATTCAAAAGATTCTGCGAAGATATGTTAGGAAATAAAATTGAACTGAACAACAAGTCGTGTGAGACACTTGCAACTGAAATGGCAGAACAAATTAGAGCAAAATATCCTAATCGTAAATTAAAAATTTCAGTATCTGAAGATAATGAAAACGGAGCATATTTGGAGATATAAATGGAATTTTGTCATATTGCACCTAAAAAATATATTCATTTAATTGAAAATCACAACAGACATCTTACGCTTGCTCATTTAGTTGATCAAGATATTACATATACTAATATATATAAAGACATTAAGAAAAAATATAATAGTACCATAATAATGGATAATTCAGCATTTGAATTATTTAAAGCTAACAAACCAATGTTTGAGCCTGAAAAACTCGTTGATTTGGGTAAAAAAATTGATGCTGATATTATTGTTCTTCCTGATTATCCTGAGCAGGATTCACAAAAAACAATTGATGCCGGCTTAAGATATGCAGAGATATTCCATAAAAACGGATTTAAAACATTTTTTGTACCACAATCAAAATTAGGTGATTTAGATGGTTATTTAAAATGTATGGAATTTGCTATTAATAACAATGCGTTTGATGTTATTGGTTTGTCAATTCTTGGATGCCCGATTGCTCTTGGATTAAAAGAGAACAAATATGGTAAAACTCAAGATGGTCTTTATAAGATGCAAAGATATCTGTCTAGATTTAGAATATTGATGGAAATGAAAGATCGTGGTCTACTTACTGAAAAAGCATATAATCGTTTTCATTGTCTTGGAATGACTGAAGGACCTCGTGAACTTCAGTTATTATCTGGATTTAAGGATTATATTCAATCATGGGATACTAGTAATCCAGTGTGGCACGGTATTAATGGCATTCGCTACGATCTTTCAAGTACTGGCTTAAAAAACGGTAAACTTGAATCTGAAGTTGATTTTAATATAGATTTTGACGAAAATAGAATTGATGATATTATGTACAATGTACAATTTATTGATAATTTAGTGGAGAATCTATATTGATCATTGGAATTGCTGGTCCAAAGGGAAGTGGCAAAGATACTGTATACAAAATCATAAATGATATCGTACCATGTTGTCACATTGCCTTTGCAGATCCTATAAGAGAAGCTAACTTAAAGATACTAGGATTAAAACCTGAGGATGTTGATATCTTCAAAAGATCGAAGGTTCAAATGACCTTTGGAAATTGTAAGGTAGAGATTGATGGAAGACATATCTATAGAGAAATAGGTATGTTGATGCGTCATTATGACGACAACCAATTTATAAATTACGTTCTAGAAAAGATACAAGGTGCTCCGGACAAATTGTGGATAATTACTGATGTTCGATTTGAGAATGAAGTTAAATTTATTCGAGAACAAAAAGGTAAGATTATTCTTTTGGAAAGAGATGGTTATAATTATGATAATCATCCGTCTGAAACAGGTATTTTAGATTTTGATTTTAAAGTTCAAAATACTACAATCGAGGATTTAAAAAATCAAATTAAAATTATTCTAAAAGAAACATTATAATTATTAAAATCCACTTAGATTTAAGTGGATTTTTTATATTATAAATAAGTATATAAAAAAGGAATACTAAATTGACCAACAAATATTCACAGTTAAAATATATTTTAGACGGTGGTAGTTTAAAAAACCGTTATCAGTTAGTCTTTAGTGTTCCTACCTCTGATGTGTATGGTACATACATTAATGATAATGCATATTATATTAACGTATTGTGTCAGGCAACTTCAATTCCTGAGAGAAAATTGAATAATCCACAGGTAGCGTATTATCGTGGTAGAAAAACTTTAATGCGTTCAATGCAAGATTATAACGATACATGGGAAATTACTGTTGTTGAAGACTCAAATTATAATTTGAGAAGAACATTTGAACAATGGTTAATTGGATGTGATAGTCCAGAAAATTCGAGTATTTGGGGCAATTACAAAACAAATATTAGAATATATCAACTTGCACCTGATGGTAAAAATACAATATTCGGATATGAAATTTCAGATGCGTTCATAAGTTCTATTGGCTCAGTTGAATTTGATGACTCTGCAACTTCAGAAATTGTAAAATACACAGTTACAATTTCGTATTCTGCTTGTGCTCCAATTATAGGGTAATCCATTTAAAAATTCTTATTTTTATAAAGAACCAACGGATAAAAATACGAACCTTTAGGTTCATATACAGACGTTGTACTTTTAAATATTTAAATTAAAAATTCAAAAACTGTTTAAAACAGAGTTTTTGTAATTGTATATTTTTTTATAAAAAAAAATATTGATTTTTATTTTTTTTAAATCGTATAATAAATAAAACAAAAATAAAAAGGCATTCTAAATGAATTTACAATAGGTTTTAAATACATGAATAAAGAGCAATTAGAACTTAAACACCGTATGCAGAGAATTAGAAATTCTGTTATTTTATCGAGGATAAATTTCGATAATTTAACTCATGATCAAATAATTGCAATTAATTTAGTTTTGGATACGTTAGAAAATAAGGTAGCAAACGGTAAAAGATTCAGACTATTTTAATTGTATCTAGCAAGAATTTCCTCTACCTGTACAGATAGGGAAGGATGTCATTTACTCAATTTTTATAAATAATATAAAAAGATAATTAAAGTAGTGATTTAAAATGACGATCCAAAATAATTATACAGAATTAAAACAGCTCTCTAACGGTATTTGGGTATTTCCTGATAATACCGTTAATTGGGGCGGTGAGATGAATTATAACTTAGAAGTTTTGAACTCTGTTTGTGCAAAGAAAACTATAAACTTCTATTTTGGTGATGATTTAATTTCATCGTATACCTCAGATAAAAATACTTTTGATGTTTGTTATCCTAAACCATCTTCACTAACTTTTAAATTAGATGGTGAAGTTTTAGGTACGTACAACGCAACTGACGATGTTGAAATTGACATTCCTAAGGCTAGAACTTTAAGTTTTGTTGACTCAGAAGGAAAAAAGTTAGCTATTTACAATACTAAAGAAGATACATCTGTTACGATTCCTACATATCATCCTGCAACACAAACAGATATTTATGATATGTTTGATACGCCAAACGAACAATTTGAGTTTGCTTAAAGATGAATTTAAGAACCTCATTGGAGGTTCTTACTGTCTTAAATACTCAACATCGTAATATGTATATTTAAAATCCACTGTAAACGTTTCTATACTTTCCTGTTCAGAATTAACTTCCACTGATTGAATATTAGTAGGAAATACTCCATATAACCTATACCTAACAGTAGGTTTTAACGCCATTACTGGTTCAATATTATCAGTAAATTTATATTGTTCAATGAAGATACCATCACCATTAACTACTAATTGATTGTTAGGTAAGTTATACGTTCTGCTACCCCTAAAAGTTTTGTAATCTCCGGCGCGAGTTTCTACAGCTTCCATCCATTCTTCGAATATACTTCTAATCGCATGATGCTCATCATTATAGAATGAACACTGCCATTGTTGTTCATATTGTGTATTAATTGGAATTGGAATATTATGTCCTCTAAACATATAATCTTGCGAGTTTACTGTTCTTGAAGGAAATGAACTTGTTTTGCATAGCACGGATAATGCTCTAAAATTATCAGCATGTACGGTATTACTTCCGTTGCTATACATGAAAGGGATTATAATTTTAACATCATATTTAGTCGTTCTTGCACCATCACCTAAATACGTGTTCATTAATGTTTGATACGAAACTGCCATTATAAATAAATTAAAATATTTGTATTATTTATATGACTATTAATCTAAAAGACGCTTATAATAAAATAATTAATACCAATTTTTCACATAACAATAATTTTAATGTGATGTTCGCATTTGGTAATAATTATGCTAATTTAGGCATGCCTAACGAATACAAAACTATTAAAAATAGTTTAGAAACTAATGGTGAAGATGTATATATTGACAACTCAACTATGCCTCAATTAGTTTCTTCACCTATTGAAAATTATATCGATCATAGAATGTTTGCAACGTCGAATTATTTTAGTTCGTCTGATGTTACTATTAGATTTAACGATCATGATACTATGAGTTTATATCGATTTTTTACAGCATATTTTATTTGTCAACGTGATAATTATCCTAACGATTATTATTTCTCTGTTTCTTTTATTAAACTTAAAGACAATACAGGAGAAAAGGATACCCAAATTGTTAGATATGATAATTGCTTAATTACTAATATTTCAAGTATTGATTTTAATAATGCAAATAGTACGGGTGTGTTACTACCAGTTGAAGTTACTATTCATACTACAAAATCTTCTTTACTTGGAAATACTATATTAACTACTACGGATGTGTAAATGGAACAATTAGACGGAATTGATGTCATAGATTTATCTAAAAAAGATAAAATTAAACTACCTGAAAATGAACTTATGTTTAATGGAAGAACTTTACATTTTAGAAAATGGAAAGTTAAAGATAAATTTGAATTAGATAAAGCTAAAACGCTATCAGATATTAGAAAAGCATTAGTTTATAATTGTTTAAATGAACATTGTATATTAGATTTGGACGAATATAATTATGTTCTTTTTAAAATTAGAAATGCAAGTGTTCATGAACCCTTTACATATGAATACGAATGCCCGCATTGCGGTAATGTTAAACAAATTGAAACGTATCTTGATGATGTAATTGGTTTTAGTGGTGGTAATGTAAAAGAGTTGGAAACTTTAAATATTAAATTAAAGTATATTGACAATGAAGATTTATATGAAACTTTAGTTGTTGAAAATCCAGATATGTATCAACAATTTATCAATGATTTTGCTTTACACATCAAATCCTATAACGATACGGAAATTAAAAATCAAAAAGATGTCGAAGTGTTTGTTGAATATTTGTCTAATTTGGATGTCGATGTTGCTGAAAAGTTGTTCAAAGAATGGAACGATAAACGTTTTAAGTTCGTTATTGAGGCTGATGTAATTTGTGAAAACTGTGGTGAAACTGAAATTTGTGATTTTGCAAACTTGCCTGAGTTCTTTCCTGCATCGTGGCGTAAATAGTCTATAACACGTCAAAAACGCTGATAGAACGATATAATTAAGTTTATAATAGGAATATACACAAACCTAAGTAATCTTAGTCTATGAGCGTTTAAATGGTGTTATAAACAACATTATCGATACAAAAGAAGAGTTATTATGCTCTTTATTACTTAAATCAAATTTTTATTTCTAACAATTCTTTTGTTTGTATTTCAATTAGTTAAACATTTCAAAGTGTAGTTGAACTATTGTTTGACTGATTTCAAAGTGTAGTTGAACTATTGTTTGATTAGGTTCAAAGTGTAGTTGAACTATTGTTTGACTGATTTCAAAGTGTAGTTGAACTGATGTTTAAACCGAGTTCAAAGTGTAGTTGAACTATTGTTTGACTGATTTCAAAGTGTAGTTGAACTGATGTTTGAACCGAGTTCAAAGTGTAGTTCAACTATTGTTTGATTAGGTTCAAAGTGTAGTTGAACTATTGTTTGACTGATTTCAAAGTGTAGTTGAACTGATGTTTAAACCGAGTTCAAAGTGTAGTTGAACTATTGTTTGATTAGGTTCAAAGTATAGTTGAACTGATGTTTGAACTGATTTCAAAGTGTAGTTGAACTGATGTTTGAACGATTTCAAAGTGTAGTTCAACTATTGTTTGACTGATTTCAAAGTGTAGTTGAACTGATGTTTGAACTACTTAACTAATTGATTTATAAAAGAATAGAAAATTCTAACAAAATATTATGTTTTTATTAATAACAAATATAAAATAACTTTTAATATGATTGTGTACTTAATAGAT
>JBGVCU010000024.1:0-10721 GCA_045119035.1 Bacilli bacterium | reverse complement strand
AACTTCATTATAATCAGTATTATCAACTTCATTATAATCAGTATTATCAACTTCATTATAATCAGTATTATCAACTTCATTATAATCAGTATTATCAACTTCATTATAATCAGTATTATCAATTTCTTCTACTGGTTCTACACTTTGAGATTTTAAAAAATCTGCAAAAGTAAATTTTGATCTAGGTCTAGCAATTTCAGATTCAGCAATACATCTGTGCTTAAATGATATATGCTCAGTTTCTAGCTTACGCTCTTTACGAAAATCATCGGAGGTATCACCCTCGTTTAATAAGTTAATAAAAGAAAATCTACTCATTTTTTATATCCAAAATAAAATATTAATATTTATTGTATATAAGTTTTAATTCAGCCAAATATGCAAATGGTGTAACTTCCATTCCATTTTCGTGCTGTTTTTTAATTTTGTCTCTTAAAATAGAAATATCAAACAAAATTCTGTTGATTTTATCGTCGTTAGTAATTCGTTTAAAATCATCTAATATATATTGCAATTCCATTGCATATTCTACATGATATTTAGTTAAGTTATTATCTATACAATAAGAAATATTATTATGAAATTGCAATATTCTTTGTTTAATATCTTCTAATTCCTGTAAATCAGCTTTCCTTTGTTTTTTGTTTTTCAAGTTCTGCCTGATCTGCGTTATTAAAAACATAGTTCAAAGAATCCCTTGCAAGTCTAAGAATATTTTTGTTTTTTGGATCAATAGTGCATTGAACTTTACCAGAGTTGCACCATACATATATTGATCCAATTTCATTCACATTCTTATCTAATGAGGTTAAATGAATTTGTAAAATAGGATCGTTCATCTAAAACCCCTTTAACAAATCTTCTAAATCTAAAGGTTTAGAATTGAAATTAAAAGGCATTGCATTTGCTAAAATTGTCAATCCGTGATTGTCTAAATAATTTTTAAACTGATCAGATCTAACATCTTTGGTCTTAATTTGATTTAAACATTCAGTCTTAATAAACTCTGGGATATATTCCATAAGAATTAACTTTTTATTTCTTTCTAAGTTTTCTCTATACAGTTCGTTACTATCTAAGAACTCATCTAAACCATTTTTAACAATCTTATCTAAGGTTTTAACACCTAATCGCATGTTCTTCCATACGTCTTTTTTGCCTTTCTTGTCAACAACATCAAAATTATCAATATACTCATTTTGTATACTCTCATTTAAAGATAGGAATTGTTTCGGTGTCATTTTAATGTATTTTTTGAACTCATCTGAAAATTCAGTATTATCTGTAATCTTTGGAATTTCATCAATCGCATCACCTAAAATCGTATGTTCGACAATCCATCTTGACATTGTTTCAGCCTTATTTCCAAAAGTAATGAATTCACGCTTCATAGGTGAATACTGTACGATGTTATCATGATAAGATTGAACCTGAATCATATCTTTATCCGAAGATACAATTAACACATCCTCGTTATTTGCATATTCATTTGCTAAAACTAAAATACAGTCGTCAGCTTCTGCCCTATCCACCTTAACAATATTCCACGGAGTATATTTATCAATGTACTCTTTTAACTCATTTATAACTGGAAAAAGTTCATCAAACGGAATAGGAGATTCTTCTCTATTTGTTTTTCTCTTACTCTTGTAAGTCTTTAGAATATCGTTTCGCCAGTTGTGAGTGCTATCTAAACAAATAGCCATGTTGCCATATCTGACGTTATGTTGTTGGATTTCAAATAGAGTTCCTACAATTAATCCAATAACCGTATTTTCTAGATCTTTTGCATTGTACTTATTATTTTCGTTTAATTTTGCTTCCGCAACGTTTGGACTTGCAAAAATGCTTTGAAACATAATTGCACTAAAATCTACTAAAATCATGAATAATTCCTTAAAAATATGTAATCATTCAAATATGAATGTGTCTTTATTATAATATATTTATTTAAAAAAATTCACTTTTTGTTAAAAATTTTTACAACGTGCATGTAAATTTACAGCACTTATTTTGGTATTTGCCATAAAAATAAAAAGCACTCATATTTCTATAAGTGCTTTTAGATATTATGAGTCAATAGCAGTTCACACTAACTTAACCAAATTGCTTTTGAAAACCGTAATAGTTTTTTCCATTATCTAATGAGACTAAAGAAATTAAATCAACATTGTCTTTTTTTAATGATAACACTGGTTTAGTTCCATTTTCCCACTTAACATTATCTGGCCAAATTACCGTATTTGTTCCAGTTCCTTGTTTAATGAATAATTCTAATTTTAGAACTGTATTTGAGTTGTTTTCAGAATTTTGATTTTCAATAAATTTTAAAGTTGTTTCAGAAGTGTTTAATGTTATTTCGTGATATTTTTGATAAGTATCAATTGAAATTTCGTTTATAGAGTCAGTTGATTGATGACTTTCTGAAGATTCTGTAAGATCAAGGTTTCTATTCTTTAACGGAAAGAACTCAATAATATTGTAAGGATTATTACCACATTTTATGTAACTTATATGCAGAATAGTACCCTTTGGAACAGGAATCATACCATTGATGGTTGTTGAAAGATCTGAAGTTGAAGGTGATCTAGAACGCTCATTTATGTAAATAGTATTTGCATTTACTGTCAAATAAGCGAAAAATATTGAATCATAATCGTAATTAGCACCGGACAACAAACGATAATGAAGATATCCATCTTCAGTGAAAGTATAGTCAATATTTGTTTCTTGATTAAAACCAGTGTTAGCTATATCGACGATTGTCACAGGATTCTCATAATCAGGAAGTCCTATAACACTTGTAACGTTTGGAATTCTCAGATTGATATTTCCATTTTCATCGGGTTTCACTGAATTTACAGATTTAACAATCTTTTTATTCAGTAATTCATTGTACTTTGTTATATTTTCTAGAGAAATAAGTTTCATTTTATTATAAATATTTAATAATTAATGTAATATTTATAATATTAAATTGTGAATGGTGCAAATATGAAATTATTAAAAACTGATTGTTTAAAAACTTATAAGGATAATCTTTCTAAGTATGTGACAAATCTTCTTCATACTGATGAAAATGAAATTGAGAGATTATTTAATGAATTACACAGTTATAAGATAAGCATTTTTCCAAGTGCACATTCGGATTACAACACTAACTCAACATGCCGTTTGAATATTCATAGAAAGACTGGTAAAGCAACACTAACATCATTAAAAAGAATAACACTCAATGAGTGCAATGCTGTTTACGATAATGAAGTTAATTTACATTTTTATACTCCAACAAATCTTTACACTGGCCTCGGCGACATGCATTGCGTTGAACATATTTTACAGGGTGAAGGTCAATGCACAGGAGCGGTAAATGCACCTAATACGTATTTTATGGAAATGGAGATTTCTAATTTAGATCGAATTGAATTTTTCCCATCTTGGAACGGGTATGGTTTCTATTCAGAGTACTATGGTTCAAGATACTCTACTGCTGTAACAGTTGATGTTGAATGCGATGGAGAAAAAGTGTTCTCAGGAACTATATCTGGTTTAGTTAAATATGACAGAGTTAAAATTGTATTTGACTCTTTCAATAAAGTTCATCTAGATAAATTCAACGTTGGAACTGCTTCAGCTTTCAAGGACTATTACTAAAAACCTATTGAAACTGATATTAATGGAGCTTTAAATATTCTGCGTAAATATCTACATTTAAAAGAAGTCAATGAGTTTCCTGTTATACAGGAAATAATTGATAGAGGTCTTTTGTATAGACCATATAGAATTTCATTCTATTAAATAAAAGTATTTTAATGTTAAAAAATTTATATATTTTTTTAATAGTTTTTAATATTTTTGAATACATCATGATAAATACAAAGAAAGTAGAATTTCATTCTACTAGATAAAGGCATCAAATGTTTTAAGTACATATAAAAGCTAATTTCAAAGGCTACTTATGTTTATTAATGAAAAAGTTAAAAGTTTTTTAGAACCACATACTAGTAAGAAACAATCGAGTTTTATTAATCCAACTAATGTATTAAATGATTTGTCAGATACTACAAGTGCAAATCACTTTAATGATTTTTTTGATTATCAAAACGAATTAGGATATGGCAATTTTGATTATGCAACAACTGACTTAGTTCAAAAGCAAGCAGAAAAAATTAAGGCATATAGAAATTGTGCAACACAAGCAGAAGTAACAAATGCAATTGATATTATTGTAAATGAAATTGTATTTACATATGAGAAGTTTCCATTAAAATTACAAATCAATGAGGAAAATGAAAAAATATCAAAAGCAATTCAAGCAGCATTTGATAAAATTATTCATCTTGGTCATTTTAATAAAAATCTCTATGATGTAGTAAGACGTAGTTATATTGATGGACAGATTGTATGTCAATGTGTTTATGAAAAAGGAAATACTAAAAAAGGGATACAAAAATTAAGACTTATCGATCCGATAGGACTATATTTTGATCCTAAAATTCAATGTTGGAAATATCGTAATGATATTATTCATAACTCAAATTCTATTTATTCATATTCCAATGCATTAGAAGAAGAATATTCTGTTGAAGAAATTGTTAGAAATGATTTTGGATTATATAACGATAACATTTGTTTGAGCTATCTTGAACACGGTATGAAAATTTCCAACATGCTATCATGTCTTGAAGATATGTTAATTCCTTTGAGATTTTCACGTTCTATTTCACGAAGAGTATTTAATGTTGATATTGGCGATCTTCCTGCAAAACGTGGTGAAGAATATATGCGTAAAATTCAACAAGCGTTTAAATACAAAAAGTTTTATAACAACGAAACTGGTGAAATTTCTAACCAACAACATATTACATCAATGGTTGAAGATTATTGGTTTGCTAATAGAGGTGGTGGTAGAGGAACTACTGTTGATACAATTGACGAAACAGGAAACTTAGGCGAAATTACAGATATTCTATATTTTAATAAGAAGTTATATAGAGCATTGCATATTCCTGTTTCATTTCTTGATATTGATGATGCACATCCATTTTCTACTGATGCAACAGAAACGACACAAGAAGATGTTAAGTTCATGATGTTCGTTTCACGTTTAAGATTAGTTTATTGTGAATTCTTTAAATCATTATTAAAACTTGAAGTTATTTCTACCAATATAATGAAAGAAAAAGATTGGAATTTGAGAGAAAAAGATATTAATGTAGTATTTACAAATGAAAATTTATTTATCGAAAAGATGAAACTTTCAATCTTACAGGAAAAAATTGAAGCATGGAACTCTTCAAAAGACATTGGTGGTACAATCATGTCGTTTAAAGAACTTATTAATCGTGTGTTTGGTTTAAATAGTAACGAACTCGAAACTAACTTAGGGCAAATTAAAGAAGAAATTAAAGATAAACGCTTTAAGAAACTTTACGATGACGCTGGTATTGATATTGAGAATTTTATGGATGAACCTGAAGAGACAGAAGAACCAGAGGAAGATTTAGATCAACCTGAAGAAGGACCTAAATACACGCCTCGCGGAAGATCTAAAGATTTGGATCAACCTGAAGAAGATGATGAAGATGATATAGATTTAGATTTTGGCAGCTTTGAGGATAACGAAAAAGAAGATAAATCTAAAGATTTAGATGACGAAATTCCAGAACAATAGAATAAAAAAGCATCTACAATTTTTGTAGATGCTTTTTTAATGCATTTAATATATAGAATAATAAGATTCTCCAAAGTGATAATTTTTATCAATTCTAAAATTTAGAATCCTTTATAGTTTGCGATAACCTTTAGATGTTTCTGAACTTCTACTGTTTCTAAAATCAGATTCTCAATTTCCTTAACATCCTTATATACTTGTGGTGCTTCATCAATTGTTTTCTGACATACAGTTCTGGAAGAAATTCCTTTCATTGCATTTTGGTATTCTTCAAGTGTTAAATTCTTTTTTGCTTCAGAACGAGACATAATTCTACCAGCACCATGTGGACCGGAGAAATTCCAATCAGGATTACCTTTACCTACAGCAATTACACTTCCATCTCTCATGTTAAATGGAATTAGAACTTTTTTACCTCTAGTACATGAAATTGCGCCTTTTCTTAAAATCATATCATCAAAATCAATATAGTTGTGAACTGTTTCAAATGTATCAACTATTCTAGCATTTCCTAAATTTCTTAAAATAGTATTTGCAATCTCTAAACGATTTTTCTGAGCATAGGTTTGACAAATTCTCATATCATTTAGATAATTGTCTAGGTCTGTTCCTGTTAAGAATGATAATTCACCTTTTAATCCTCTTAGATTAGTCTTCTTAGCGATTTCCATATGATGAGAACACACTTGAATTCCTAAATTTCTTGAACCTGAATGAATTACAATATAATGATTTTTATCTTCATCTTCATTTGATTCGATAAAGTGGTTGCCACTTCCTAGTGTTCCAATAGAATATAAAACTTGCTCAGGTTTTTCTAACTGAAATGATAAATTTTTAATATCATCAAATACAGTTATTACGGAATTGTACTTGCCTACGCCTGATGGAACTTTTTCACACGCATCTAAGAAATCATCAACTGTAAATTCGCCTTGTACCTTTAGACATAAAATTCCACAGCCTACATCGCATCCAACTAAATTAGGACATACTCTATCTTTAATAGTCATAGTTGTTCCAATTGTACATCCTTTACCAGCATGACAATCAGGCATAATGTGAATTACACTACCTTCAGAAACGTCGCAGTTAATCATTTCAGTTATTTGATTAAGTGTATTTTGATCAACATCATTAGTATGGATAACTGCGTTTGCAAATTTTCCGGTCAAACAATAATTATCAATTTCTTTCATTTCTAAATCCTTTAGTTCTTTTTAGTAATGCATACAATAATATTCAATTTCGTTACGATCTTAGTGAACTGCTATTGACCTAAAGATCTGGTGATTTTATATAAAAGATTCCTATTTTTATTATATCTTTTAAAAGATAAAAATCAAGGATTTTAACATATTTTAAACTATTTTTTTGAAAATATCCTTTGATAACATTTCTGTCTATCAAAACTGGTAACCAGATATATTCCTTACAATGATGAAACCTCATCATTTCTAATGCATTATTGTCAATTAATTATTTTTATATTATTATTAATATAAACATAATTATTATTATTAAATTTAATTTTTATTTTTTTAAAATTTATAAATCAATTAGTTAAGTAGTTCAAACAATAGTTGAACTACACTTTGAATTATCTCAAACATGAGTTCAACTACACTTTGAACTCAATCAAACAATAGTTCAACTACACTTTGAAATTTTAATTTATTGATTTATAAAGGAATATTTTTATAGAAATCATTGCATTTTTTATAAAAATTGTTATACAATAATACAGTCTTCAATAGGAGAAATAAAATGAATATTTCAATTAAGAATACAACAGAATTTCAAACTTTAAACAAATATTTAAACTATGGTTCAAACGAGATTAAAAAGCAAAGGATTTCATTAAAACGTCGCATTAATAAAATGATGAATAAAAATCCACAGTATAAAAATTTTTTATCTATTATTAATAATAATATAGATAAAAATTTTAATTATATCTTCGATCAAGTAAAAAAAGTTTCAGATATGAAATATTCTGAGAATTTCGAGAATTTTGTAACTTTAGTTCAAAAACACTACAAAGTCAGAGATGATTTTATAAAAAGTAAAAAAAACCTTGTTACTAAGTTTAAAAATAGTATTAAGACTTTAAAGAAAGCAAAAACAACCGAAGAACAGAAATTAGAATGTGCCAAACACATAAATAATGTTATTTCTAAGATTAATCAAAAAACTGGTTACAATGCACAACTATCACCATATGTAAAAACTATTTTAGATGCACAAAAGATTAAAGAAGAAAATCTTAAGAAATCAACACAAATTTCTAACCTAGATTTAAATGATTTACAAAAACATGCTAAAAAACAGCAATCAAAGTTAAGTCTAGCACAAGGAAAGGCATTTTCATCTGCTTTGGGTGATATATTATCCTCTATTAAGGGTTGCTCTTTAGAGGATGCATTGAAAAAATTAGATAGTTTAAAGTGAACTATTTTTCGATACCATTTGGTGTTGGGTTAGATTTAACGTCAGAATTAGTAGAAGTATCTGTGGATACACCATATTGCTTCTTCTCTTCTTCTGTACCAAAAATCTCAACAGCTTTTTTGTTTAAAGAGTCTATGTATTGTTTTGGTTTACCATTACAGTTGGTTATATTGCATTGGTTTACTTCACAGCAAATGTTAGGCAGTCCAACAGTTGTTGGAAATTTTGGTAAATCGAATAATGGGAGTTGAATAATATTTCTTAAATCCAAATCTAATTTAATTTTAGGTGGTATCATATTAATGATACTAACAATTCTATTAATTGCCTGAATAATAGGTGCTAAGAATCTTAAAATCATCGATCTAAAAATACTTAACAGTTTAATAATTGCTAAACTTGCAATTTGCATTACCATTTGAACTAATGCAAGCATACTAAATCTAGGAAGATTTGGAAGTAAATTTGATAAGTCAGGTAATTCTATACTGAACTCAAACATATTTTTAAAATCATCCCAAGTTGGAAATACTGGTAAATCTATATTAAACCAGTTCGAAGGATCAAGCCAATCACAAGGACATGACGATGTTTCTTCAAACAATTTCTTACCATCAGGATTTCGTGTTTCAATCGTCAATGGATTATTGATAGCTCGTGACATCATTTGTACTTCAGCATTATTAACGCCACCAAATACAGAACGTTGATTATTGATATAATCAGTCAAAATTGCATTTTTTACTTCCTTTGACTTCTTTTCCATTGTAGTTTTAAAAGTATTATAATGATCGTTTAAATTGTCAAACCTCTCTTTTTGCAACTCAATATCATCTTCATTAAATATTTCTTTATATTCATTATTAATATAATTAACTTGATTATTAAAATATTCTTGTAAATTATCTTTATCATCAACTGACTCATTAAGTGCTTGCATTGCAGTGTTCATTGGAATACAAGGAGCGAAATCTAATGCTAACATATATGAGCTTGATTGAATTACAGATGTTGCATTTACACCACCTTTAACTTCGCAATTAGTGTTAATTTTCGCAATATTTCCATTTACAATAACATTTCCACCTTGATTGCTTATACATGCATCACCATTGTTTTTCATTGTGACGTTAGCGGTACCTGCTACTAATACACTATCTGTATCGGCTTCTGCTCTAAACGAACTTTCCTTACTTGTTAAATTGATTTTATCTGTTGTTGTCAATCCATACATACCATTGTTGACAGTAGTCATATAATCACCACTATCAACTTGAACTATTTTTTGCTCTTTGATGTACGATTGCATTTTATCAACATGATGTGCTAATGTTTTTGTTGTTGATGTAATTGTATCTTCTGTTTTTTGATATATTCCATTTTTAGCACGTACAAAGATATTTCTACCTGCATCAAACATAATATCTTCGATAGCGTTAAATCTTATTGATCCTGCTTTTATATCTATGCTTCCATCATTATTCAACGTGATGCATGATAAACCGTTACCGTGACGTATTCTTATGCCTTCACGGCTTGCAGTATTATCAAATTCAATAGTATGACCACATGGAGTTTTTATTACATCAGTTGTTAAGTATTTGTCGTCTCGAACTGTATTAACTGTTCCTGTTTTACTTAAATTTGCTTTTGGCGTTGCATCATCGTGATATGGTATTGATTCTGTCGCCCAATCAGGATGATCTTTAGCACCTTCATAAGCTAAATCAACGTCAAATGAACCATTACGACCTTCAGAGCCACCAACCAAAACACCTACTACAATAGGATTGCTAAAGTTATCGTTATCATATTGAACCCAAACAGATGTGTTCAATTGTAAAACAGAAAATGATCCTGTTCCTCCAGAAATTCCTAGAAATGTAGGTTGAATAACATCAGACCAAACCAGGCTTTCTTTAGTTACTGTATCATCATGTATTCCGTTTATTTTGACTTTTACTCTTCCTCGTCTTAACGGATCGTTGTTATCAACTACTATCCCTTTATAGAATTTACTCATTTGTGCTCATTTGTGAAGTTTAAAGTATTTATGTATTCAAAAGTATTAAAAACTATTAAAAAATTTTTTAACATTTTGTTTAACAGAATGTAATTCTGTTTGGTCTATACAAAAGACCTCTATCAATTATTTTCTGTATAATAGAAAACTCATTGACTTCTTTTAAATGTAGATATTTACGTAGAATATTTAAAGCTCCATTAATATTAGCATTTAATGCTTTACCTAATGAAGATGAAAATAAACCTCGTTTTACTCTACTTCTTTTGCTTTCATTTTTTAGTATTATTTATAATTCTAATTCTTAAAAAATAACAAAAACGATAAAAAATTTAAATATTTTTAATGGTTTTTAATATTTTTGTATACTATATAAAATCAACGGATAAAAACACGAACCTTCAGGTTCATATATATAGACGTTGAAGATTATATATAAATAAATATATTTATTTTAAAATTTGGTGAGTTTGTTGTTTACAACAAATCTTACCAGACTCTTGGGAAGGAACTCTCGGAGTATAAAGCTTTTAAGTGTTTAGATTTTCAAGATCAAAAGCACTTAAACTACAA
>JBGVCU010000023.1:0-3589 GCA_045119035.1 Bacilli bacterium | reverse complement strand
GGTTGGTTTGTTTACCTAACTAAATGGAGTCTTTCCATTCTTTATTTCTACCAAAAACCATTGTACCAATTTTGTGTTTCACACAATAATTTACAAGATATCTTGATGCTTTATGCAGTATATCTGTAATCTTTAATTCTCTTTTAAGAGATAAATTTGTTATTTTAGAACTGTTATAATTTTGATCTTGATATTTACCTTTTAAAGGTCTTTCAGATTTTAATTTACTTAATTCTTTATTAAAGTATTGATTTATAACATTTACATAAAGCTCCAAGTGTATTTTGAGCCACTTTAGCTTTACAGATTTTTTTATAGTTATTATATTCAGGATTTGATTCAGTTCTTAATTTTCTATTTAATGTTGTTTCGTTTATAAAAGTCTTGTTTTCATTATATTGTTCATTAATTAAGTACCTTCCCTGATTATAAAGGTTCTTAGAAAGCAAAAATTGCTCTCTAAAGAACGTATTGGAATCAATTAGAAAATTAGCACTTAACTGCATTTATAATCCTTTTTTTTAAAATAACTTATATTATTATAATTTTTATATAGAAAAATCAAGAGATATTTTAAAATAATTAATACTTTTCAACATAATTATGTAAAACAACTCTTGTTATATTTAATAATTTAAAACTTCTTTTGCTTTCATTTTTAATATCATTTATAATTCTAATTTTTTTTTAAAAAAACAAAAATGATAAAAATTTTAAATATTTTTTAATAGTTTTTAATATTTTTGTATACTATATTAATAAAAATCATAATTATATTTTTAAAAATATAGATAAACGTAAATTTCATCATTATCTGAACTTAAATATTTTGTTATAAAAATTTATTAAAAAGGAGTTTTTTATGACAGATATTAATTTAGGTGAAGGCTCTGCATTTGGTTCTAATACTGCATTAGGTGCAGGCATTGGTGGTTTTATTGGTTCATGGTTTGGCAATGGTTTTGGTTATGGTGGTTTCGGAAATCGTGGTATAGGTGCAGGTGTAGTTGCACAGAATGGTTTTGATACTGCAATGTTACACGATGATAATATGTCAATTTCAAACCAGTTAGATACGATAGGCGCAAGACAGATCGACGCAAATTATCAGACTAACATGAATTTATCTAATGGTATTTCAAGTGCTTACGCTGAACTTACAAACACTTTAAATAACAATAACATCTCAAATATGCAAAATCAGTTTGCAACTCAAAGTTCAATTTGTAACCTAGGTACAAATGTTGCACAAGATCTAAATGCAATTAATCAGAATATTTCAAGTCAGGGTTACGAATCAAGATTAGCAACTCAGAATCTAGGCACACAGATGGGTCAGTGCTGTTGCAGTTTAAAAACAGCAATCGCTGATGAAGGTGCTAAGACTAGAGAGCTAATTCAGAATAACTTCATTCAGGGTCTTGAAACAGCTCTTGCTGATGCTAAAGGCAAGAATACAGCTCTTGAAAATCAGATTGCATTCACAAATTCACAAACCGCACAGACTCAATACTTACTTGCACAGTTAGGTGCAGCTAAGGCAGGCGCATAATTTAAATTAAATGGCTTAGAAATAAGCCATTTTATAAGGAGTTACAAATGAAATTGCAGATAGAAGAAGATAAAATATCTTTTATTCCTAAAACTAAAACCAACATTAAAAACGTTTTAAAAGTAGACGATGATATTTGTTTAGTTGAAGAAGATAGTGATAGTTGGACTTATAAGATGTCTAAATTTTTAACTGAGCATCCAACTGAATGGGATGAACACATTAAAAATAATCATTATTATAGTATTATAAAAGATGAATTTAATAATCTAACAAATTGTAAATCTAAAATAACAAATACTGATAATAACGAATACAAAGATGATTTGATTAAAACAGCTAGTGCTTGTGTGTTAGCATTGTTAAATGCATAGAGGTAAAAAATGGCTTTAAACAACTCTTATTCTAACTATCTTTATAATCCATATCAAAAGTTTAACGTTCCTAGACCAACTTGTCCATTAAATCTTCGTCAAATTGATAGTTGGGATAGTCCAAAAGAAATCTACGTAAATGGTGTTAAATGGACTTTAAGAAAGGATTACCGAGATTCAAGTCAGTCAATTCCAAATATTATGAACATTCAATTCGATGACGCTAATTCAGGTTATATGAAAATTGACGAATTTGGTAAGGATATCTATTTGTTTCTGTATTATGGAACTATCTTACCTAAAGTTGGTTCGTACGAAAAACCTATGAATGTATTCTTTCAATGGTTCAACGATAAACCTATCCAATTAAGAAAAGACTTAATTTCTGAAGCAGATTGGAATAGAGCAAATGTGTATGTGTCAGATTATGGCTCATTACAACTTGCAACTAAAAATGCATTGTTTAAAGCTATTGACGATAAATCAAATGTTCAACAAGTTGAAATATTACCTAATATTAAAATTAACGATGATATTGTTAGTGATATTAACGTTTCTAACAAAACAGTTAAAGAGGAATTGAAATGAGTTTAGACGATACTTTAGAAGACTTAAAAGAAAGAGCTAAAATTGTTATTGATGATGATGGTGATTATATGTCTCTATTTAAAACTTTAAAGTCAGAAATTATAACAAGTTATTTAAAGAATGATTTTAGAGTTTCTAATTTGAAAAAGATGTGTTCTAAACTTATTGCAATTATATCTTTAGCAGAAAAATAAACCTCTTATCGAAAAGGAGAAAAACGATAAGAGGTTACAGTTGCTTAGTACTCATTGTTTTGAATACATATGTGAACTGCTATTGACCTAAAGGTCAATAGCTTCTATTTACAATCAAATATCTGATTGTAGTTTAAATGTTTTTGATCTTGAAAATCTAAACACTTAAAAGCTTTATACTCTGAGAGTTCCTTCCCAAGAGTCTGGTAAGATTTGTTGTAAACAACAAACTCACCAAATTTTAAAATATTAAATATATTTTATTTACATATAATCTCAACGTCCGTATATATGAGTCTAAAGGCTCATATTTTTATCCGTTGATTTTATATAATTATATCTTAACTTTTTCTTAATTGCAACTGTTTATTATGTTTTTATATTATAAAATATTAAAAAAAATCCTCTTATTAAAAAACCAAGAGGATTATAATTAAAGGACTTAGATTTATTATGTGTTCAAAAAAATATTAAAAACTATTAAAAATTTCTAACATTTTATTTAATAGAATGAAATTCTATATGGTCTGAACAAAAGACCTCTATCAATTATTTCCTGTAAAACAGGAAACTCGTTGACTTCTTTTAAATGTAGATATTTACGTAGAATATTTAAAGCTCCATTAATATCAGCGTTAATAGCTTTACCTAATGAAGATGAAAATAAACCTCGTTTAATTCTACTTCCTTTATATTCATCATGATGTTTAACTTCTTCAAAAGCTAAAGCATCGCACTTCGATGTATAGGATTCTTCTTGTGTAACAAGATTTATTCCTATCATCTTACATTTATACTTTAAAAGATTCAATAACTTATAAAATGGAATTGATATAAAGTTTTGGTTGGTTTGTTTACCTAGTTGAATGGAGTCTTTCCAT
>JBGVCU010000022.1:0-20628 GCA_045119035.1 Bacilli bacterium | reverse complement strand
TAAGAACTGAAGTACCGAATGTAATTTCAACTTTATCAGTTTCTTTCATTAATCCTGCTTCAACTGTTTCGTTATAAGCTTCAGTTAATAATTGACGAGCAAGTTCTAAGTCATATCCAGTGATTGAAGCTTCAGCTTCTTCTAATGAAGAGAATTGAGATGCATCAACACCATAGATATCGCATAATACTTGACGAGCAACATCTTCATTACGGAATACTTTACCGTTTTCAACATCATAGTAGTGCATTGAGTTGAATAAACCGAATCCAGCTTTAGATGATGTAGTAGTTTTAGTTGCGAAATCTTGTCTATTAATTGATAATGATAATGCTTTTCTAAATTTAACATTTGTTAAGATTGATTTATCAATACCTTCAGATTCTCTTGCTTCTAATTGAGCAGCATCAGATTGTAATTGTAATGATGCAACGAAATCATCTGGTGTAAAGTAAGCTTGTTCAGAACCTTTATATTCATCAGCGATAGTTACATCGATACCAATACCATCGATTTCACCAGATAAGAATTTTAACCATGCAGTGTTCCATTCAACGATTGTTTCACAAGCGATAACGTCTGTTTGATATAAGTTATCATTTTCAGGTAAGTTATAACCATACCATTGATCATTTCTTGTTAATTCATAATATTTACCAGTTTGGAAATCAGTTAATTTATATGGTCCCCAGCTGTAAGTAGTATCTGCACTTGTATTATAAGTAGTAGTCCATTCTCCACCTTCAGCTTCAGGAGCTTTTAATAATTGATTATATTTAGCAACATGAACAAGTGGTAATGAAGAGAAATTATAAGCAGCTTGGTATGATAATGAACCGTCTTCTTTAGTTAAAGGTAAAGCTTTATCTAAAACTACGATTAATTCATATGGAGTATTACCAACATAAATACCAACTTCTTCTTTAGCCATTTCTGGATAAGTGTAAGAATAAGCGAACATATCTAATTCTTCATTTGGTTCAGTTTGCCACGAACCAATAACTTTATCCCATTCAGCTTTTAATGCAGGATCTGCACTAATTTCTGCCCAAGTTTTACCATCTAATGCAGCAGCATCCCCACCAGTTAAAGCAGACATTGTCCATGCCATACCGTTTGAAGATACATAACTTCCATAGTTTTTAGCAACATATTGACCGAATACAGTAGCGTTAGATGCACTGAAGAATAAGCTTGAATCTTCTTTAGCAACTTCCCAATCAGTGTGTTTATCTCTAGCACTAACGTTCATTGTATTACCTTGATAGTAATAGTTTTTAGCGTTATGAATAACAGTTCCACCATTGTAGTAACTATCAGCACGATAGTTATCTAGTTTAGGATCTAATTGAATATGCATTGTATCAACGAAGTCTTTAGCAGTAATAGGATCACCATTATGCCATTTTAAGTCTTCTCTTAAAGTGATTTTCCATACACGTGCTTTAGCATTTTCAGGAATACCATATTGACCAGCGTAAGCAGCAGAAACATCTTCTAATGCTGTAGCAGCTTCGTATTTCATTACGAATTCACCTGGTACAATTTCACCGTTAGCATCAAATTTGAAATCATAAGAGAAGAATGAACTTCCGATATAACTCATAATTTGAGTATCGTTGTTATCTTGATAAGTTAATTCATTCCAGTTTGATGGAGATACACCAGTATAAGTACTGTATGTATAAGTTTCTGGATCTTTGTGACCTTTAGGACCTTCAGGAGTTTGACCTGGATCTTCTGGATCATCTTTACAACCTACTAATGTAACTACAGAAAGAGCTAACATTAATAACATTGCGAATGTTTTAAATATATTTAATTTCCAATTTTTCATATATTTTACCTCTCCTTTTGTAAAAAATTAAAATTATACCAACATTATACACTTTTTTTATACATTAGTCAAGCATTTGTTCCAAAAGTATCGATGTAAACGTTCTCATTGACATTTTTTTGAAAAAATTGTTTTTTTTCTATTTTTAAGCAATTAACGTTAATATAATTTTAATTTTATCCTTATTATTATATGATTTCCTTATAATATAATACCATAAAACAAAAATAAAAAAATAGAAGGTTAGTTAACCTTCTATTGAGGAAGCACAAATCTAATATGATGCTTTAAAACTTCAATAGTGAATTTTTTATCCCAAACAGTTTCACCATCTATACAAAAGCATAAATCATTTTCTGATTCTATTTCAACTTTTTGTCCTTTTAATAATTTACAAATCTTTTGCAATTTAAGATTATTTACATGTTCTCCTTTTTTATATTTACCAATATATTTTGCTAATTTAAAAACAGAAACATACTCAAAAATTACAATATCCATTAATCCATCATCAGGAAGTGCATTTGGTGCACAATTATATCCACCACCATAATAGCAACCATTAGCAAAAGCCATTAATAAAATATTACCATCTTTTACTAATTCACCATCACTATACACCTTTACTTTATAAGGTTTTTTATGAAGTAAATTCTTAATAATACTTCTAGTATATGCTTTTTTAACATTTTTATGTTTTAAAACCATTTTACAAACATCATCATTTACCTTAGCATCAAAACCAGCATTACCTACATTAATAGAATAAAAATCATTAATTTTAAGTAAGTCAACAGGTACATAAGTTCCATTTACTAAATTTTCAAGTTTTGAAAAATCTTTATCAGGATATGTTTTTAAAAAATCATTACATGATCCAGTAGGCATAACAGCTAGAATTGCTTTATCGCATCCAGCAAGACCATTAACAACTTCAAATACAGTCCCATCTCCACCACATGCGTAAAAAACAGTTTCTTCTTCTAAAGTTTCACAAACTTCTTTAACGTGTCTAAAAGCATCACCTTGCGATTTTGTTTCATATATTATATAGTTATCTTTATCTTTAAAAATTCTTTTAACTTCTTCTGTAATACGTTGGCAGCTATTAACAGCACCAGCATTTGGGTTTATTATAAAATAATGTAACATAAAATACTCCATTTTAGTTTATATTTTATAATATTATACTACATTTATACAAAATAGTCAACACATTAACACTAATTTTTACTTAGCGATTATTTCCATTAATTATCTTTTCTGTAATATCATTTTTTACAATTAAACCAAATTCTACCCTGTTTTCTAACTCACCAGCTAATTCTATAACTTCTAAAAGCTTATTATAGCCTTCTTCACCAAAGTAAGGAGTAGAACACCAAGCATCAATCTTGCGATATCTATTGACAATTATTTCAAGATTTTTCATAGGAATATCTTTAAATGTTTTACTTAAAACATACGCAACCTCTTCATCAGTGTGTTCAAATAGATATTTTTGACCCTTATAAATCGCTTTTACAAATTTTTCTAAAATATCTTTGTTATTTTCATAATATTCTTTTGTTACAGAATATGCTGTATAAGGTATTTCACCAGATAATTCACCTACAGAAGCTAAAACAAAGCCATATCCAGAAAGTTCAAGTTCAGTACATGTTGGTTCAAATAAAGTAGTATAATCACCCTCACCTGAGATAAATGCTCCACTCATCGCAGCAAATTGAACATCTGTTCTTACATTTACATCCATTTCAAAACTATTTCGTTTAAGTGTAAGTCCTGCTTTTTTTATAACATATTCCAATGTCATTTCAGGAACCCCTCCACTTCTTCCACCTAAAATAGATTTACCTTTCAAATCTAAAATAGAAAAATCATCATCTTTAACTCGCCCCATAATAAAACTTCCATCGCGTTTCGTTAATTGAGCGAAATTTATTAAATAATTTTCTTTATCTTGATTATACAAATAAATTGTTGGTTCAGGCCCTTGTAAACCTATTTGAATATCACCAGAAAGTAATCCAGCCGTAACTTTATCTGCACCATTTGCATTAAAAAGTTCAATTTCCAAACCTTCTTCCTCAAAATAACCTTCAGATAGAGCTATATATTGAGGTGCATAAAATATTGAATGAGCAACTTCCGCAAGTTTAATTTTTTCTAATTCACTTTTCTTACAACCAGTTACACCTACAAAACACAAAATAAGAAATAAATAACATATTATTTTTTTCATTAATCATCCTCTTTTCTTCGAAACTTTATTTTCTAATAAGCAAAATAAACCATACATTCCAAACGATAAAACAGCCAAAACAGCTACCCCCATCATAACAACATCCATTTTAAAAACTTGAGTCCCATACATTATTAAATAACCAATACCAGCTTTTGAAACTAAAAATTCACCAACAATCACACCAACCCAAGATAATCCTATATTAATTTTAATTATCGATAATATATTTATTAAATTCGCTGGTATTATTAATTTAAATAGTATTTGAATTCTTGTAGCTTCAAAACTTTGTAGCATTTTAATCTTTTCTTCTTCAACTTGATTAAAACCAGTTAAAAAAGAAATAATTGACATTACAATAAAAACAGTTATTGCTACAACAACAATACCTTTTATATTTGTACCTATCCAGATGATAACAACTGGAGCTAACGCTGTCTTTGGAAGTGAGTTAAATACAACTAAAAAAGGAGATAGTATTTTTTGCAAGAAAGGAATATACCAAAGAATTACAGCAACTAAGAAACCGCCAAAAGTTCCAAGTATTAATCCAATAAATGTTTCAAATAAAGAAACACTAATATGTTTAAACAATTCACCATTTTTCAAATAAATTAGCATTGTATTAAATATTTTAGACGGTTTACTAAATAAAAATGAATCAATAATTTTAAAAGCAGATAATATTTCCCAAAGTAAAAGAAACGATATAAACAAAGCCACTTGAATAAGTATTACTTTAATTTTTTCTTTTCTTTTAATTTTACGATATTCATCCATTTAAATCATTCCATATTAGATCAAAATATTTAGTGAACATTTCGTTTTTTCTAACATTAATAGGGTTTTTATCATCAATATCGAATTCTAACTTATAAATATTTTTAATTTTCGCTGGTCTAGATGATAAAATTATAATTCGATCTGAAATCGAAATAGCCTCAGCAATATCATGTGTAACTAAAATTGCAGATAATTTTTCATTTTTAATTAATTGATAAACATCATTCGTAACATTTAATCTCGTTTGATAATCTAAAGCAGAAAATGCTTCATCTAAAAGCAAAATATCAGGTTTCACAGCAAGTGTTCTAATTAAGGCAATACGTTGTCTCATCCCACCACTTAATTCATTCGGATAATGGTTTATAAAATCTTTTAAATTATATTTCTCAAGTAAATCCATTAAGTATTTTTCATCTTCTTTACTTTTCTTTTTATTAATTTCTAGACCTATTAAAATATTTTTCCATACAGTACGCCAATTTAGTAAATGATCTTTTTGAAACATATAGCCTAATTTACCTTTAATTGATACACTTCCTTTATCTATATCAAGTAATCCTGAAATATTATTCAACAAAGTGCTTTTACCGCTACCACTAGGACCAAGAATAGAAATAATTTCACCTTCGTATAGATCAAAAGAAATATCATCCAATACCTTTAATTCACCAAGTTCCGTTAAAAAAGTTTTTGTAACATTTTTTACTTCTACTTTCTTAGTCATTATACCTCTCCTTCATAAATATAATATGAAAAATTCTTAAGAGCGTATAAACAAATACACAAAAAAATAGGGTTGATGTAAATCAACCCTATTCAACTAATTCAACATTTTCTTCTTTCTTTTTATTATCTAAAACTAAGCTTGCAAAATAGTTAAATCCAACAATAATAATATAAGATGTTTGAGATAACGCAACTGCCAATAATAAAGAAGTAGCATCAATGATATATTTATTTTCTTCATAAGAAATCATTGCATAACATTTTTCCCATTCTTCATTATCTGCAAAATATACAGTCATATACCCTTCTTCATTTTCATTTGAGAAGTTAGAATCAATACTTGTTGCATCAATCCATTTCGTTCCATCAAAGAAGTTTTTATTTTGATCATAAATTGTGATAGTTTCAACATTTCCAGTATATTCAACTGTACCATTACTAATATTTACGATTAATCCCATTACACCATCATCTAAATTATTATCAAATATTTTAGATTTTTCAAGTTCTGTTAATTCAAAGCGATACTTATAAACTTTTTTATCATTATAAGTTAATTCTGTATCTTGCATTAAACTTTCAGTTCCAGGAAGTCCAGTTTTTTCAACATCAACTGGTTTTAATACTTCTTCATCTATAATATCAAATAACTTAAATTGTTGTTGGAAATTAATACCAGCGTAAGTTTTCGCTGTAGTAGAAGCAAAAATAATAAATGCACAACAAATTGACATTAAAGTAAATAAGAATACTTTTCTAATATTAAATGGACGACATGCAATATATAAAATCATCATACATGTTACTGTAATAACAATAATAACAATTGTACTAACTTCTAATGCATTTAAGGCAAATGATTTAGATAAAATATATGTTGCCATTACTTCAATTCCAACTGCAAGTGCCCCAGGTAAAGCCCTTTTAATAACATTAGTTAAGAAACTTCCAGAAATCTTTTGATAATTCGGTTGTAACGCAAGGAAGAAAGCAGGAATACCAATTGCAAACAACTCAACTAAAATTAATTGGCTTGGTGAAATCGGGAATGTATTAACACCACCAGCTGGACTAAAGTGTTTGAAGAATCCAAATACAAATAATAATGACAACAACATTACAAACAATGTTTTAACTAAGAATAACATCGAAGTTTGTTGAATATTATTAATAACTCTTCTACCTTCACCAACAATTCTTGGCATAGCATTAAAGTTAGAATCAAGTAGCACAAGTTGCGCAACATTTTTTACAGCCTCACAACCACTAGCCATTGCAACACTACAATCAGCTTCTTTTAAAGCTAAGATATCATTTACACCATCACCAGTCATAGCAACTGTTTTCTTTGCAGCTTTTAAAGCTTTAACAATAATTTGTTTTTGATTTGGTTTTACACGACCAAATACAGTGTATTTAGTTGCCATTTCCCAAACTTCATCATCACTTAAACCATCTAAACTAATAGCATATTCAGCATTTTCAACACCAACACGACGAGCAACCTCTGCTACAGTAAGTGGATTATCCCCAGAGATAATTTTAACTTCTACATCATTATCTTTAAAATATTTAATAGTCTCAATTGCATCTTTTCTAATTTGATCTTCAATTAAAATTAACGCAACTAATTTAGGTAATTTTTGAACTTTACCTTCTTTTAATTCATAAGGACTATGCGCAAGAGCAAGTACACGAAGACCTTGATTTGCATATTCATTAACTTCATCTTCAATTTTTGAGAAATTACCTTTAAGAACAAATTCAGGAGCACCTAAAACAAATGTACCTTTTCCTTCAAAAGTTACTGCACTATATTTATTTTCAGAACTAAATGGTGCAACATTTGTAGGGACTAATTTTTTACTAAACCCAAAGTAATTTTCCAATGCTTTTGCAGTAAAATTTTTTTCATCTAACGCAGCATTCATTGAACCAACAATTTCAGTTACATTATATTCACCGCGTTTACCATATTCAATATATCTTGTTACATTCATAGTACCATCTGTAATTGTACCAGTTTTATCTAAACATAAAACATCAACTCTTGCTAACATTTCAATACAATATATGTCATGCACTAATGTTTTATGGCGAGATAATTTTACAACACCATAAGCAAGTGTCATTGATGTTAATAAATATAAACCTGATGGAATCATTCCAAGTAAAGCTCCAGAAGTTTTTTCAACTGTTAAGCAATATTTTTCAAAAGCAGTATAAGGTAAACCAGTTTGAACATTAATATCTAAAGAATTATATGTCATATAAACCATTATAACAGCAAGAGGTATAATTATAATTGCAACTACTCTTAATAGCATATTAAGAGATTTAAAAATTTCAGAGTTAGGTTTTTGTAAAACTTTTGCTTCTTGAGATAATTTTTCAATTTGATTTTCTTTTCCAATTCTTTCAACTCTAGCAAAACAATTCCCTGAAACAATAATACTTCCACTATATAACATTTCACCAATTTGTTTTCTAATTGATACACTTTCACCAGTTAATTGAGATTCATTAACTTCAACATCACCGCTAACTAAAATACAGTCTGAAGTAATTTCTTGACCAGCACTTAATTTCATTATATCATCAAGAACAATTTCAGTTCGATCGATTTCAAGTAATTTTGAATTTCTAACAACAAATACATCAGATTGAGAAATTAAATTTAATTTATCGATCATCATTTTTGCTCTAATTTCTTGAACTGTACCAATAAGTAAATTAAATAAAACAATAACCACAAATAAGAAATTTGAAATCGGAACTTTGGCTGTAACTAGTAAAATAAAAATCACTAAATACATCATATTAAAGAATGTAAAGAAATTTTTACAAATAATTTTAAATATTGAGTTATGATTATCCTCAACAACATTCACTAATCCTTGTTCAATTCTTTCATCAATTTGATCGTTACTTAATCCATCTTCAACTGTTGGAAAATATCTAACAGCATCAAAAATAGATACTTTTTCTTGTTTTTTCTTTGCTTTGTCTTTTTCTTTCTTTCCCATATTACACCTCTTATATAAATTTTAATAATATGATAACTACACTAATTTTACCATATATAGCTTAATAAATCAAATAAATAATTGTGATATTTTTATATTTTTATACTACTATTATATTGGTGATTTATTATATGTTTGTTGGTATTATAACTCGTTACAAACAAGAGTTAATCAATTCAAAAATCAATCATTTTGTTCATTTAAATTATGCTTTTTATAAGAAATTATTATCAATCAATTTATTACCTATCATCATCCCATTTGAAAACTATGAAAAATATTTATCAAAATGTGTTGGTTTTATTATACCAGGAGGAAATGATGTTAACCCAATTTTATACAATGAAAATAATCATTGTTCAAACATCAATGATATTGATGATATAATTGATTACAAAGTAATAAACTACGCTATTGTAAACAAAATCCCCATTTTAGGAATATGCCGAGGTTATCAAGTCTTAAACGTATATTTCGGTGGTTCATTACATCAAAATATAGATAACCATTTTAATAACCACTTCGTTGAATATAAAA
Organism: Bacilli bacterium; assembly: GCA_045119035.1. GTDB lineage: Bacteria > Bacillota_I > Bacilli_A > ML615J-28 > CAG-313 > CAYVQA01. Next base: position 11,468 of record JBGVCU010000022.1, on the reverse strand, counting down.
ATTATAAATTTAATGTAAATTCAACACATCATCAGGCAATTAAAAAGTTAGCAAACAACTTAATCCCTCTATTTAAACACAATAACATCATTGAATCTTTCATTCACAAAGAATTACCCATTATCGGAATTCAGTGGCATCCTGAAAGAATGGATGATTTAACAAGTTCTTTTATTTTTAAATATTTTAAAAAACTTGTTCTTAATAATATTAACTAATTTTACTTTTCAAATTAAAAAGATTCTCTTTAACTAAACCTATCGATTTATTATAAATTTCAACCTCTTCTTCATTTAATCCACTAAACATTGTTGTTTTCAATTCATTTGCAATTTTTATAGCATCTTGAATTATTTTTTTAGATTTGCTAGTACATAGAAGTTTAATCTTCCTTCTATCATTTTTCATCATCTCTCTTTTCAAATACCCTTCTTCTACCAAAGTATTAATGTGCAGAGAAACCATATTTGGTTTTAATCCCAACATCGAGACTAAATCTTTAGCATAAACATTCCCATTATCTTGTGAAATCAAGACTAAAATGTTTAATGCAGGATGACTGATACTAGCTTTTTTACACAAAGGTTCGGTCATATAATCATAAATCTCATAGCTATATTTAAAAAGATTTAACATTTCAATATCATTCATATATAATACCTCATATTAAAACATTTCAATTATTGAACTATTCAATTTTTGAAATATTATAACACATAAATAAAATTTAATCAAGTATTTTAATAATAAAAATAAAAAAGGTCACATAAAAAGTGACCTTTTAAATTACCCTAAATATTTATTAATTTTTTGGTTTGTATTCAGCAACAATTTTGCTAACTAGATGTTCAGGAACATCATCATATCTTACAAAACGACGTGTAAAGAATCCACTACCTTGTGTCATAGCTTTTAAGTCGATTGTATATTTAATGATTTCAGCTTCAGGAACTTCAGCTACAACTACTTGATGTCCATTTTCAAGTACATCAATACCCATAACTTGTCCGCGACGTTTATTCATATCATTCATAACGTCACCAACATATTCTTCTTTAACTTCAACTTTAAGTTCTACAACAGGTTCTAAAATAGTTGGTTTTAATTTTGCAACAGCATCTTTAAATGCTAAAGATGCAGCAAGTTTAAATGAAATTTCATTAGAGTCAACTGGATGTTCAGATCCATCATATAAAACAGCTCTAATACCAATAACAGGGAATCCAGCTAGTGGACCATGTTCAAATGTATCAATTAAACCTTTTTCAACTGCAGGGAAGTAACCTTTAGATACAGCTCCTCCTACTACTTCTGATGCAAATTCAAATGGAGCATCACATGGTTCAAAACGAATCCATACATCACCGAATTGACCAGCACCTCCAGATTGTTTCTTATGACGACCATGTCCTTCAGCAGTTTTTCTAATAGTTTCACGATAAACGATTTTTTGATCGCTAGTTTCTACATCTACTTTATAAACATTTAATAATTTTTCTAAAATATAAGAAATATGAGTCATACCTTGACCACCAATTAATAATTGGCTAGTTTCACGGTTACGTCTAATTTCAAATGAAGGATCTTCTTGATTTAATTTTTGTAATGCAGTTGAGAATTTATCTTCATCTTGTTTAGATTTAGTATTAATAGCAACATAAATTGTTGGTGTAGGAATTGGAGCACCCATATATTTAATTAAATGTTTTTTATCACAAATTGTACATCCTGTAAATAATCCAGGAGTTTTAGTAATAACACCAATATCTCCAGCGTGTAATACTTCAACAGGAATCATATTTTTACCCATAATTGAAGAAATTGCACTGATTTTAACGATTTGGTCAGTTTGTGCAACATAAACTTCACTTAAACCTTGAGTTGAACCAGAGAAAATTTTAACATAGTTTAATGTTCCTAAGAATGGGTCAACTGTTGTTTTAAAGCAGTATGCACTAAATGGATTTTCATCTTTAGTATAACGAGGAACCATCGCACCTTGATCGTTAACACCTTTAATTGGTTCTAAGTCATTTGGAGCTGGCATATAGTTGCAAATCATTGTTAATAATGTTTGAACACCGATATTTTTAGATGCAGCACCAACTAATACTGGATAAATTTCACCAGAAAGAGTACCAACACGAATACCACGTAATAATTCTTCTAATGTTAATTCTTCACCACTGAAGTATTTATCCATTAAATCTTCACTTGTTTCAGCTACAGCTTCACAAATTAAACCATGTAATTCTTCACATTTTTCAAATTTATCAGCCCAAACTTCTGCATTATTACAAGTAGTTCCATCATAAATTCTTGCAATTCTTTCTACAGCATTAACAAATCCATCGAATTCATCTTCATGTCCTAAAGGCCATGTTAAAGGAATACAACGTTTACCAAATGTATCACGGATATTATTGTATACTTTATCAAATTTAATGTTTTCTTTATCCATTTTGTTAACGTAGATAATAGTTGGGATATTACGTTTACGTAATTCATTCCATACTCTTTCAGTACCTACTTCGATACCTTTAGTTGCATCAACAACAACAACAGCACCTTTAACTACAGATAAATCTTGAGTAATATCGCAAACAAATTCTTCACTACCTGGAGTATCTAAACAGTTAATTTTATACCCTTTCCATTCAATAGGAATTAAAGAAGTTGTAAGAGAAGTTTGACGATTTTGTTCTTCTAATGTATGGTCAGAAACAGTTGTTTTCTTTTCTACTTCACCTTTTTTAGCAATTGCTCCACTTACAAATAGCATAGATTCAGTAAGTGTTGTTTTACCACTTCCAAGGTGACCAAGAATCGCTATGTTTCTTAAGTTTTTTGTTAAATAATCTTTCATGTGTGTCCTCCTAAATTTTCATCTCGCGTACATATTATACTACATTTTAAAAAATAATGCTACATAAATAATAATTTTTTTAAAACGTTTTCATGTCTTCTTTTTTAAAAACAATCTAAATAAATAGATTGTTTTATAGTTTTATAATTTTTTATGTTGTTCTACAGATAAAATAAAGACTGTCGCTCCTCCAACTTGAACCTCAAGAGGATAAGAAGCAAACATTCCAAATTCGTTTGGAACTGTATTTGGAACAACTTTTTTTCTTGTTTTACTATATTCTCCAACAATTCTCATTGCTTCATCAACTCTTTCATCTTCAGTACCAACTAAAAGTGTTGTATTACCACTTAATAGTAGACCTCCAGTAGATGCAAGCTTAGTCACAAAGAATTTATTTTTTACAAGGGCGTTTGCCACTTTAGTTGAATCTTCATTTGAAACAATAATTAACGCTAATTTCATATTATCTACTCCTTCTTTATAATATACGCACCAGGTTTATTTAATTTTAATGAAGAAATTTCTTCATTTGTTTTATGTAAACCATCAAAAATCAATTTAGCCCCTGGAGCAAAATAATAAATAACTTCTTCGAAATCATTCTTGAAAATAACCTCTAAGTCAACATTACTATCTTTTAAGAAAAATACAACTTCTTTATTAGTTAATTTTTTAGGCATAATAGATGTTTTATTAAATTTCAAACATTTCTTAATTTTTGATGCTTGTTTCATTCTAAAAATAGGATATTCTTTTCTAATTTGTAACATATCAATTAAAGCATCTTTTACATATTGGAATTTAGTAATACGATCCCAATCAACTAAATTATAAGAAATATCTAAATTATATGAGTTTTCTTCACCTTTTTTAGTTCTAAGACCTGTTTCTCCAAGATGGAAAAAAGGTATTCCTTGACTAAAAGTAACAACACCTAAACTTAATAAAGTATATCTTGCATATTCTTCATCTGTAAGATTTGGTTTTAATTTAACCAATTGATCATAGAAAGTATAATTATCATGACATTCAACATAATTGATTGAACGATATGGTTCATTAAATAAAACTTCATTAACACATGAACCACCAATTACATCATGAATAATATCTTCAGGAACAAATCCACCAGATGCATAACCATTAGTACCAAAATCAATATTTCCTTTGATATTATTTCTAAAACTATCATTAAAATATGCTATACCATTATTTGCCCAGAAGTTTTCCATATTTGCACGTTTTTCTTGAGGAAGTGCAGCAGGCATGTTCCAACCTTCACCATAAATCATAGCATATGGGTTAATTGTTTTAACAAGTCTTGTAATTTCATTCATTGTATCTGTATCAAGTAAACCCATTAAATCAAATCTAAATCCATCTACTCGATAAACATTTTGCCAAAACAAAACAGAATCAACAATATAACGATGTGCCATACGTTTGTTTGAAGCAAAATCATTTCCGCATCCAGATACATTTGTCATATAACCACCTTTATCATCATGGAAAAAATAACCTGGAACAAGCACAGAATAAGCAAATTTATCTGATTCATATACATGGTTATAAACTACATCGATATTAAGTCCCATATTCATACCATGAATTGTGTCAACTAATTCTCTTAATTCATTAATTCTTACATATGGATCATCTAAATCAGTTGTATATAAGCCAGATGGAACATTATATTGAACAGGATTGTAACCCCAATTATATAATTTATCGGGATTTTCTTCATCAACACCACCAAATGTATAAAGAGGCATAAGTTGTAAATGTGTAATACCTAAATCAACTAAATGATTTAAACCAACATGTTCTAAATCTTTTGTTTCAATTAAACCTTTAAATGTACCAGGATGTTTAACAGGTAAAGTATAAGTAAAATCTTTTACACTTGCTTCCATAATAACTGCATCAACATAATCAAACGATCTACCTGGTCTAAAATAACGATTTTTGAACTCATAAAATTTTTTCGGATTAATTACATAAGATAAATTACCTTTTCTATTTGTTGAAATACCATATGGATCTACAACACGATGAACATGTGTATTAACTCTTACAAGATAATAATATCCTAATCCATCTAAATCACCATCAATTTTAAGTTGCCATACCCCATTTGTTGTATATTCAGGATAAAACGGTTCTTCTTCACCATTTTTATGCACTAAAACAAGTTCTAAAGACTTTGCAACAGGACTCCAAACTCTAAAAATTGAATATTTTTCATTATATTCACATCCTAATGGACCATCATAATAGTTTTCAAATTCAAATCTAGCTGTTTTAGAAATTTTACCTAAACATAAATTAAAGCTTATTTTGTTATCTATATTAACCACATAATCAGAATGTAAAGAAATAATACCTTTAAAACTAGTATGTAAGTGAAATTCTTGACCAAAACGTTCACTTTTAAAAACATTCATTTGAACTTTTTCTTTATTATTTGTTAACCAAATATTATTAATATTATAAGTTTCAAAAGTAGGAACAATTACTTTTATATAGTGATAATCTTCTAGATATGCTCCATATATTTTATTCATTTTAATACCTCTAATTTTATATTTTAATCTGAAATATTATATCATAATCATATGTAAATAGCAAGTAAAAACAAGAGTTTTTTAAACTCTTGTTTACTTTTTACTTATAAAACGATTCCTAAAAGTACATTTACGACATAATTCAAAATGATATTCTTTATTATTTAATGACATTAGATGTTTTTGAAAAATATTACCATTAAGAATGTCACTTAAAGAATTTTCATAAATATTTCCTAATTTAGTTTTTCCTAAATAATCTAAACAACACAAAACAACATCACCATTTAATAGAATACCTAATTGATTTTTACCTCCTAAACATAATGAAAACTTATTGTTATCATTATGTTCGACACTAGGCCAAATAAATTCATCCTCAAATGAAACAAGCAAATAATCTTCTGGATGATTAATATTTAAATCTAAGTTTAATTCATCGCTTAATTTTTTAAGCAAATATTCATTCTTTTTAATAATAAATTCATTTGTTTTATCATTCCAAAATCTTAAAGAAAGCGTTAATTTCGGTCTATATTCTTTTTTATATTTAATAAAACTAACTAAATTACTAATGTTTTTTTCTACTTGAATATTATTTAAATAATGCCAAGATTGTAATGAAACATTAATTCTTTCAAGATTGTCATGGCCCAAAAGTTCTTCTTTTTTATCAAAAAGAAGCATTCCATTAGTCGTAATTCTAACCTTTATACCATGTTCTTTAGCAATCAAAATATACTTTGAAATTAAAACATTAGTAAGTGGTTCTCCTAATATATGAAGGTAAATTGTGTCTGTAAAACCTTTAATTTTTTCAATTATCTCACGAAAAGAATTATCCGTCAAATTTGGTTCTCGATTGCTCACAGAAGGGCAAAACGGACAATTTAGATTACAATTTTTGGTAATTTCAATATAAATTTGTTTGAATTTATAATTTTTTGACATTTTTTATTTTTCTTCGTTTTCAGTGTTTTCTTCGTATTCAACATCAATAATATCGCTATTTTCTTCCGGATGTTCTTGTTGATATCTTCTTTCATACTCATCAAGTGTTGCTTGAATGTTAGGTTGAACAGGTTTTGCTGAAAGTGATAAAACTAATCCAGATAAACCAATTAATGCTCCAATTGCAATTTTAATAATATCTAAAATCTTTTCAAACCCACTAAATCCAGCCAATAATAAAATTATTAAAGCAAGTCCTAATCCAGCTAGATCTTTAAAACTAATTTTAATATTATGATATTTTCTTTCAAAGAAAATATTTAATAAATTGCTAACAATTAACACAACACCAGTAACAACACAAATAACATTTATAAATCCAGGATTTAAAATAATTAGAATTGATAAAATCAAATTAATCAAAGATCTAACAAAAATAGCAATAACCTCAGGATGTTTTGATTGTAATTGAGTGCTTGCTGCAAGCATATTCGGTAAAGAAATCATTAGCATTCCAATACCAATAATTAAGTATATCCATCTAAGTGGAACAAAAACTAAAATTAAACCAACTATTAAAAGTCCTATTCCACTATATCTTTTCTTTAATTCGGGATCAATATTCATAATATACCTCCTATAATTTTTAATATTATATCATAATTTTACAAATAAAAAAAGATAAGTGCTATAAAGCACTTATCTATCCTATTCAAATTGTGAATTATATAATTTTGCGTAAAAACCATTTTGTTTTAAAAGTTCTGTATGGTTTCCACTTTCAACAATTTCACCATTATTAACAACTAATATCTTATCAGCATTCATAATTGTTGATAAACGATGAGCAATAATAAAACAAGTTTTATTTTTCATTAATTCAGTCATCGCATCATTAATCTTTATTTCTGTTAGAGTATCAACATTAGATGTAGCTTCATCTAAAATTAACATTTTAGATTCTAATAGCATTGCACGAGCAATAGTTAATAATTGTTTTTGTCCTTTTGAAATATTGCTACCTTGTTCAGATAAATATGTATTGTAGCCATTTGGTAATTTCTCAATATATTCATGGATAAATGCATCTTTACAAACTCTTATTACATCTTCCATTGTTGCGCCTGGTTTTCCATATGTAATATTTTCATAAATAGTACCATTAAATAACCAAGTATCTTGTAATACCATTGAATAAGCCTTTCTAAGTGATGCCCTCTTGATATCATTAATATTAATACCATCTAATAATATTTCACCGCTATTTACATCATAAAAACGCATTAATAAGTTGATTAATGTAGTTTTACCTGCTCCAGTTGGACCAACAATAGCAATTATTTCTCCCTCATTTACTTTAACATTAAGATTTTTGATGATTGTTTTATTTGGTAAATAACCAAAAGAAACATCTTTAAATTCAATATTCCCTTTTACTTCATCTAACTCAACAGAATTAGCACTATCTGGTTTTTCAGATGGAGTATCCATAAGTGTAAATACACGTTCTCCTGCAGATAATGCTGATTGAATATCAGCATAAATATTTGCTACTTCATTAATAGGTCCTTGGAATTTCTTTGAATATGTGATGAAATTGTTAATTTGTCCAAGAGTTATTTGACGATATAAATATAATATTGCACCTATTACACTTATTAAAGATAATCCAATATTATTTATCATCGACATAATTGGTCCATTAATAAATCCATGATATTCAGCCAAATAAGTAGCTTCACACACTTCATCATTTACTTTCATGAATTCATCAAAGATTTGTTCTTCCTTATTATATGTCTTAATTGTTTTGTGACCTGATGTAATTTCTTCTACAAATGCATTAAGTTCACCATTTTTCTTTGAACGAGCACTAAATAACGGTCTAACTAAAATTGCTCTACGTCTTACAAAATAAATTGAAATTGGAATTGTAACAATAAATGTTAAAATCATAATACGAGAAATGACAATCATCATTGCAAATGAACCAATTACCGATAAGACACTAGATATTATAGCTACAACATCAGTACTTAATGATGTATTAATTGTATCAATATCATAACTCATTCTACTAATTATATCGCCAATTTTGTTATCATCATAAAAACTTACTGGAAGTTCTACTAGCTTATGAAATAAATCTTTTCTCATTTCAAAAACAATTTTTTTACTAATATTAATCATTAGTTTATTAATCAATATACTGAATAAACAAGCTGTAACATAAAATGCTAACATTAAAATACAGTAAAAGATGACTTTTTCCATATCAATCGTTTTTACTTCTTTTCTAGAGATATCAATTTCATCAATTGCCATTCCAGATAAATATGGACCAATTAATTGAAATAAACTACTTAAGATTGTAAGTAAAATTACTACTAAGAAGGCAAGTTTAAATTTATTTATGTATCTAAGCAAATGTTTTAATACATATTTTGGATCTTTTGCTTTTTTTGGTACTCCTCTATTCATTGATAGCCCCCATTTGTAATTCATAAATTGTTTGATATGTTTCTGAATTTTCAAGTAATTCTTGGTGAGTTCCTTGAGCTTCTATTTTACCTTCATTAAGTATAATAATATGTTCACAGTTCATAACCGAACTTATTCTTTGAGCAACAATTATTAAAGTAGTATCTTGATAGTTTTGATTAATATTTTTTCTTAAAGCAGCATCAGTTTTATAGTCTAATGCACTAGAAGCATCATCTAATACTAATATATTAGGCTTATTAGCCATACTTCTGGCAAGTAAAACCCTTTGACGTTGACCACCTGATAAATTAATACCACGAGAGGCTACTTCATGATTTAATTTTTCATCTAAATCATTAATAAATAATGCTTCTGCATTTCTTATAGAATCTTCAATTGATTCAGTTGATAGATCACGATAAAAATCAATATTATTCTTAATTGTATCTCCAAAAATAATATCATTTTGGAATACAACACCAAAATTCTTTCTAAATTCTAGGGTATTAATTGACTTAATGTTTTCACCATTTAAATAAATATTACCTTCTTGTGGGTCATATAGTCTTAACAATAAATTAATTAATGTTGTTTTACCTGTACCAGTTCCTCCTAATATACCTAAAGATTCACCTTTTTTAATTCTGATATTGATGTTTTCTAAATCATTTTTAACTCCATTATAAGAAAATGAAACATTATCAAAAACAATATAATCATCAGTATTTATAGAATTATGTTCTTCTATTAATAAATCATCTTCTAAATCCATAATTTCTTGCACACGATTAATTGAAGCTTTAGCTTTTGCAAGTAAAGTAAATACTCTTGTAATCATTAACATAGAGTTAACGATATAGTTAAAAATTAACATATAACCTAAGATAGCACCAGGTTGAAGTAATTCTTTATCTATTAAGTAACCACCTACTAAAATTACAAGAACTAACCCAATGTTTAAAATTAAACCAATTAAAGGCCACATTTTACTCATTAAGAAAGCAGCTTTCTTTTCAGCATCATTAGTTTCTTTATTTGCTACATTAAAGCGATCTTTTTCATATTCTTCTTTAGATAACGACTTAATTACTCTAATTCCAGATATATTTTCTCTAACTACTTCTACTTGTTTATCAATTTTCTTTTGAACATCCTGATAAATTGGAAAGCTTTTTTTAGATGTCCATAAAGCAATTATAACAATAAAAGGAAGTAATAATAACAAAATTAAAGATAATATTGGACTAATAATTAAAGTAATAATCATCCCACCAATTAATAAAATTGGTGCTCTAACTCCAGCTCTTTGAACCATTCCAATAACTTGATGCACATTATAAGTATCTGTTGTAAGTCTTGTTACTAAAGTAGGAATTGTTACTTCATCAACTTGTTTACTAGATAAATATTGTACCTTATAAAACATCTTTTTACGTACTTCTTTTGTGATAAGTGTCGATGATCGAGAAGACATTCTATTTGCAACAACATTTCCAATAAACGTTAGAATTGTCGCAATTAACATCAATACTCCATATAATATAATTTCCACTATATTTTCCTTAGGAATAATATTATCAATTAAATAAGTAAGTAATAAAGGAATAAATAATTCTGTTAATGTACTTATTGTTTTAATTATTAATGTAACAGTAATATACTTTTTCTTTTTACCAATCTCACTATACACTAGGTTCATCTTTATCACCCCAATCTTCTTTAACATATTTAACCGCTTGAATATAAATCTTATTTAGTACTTTATCAAATAGTTCATATTCTTCTTTAGTTAATGTTTCAGTTAGATATTTTTCAAATTCATTATTTATATTTTCAATTTTAGGAATTAAAATTTTACCATTTTCTGTTAAATTTACTTTCATTTTTCTTTTATCATTTTCAGATTGTTTTCTTTCAATAAACCCATCTTCTTCAAGTCTTGATAGAATTCTAGCTGTATTGGATTTATTAATGATAACTCTATTAGATATTTCGTCCTGAGAAATATCTGGGTTTCTATTTAAACATAAGAAAAATGCATTATCGCAAGAGTTAATATTTAAATCCTTAAATTTATCACTACGATATTTATTTGTACTTTTTGTTATAACACTTATTTTTCTTAACATGGTTCACCTCATATTAGTTGCATACGCAACTAATTATATATTATTATTCAAATTAATTCAAATAATTAGCAATATAAATAAAAAAAGAAAATACCCAACATTTGTTGGGTATTTATCTATTATTTATTATTAATTTCTTTTATCAACTAAAGTTGCATCTCCAAGCCAACCATATGCCCAGTTATCTGTAACTTCAGCGTAATTATGAATTATAAGAATTGAACATCCTTTAAAACATCTATCTCCAACTGATAAAACATTTGATCCAAGAGTAATTAAAGCAAGTTTACTACATCCACTAAATGCTGATGAACCAATTGATGTAACAGTTAAAGGTAAATTAATTGTTAATAAGTTTTTACAATCAGCAAATGCATATTGAGAAACAACATCTAATTTAGATCTATTATCAAATAATACTGATTCAATAGAAGAATCTCTAAATGCATTTACACCAATATGAATTAAATT
>JBGVCU010000021.1:0-50841 GCA_045119035.1 Bacilli bacterium | reverse complement strand
TAAAAAACTAAAAAAAGAAATGACCATAATACTTACAACACATTATATGGAAGAAGCTGAAATGTTATCTGATCGAATAGGTATTATAAATGAAGGTAAATTATTGTTTGTTGGTGATAAAGATTCTTTATATAGTTTAACTAATGAACAAAAAGTTGAAGACGCATTTATTAAAATTGTAGGAGATAATTATGAAAAATAAAATTAAAAGAATTTTTGTCTTAACTAAAAGAAATTTACTAGAAATTGTAAGAGATCCACTAGCATTAGTGTTTATTCTAGGTTTACCTTTATTAATGGAGATTTTATTCTATAGTATTTTCCATAAATACACAATTCAATTTGAAATGAAGTATTTAGCACCAGGGATTGTCGTTTTTTCGCAAACTTTTTTAACTTTATTTATTGGCCAAATTATATCTCTTGATAGAAATACATCTTTTCTAACAAGACTATATGTTTCAAAAGCAACATCATTTGATTTTATATTATCATACGTTGTATCTTTGATTCCTATAGCTATACTTCAAACATTATTGTTTTATACAGTAGGAATATTCATTGATAAAAGTTTACTAAGTATTAATATTTGTTACTCTATTATATTATCTATTATTACATCCTTATTATTTTTAGGTCTTGGAGTTTTGTTTGGTTCAAGTTGTTCAGAAAAAAGTGTAGGTGGTGTTTCCTCAATTGTTATCAGTTGTCATTCTGTTCTATCAGGAATGTGGTTTCCTGTTGATGGTTTAAGTGGATTTATGTTAGATTTAATGAATATATTACCTTTTAAAAATGCGACTATATTAATACAAAATTCATTAAATGGTAATTTTGGTTTTAATGAATTTATTAAACCTTTACTAATTGTTTTTATTTATATTATTATTGTCTATTTAATTAGTATAATGCTATTTAAAAATAAAATGAAAGAAAAGTAGTTTCACATATTAAAATAGAATTTGTTTTATAAAAAATATTGTAGAAATATTTATTATTTTCTAAAAGTATGATATAATTATTTCGTATTTAATAAATTTTTGATAAATTAATACAAGTTTATATAATTTATTTAAAAAGATATTATTTTATGGAATTAGTTTGTATATAATATTTTTATTGATAACATAGAAATTTCAATAAAAAGCATCATAAACTATTTCAATACTTTGGGAAAGCGGGTTTAAATTATGTTTGGAACAAAACATATCATAATTCTATGTATTTGTTTATTAGTCGGTATTTTATTTTATATAGCGACTGGTAAATTTACTTTAAAAATGTGGATGAAATTATTTTTAGGAATTGGTATTGCTTCTGAAGTAACAAAAATATGTTATTATATTATTAGAAATGAAGCAGTGTATGGTGGTTATTTACCTAAGACAGATTTACCATTTCATTTATGTAGTATTCAAATTATTTTTATTATTATTTTAAATGTAATTCAAAATGAAAAGTTTAAGAGAATTATTCTTAGTTTTATGCTACCATCATGTTTAATTGGTGGACTTGCTGCACTTTTAATTCCAACTGATTCAGCAATTAATGGTGGAATAATTATTACTATTCAATATTTTACATATCATGTAATGATTATATGTTTTGCAATTTACTTATATAGATGTAAGGAAATCACTTGGACAATTAAAGATTTTGGAAGTTCATTAGCTTTTCTTGCTGTAATGGGATTTATTGCTATTTATATTAACAGTATGGCATATGATGTTTCTCATTATACAGTACTTCCGGATGGTACAAAAATTGTGGAAATGGCATCACGTCCGAACTTTATGTATGTGGTAGATCCTCCTCAAAAAGGTTTACCATTCTTAAACGAAGATCATGGATGGGCTGTTTATATGATTCATTATTCAATGACTGCTATTTTTGCGATTGCCCTTTGTTATATTAAACCAATTATTAATGCTATTAAAGGGAAGGTTAAAAAAGTTAATTAGTTATTAAAATGGTCCTTTAAATTAGTGTGTGGTTCAAACAAAAACACCTATAAATAAGTGTGTGTTTTTTGAACCTGTAAATTAACTTGTGGTCAAAAAAATCCGACTAGAAATAGTCGGATTTTATTTATAAATACATTAAATAAATGATATAATATGATCGTAAGATTACTTGCGTTTAGGGTTCGTTTTTATAGGGATGTCTTTGTTTAATGAATACATAATTCTATTTCTTAAGCGGCTCAAATTAATATATCCATTAGCAGACTTTGGAATCGTTTTGATTCTTGAATTAGCTCCTTCAATTGGACCATTGAAAAGTCTTTTTCCTTAGTATCTACCAAAGAATTTTGATAACAATTTAAATTTATTATTTACAAATATGTTTAATGATAATATTATAAATATTATAAATGATATAATATTTGAATTAAAAGAAATTTTAAACAAGTATATGTGTATATTTTTTGACAATAGGTCGGAATTCCGATATAATATATGTGGGTGAAATATATGACTTTACAAGAATTAATTGAAAAAAATAATTATACAATATATAGATTTTCTAAAGATAGCTCTGTACCAAAAACAACATTGTTAGATTTATGTAGTGGTAAAAGTAGTATTTATAAATCTCAAGCAATAACAATAAAGAAAATAGCTGATACTTTAGGTGTATCAATGGAATTTGTTATGTCTTTAGAAAATGGTGTAAAAAATTATTTAGAGTTTAATATTCCGAATTTTCTTCAAAACTCAATTGAAAAATTTGTAATGAATATGAATACATCACATTACGATATTTATTATTGTACTTTACAAAGCGATATAAATGTTGCAGAAATTGGAGGATATATAACACCTAATCAAGCCTGGTTTTTAAGAAAAAAATATTTGGGGGTTTTAAAAAGTGATTAATTTTACAAATGCGGTTCGTAAAAATAAAACATTTAATGGTGCAAGTGGGAATAAGTTATCTATTATATATAATAATGAACAATATATGTTAAAATTTGCACCTATAGCAAAAAAGAATAAAAATATGAGTTATAGTAATAGCACTATTTCTGAATATATTGGTTCGAATATATATAAGTTAGTTGGAATTCCTGTTCAAGATACTTTGTTAGGAGAATTTAAAGTTAAAAATAAAACGAAAATAGTGGTTGCTTGTAAAGATTTTACAAAACCGGGAATAATTATTCAAGATTTTGCTTCATTAAAAAATACAATGATTGATTCTGATGAAAACGGATATGGAACTGAGCTTAATACAATATTAGAAACTATTGAATCGCAAAACGTTGTTGATCAGGTTGAGTTACAAAATAGATTTTGGGATATGTTTATAGTTGATTCATTAATTGGGAACATGGATAGACACAACGGAAACTGGGGTTTTTTATATAATACATTAACTGATGACGTATCTATTGCTCCTGTATATGATTGTGGAAGTTGTTTATATCCTCAAACTGATAATAGAGTTATGGAGAAAGTTCTTAATGATAAAAATGAATTAGAAGTGAGAATATATGAATTTCCCACATCAGCAATTTTTAATAATGGAAAAAGAATAAATTATTTTGAATTTATTTCTTCAAATTCAAATAAAGAATGTACTAAGGCTTTGTTTAGAATTTATTCGAAAATTGACTTAGATAAAATATTTTCATTAATCGAAAGTATAGAATGTATTACTGAGTTAGAAAAGAGATTTTATAAGGAAATTATTAAAGAAAGAAAAGAAAAAATTTTAGAGTATAGTATAAATTTAATATCAAGTAAACAAAAATAGTGAAAACATTTTGTAAAATGTAGTATAAATATTATGTTATACTACTTTTTTTTAATTATTGATATTGCATATTAAAATTATTAATTAATTTATTTTGATATAATATTTAATAATATATGAGGAATTTATATGAAAACTAGCAGATTATATTTTAGAAAAATAGATGAAAATGATTTTGAAAACCTAAAAAATATTATTTCTGATTCAGAGACGATGAAATATTATCCGGCACCTTATGATGACTCAGGCGTTCACAGATGGATTAAATGGTGCATTGGATGTTATGAAAAGCGAGGTTTTGGGCTTTTTGGAGTGATTTTAAAAGAAACTGACGAATTTATTGGTGATTGTGGAATTACATTACAAAACATAAATGGTAAAGAAGTTTTTGAAATTGGATACCATATTAATAAGAAATTTTGGAATAAAGGGTATGCAACAGAAGCTAGTCAGTATATGAAAGAATATTTCTTTATGAATACAAATTATGATGAAGTTTATTCATATATGAATAAATATAATATAGCATCTCGTAGAGTTGCTGAAAAAAATGAAATGAAATTTGTAGAAGAATATATTGATGGTGATGAAGAGTTAGTTGTTTATAAAATTACTAGAAAAGAATTTGAAAAATTATAATTATATTATTATTTAGTTGATTATTTATTGTTAAAGTGGTAAAATAATATAAGATATTTAAAAATATAATTATCAAGTAGGTGATTTATATGAGAATAGTTGTTATTGGTGATGGAAAAGTAGGTAATTCAATTATTAGACATGTATGTAAAGAAGGACATACTGTAGTTGTAATTGATAAAAAACCTGAAGTCATAGAAGATATTGTAAATAAATTTGATGTTATGGGAATATGTGGTAATGGTGCAAGCTATGATATTTTAAAAGAAGCTGATGCAGGAAGAGCACATGTTGTTATTGCTGTAACAGCAAATGATGAAACAAATATGTTAGCTTGTGTTATGGCAAAAAAATTAGGAGCAAAAGCTACTATCGCCAGAGTTCGTAGTATTGAATATAATAATTCTATTAAAAATATTATGAATGATTTAGATATTACAATGGTAATTAATCCTGAAAAAGAAACAGCAAATGAAATATTAAAAGTTGTTAATTTCCCTGAAGCAATTCGTGTAGATAATTTTGCAGACGGTAAAGTTGACTTAGTTGAACTTTACATTCCTCAAAATAGCCCGCTTGTTGGACTTAAGCTTATGGAATTGCAACAAAAATATCAAGTTAATGTTTTAGTTTGTGCTGTTCAACGTGGTGATAAAGTTCATATTCCAAATGGGACATTTACTTTCCAAGCTAAAGATAAGATCCATGTTACAGGGAAAAATGCTAATATTAAACGTTTCTTAAGTAAACTTGGGTTTGCTGAAACAAAAGTTAATTCTATTCTAATTATTGGTGGAGGAAAAATCACTCACTATTTAGGACAAGAGTTAATTAAAAATAAATATGAAGTTAAGATTATTGAAAAAGATTATAATAAATGTTTACATTTAAGTGAATTATTACCTAAAGCAAGTATTATTCATGGAGATGGTACAAACCATGAAGTATTAAGTGAAGAAGGTATTATGGATAGTGATGTTGTAATTTCTTTAACAGGTGATGATGAAGAAAATATCATTATTTCAATGTATGCTTATAAACAAAATGCTAAAAAGATTATTGCAAAAGTTAACAAAGAATCTTTTGTTGGTTTAATGGAAACAATTGATATGGCAACTGTTGTATCTCCTAAAGATATTATTGCATCTAACATTGTACGTTATATTCGTGCAAGAAATAATTCAAGAGGAAGTAATATTGTTACTTTATATAAATTAGTTAATAATCAAGTTGAAGCTTTAGAATTTATTGCTAAATCTAAAGGTAGAGTTTTAAATAAACCGTTAAAAGATTTAAAATTAAAGTCAAAAGTATTAATTGCTGGTATTATTCGTAAAGGTGCTTCTATTATTCCGAATGGTCTTGATATGATTATGCCAGATGACAGAGTTATTGTTGTTACAAATGGACAATATCTTGATGATTTAGATGATATTTTGGTGTAGCTTATGAATTACGCTATTATTAAAAATATCTTAGGAAAGATCATGACGCTTCTTGCGTATTTGATGGTACTTCCTTTAATAGTTTGTATTTGGTATAAAGAAAGTTTTAGAAATTATTTAGCATTTATTATTCCAATGGTATTACTTTTTGTAATTGGTAAACTTCTTTATATGAAAAAACCTGAATCAAATAGAATTTTGGCTCGTGAGGGATTTGTTGTTGTTGGTCTTTCTTGGATAGTGATGTCTTTATTTGGATGTCTTCCTTATATTATAAGCGGAAATATTTCAAATTTCTTTGATGCTTTTTTTGAAACAGCATCGGGGTTTACAACAACTGGTTCTACAATAGTAACAGATTATAGTGTCCTTGATCATAGTATTATGTTTTGGAGAAGTTTTGCTCACTGGATTGGTGGTATGGGAGTACTAGTATTTATTTTAGCTATTATTCCTGAAAGTAATGAAGGTTCTTCGATGCATATATTAAGAGCAGAATCTCCTGGTCCTACTGTTGGTAAATTAGTATCTAAAATGAAGGTTACTTCACGTATTCTTTATTTAATTTATTTATTATTAACAATTAGTTTAATTCTTATTTTATGGTTAGGTCCTGATGAAAAAATGAGTTTATTTAATAGTATCATTTATTCATTTGGAACTGCTGGTACTGGTGGATTTGGTATTGATAATGGTTGTTTAGAAACTTATGCGGCATCTACGCAATATATTGTTGCTACTTATATGTATATATTTGCTATTAACTTTTCAATGTTTTATTTAATATTAATTGGAAATATTAAAGATGTATTAAAAAATGAAGAGTTACGTGCTTTTATTATAATGGTAATTGTTGGTGTTTCATTTATTACTTTAAATTTATTCTTTACATTTAAAGATACTTTAAATGAAATGACATTTGAACAAAGCTTTAGAAATGCTTATTTCCATGTTGCTGCTATTATTTCTACTACAGGATACTCTATATCTAATTTTATTACTTGGCCATCTGCTTGTATAATGATTTTAATGTTCTTTACATTAACTGGTGCATGTGCTGGTTCTACTGCTGGAGGATTAAAAATTACTAGACTTAATATTTTAGTTAAATCTTTTGTGTCTAAAATTAGAAATATGATAAGTCCAAGAAAAGTTGATGTTATTAAAATTGATGGTAAAGTAATGGATAAAGATAATGTATCAGCAGTAGATAGTTATTTTGCTGTATATGTTACTATTCTAATTATTGGTACATTTTTAATTTCATTTGATGGATTTGACTTTGCGACAAACTTCACAGCAACACTTACTTGTGTAAGTAATGTTGGACCTGGATATACTGAACTTGTAGGTCCGTATGGAAGTTTTGCTGGTTTTTCATATTTTTCAAAGTTTATTTTAACTATAATTATGATAGCAGGTCGTTTAGAGTTTTTCCCGATTTTGGTATTATTTAGTCCTAGAACTTGGAAAAAGAGAATTTAGTTTAATAATAAAGGTGATGAAATTTTTCATCACTTTTTTCTTATTGTTAAAAATTTATTATTTTTCTTTATATTATGGGTAAAATATGGTATAATCTATAAGTAAAACTATTTTTATTATATAAAAAGTATAATAGGAGGTAGAAAATGATTAAGTTATTTAAAGATGTAAATAATAAATTAATTACAATTAAAGAAAAAGATGTTGATAATATCTTTAATTCTATTGAAAAAAACATGTGGATTCATGTTAGTTGTCCTAAACAATCTGATATGGAAAAAATAAGTAAGGTAACAAGCTTTGATAAAGATTTATTAATTACCCTAATGGACGAAGAAGAATCTGCGCACTTAGAATTAGATGATGATTATACTTTGATTGTATTAGATATTCCGATTTATTCAAATGGTACTTATGAAACATACCCCTTTTCAATAATTTATAATGATGATTATTATTTAACTATTTGTAAAAAAGATACACAAATGTTAGAACAAATGTTAAATAAGTTTAAGAAAATTGAACCTCATAAACATGTTAGATTAACTTTACAAATAATGTATCGTATAGCATCAAGTTATATTGTTTCATTAAAAGATTTAAATGCAGTTAGAAAGAATTTTGAAAATACATTACATACTGCTGTAACAAATAAAGAATTATTAGAACTTAATACTTTAAATAAAGCATTTGTTTATTTTTCTACTTCACTTAATGCAAATAAGATTGTATTAAATAAAGTAAAAAGACTTTCTGAATATAAAAAATATGAAGATGATTTTGATTTAATGGAAGACGTTGAAGTTGAAAATTCACAAGCAATCGAGATGTGTTCTATTTATCGTGATATCTTATCAGGGATGATGGAAACATCTGCATCAATTATTTCTAATAATTTAAATATTGTTATGAAATCTTTAGCAATTATTACACTAGTTATTTCAATACCTACATTAATTGCTTCATTATTTGGAATGAATGTAAAAGTGCCTTTTGGAACCAATGAAAATGGCTTTTATATAATTATTGGATTTAGCTTAGTGCTTGCTATACTTGGTGGTATTTTACTTTACATTTATACATCTAAAGTAAGTGCAACACATAAGTCAAAAAGAAATAGTAGAAGAAGAAAATAACAATGTTTAAGTATTATAATCCTCATCCTAAAGGAATAACAACTGAAGTTGGTGATTGTGTAAAAAGAGCAATTGTTGTAACAACAGGTATTCCTTATATTAAAGTTCAAAATGAATTAAATAAATATAAAAAGATTACTGGAGCTAGAAGTTTTAATACTGATTTTAATCCAAATCGTTATGTTGAAGAGGTACTTTTAGGAAATAAAATTCCTGTTAAGATAAATATAACTGTGATAGACTTTTGTAAAGAAAATTCTAAAGGAAGATTTATCTTGGTACTTGATGAACATTGGGTGGGAGCAAATGATTCTATTTATTATGATATTTGGGATTGTGGAAATGAAGTTGTAAAGTATGTTTATGAAATAAGTACTTTACCTTATAATAAACCTAATCTAAAAGATCAAATTTTTAAATATTGCTGTACAACAGAAACAATATCTAATAATGAAACTATTATTCGTATTTATGATGGAAATGGTGTTTTTGTTGAAAGAAAAATACCTACAGATTTAACTGATGGTTATGTTTTGTGTTTAAAAGATCAAAACTATAAATATATTAATTTAGATGAATAATCTATAATATTAGATACTATTTAGATCCTGTTTTATCAGGATCTTTTTATTTTAATATAAGTATTATTAATTTAATTGTTTTTTTATTATAAAATAGATATAATATAAGTATAAACTATAGTTATGTTATTTACTTTTGTATGATAATATTTGGTATAAATTAATTGAGGTGATTAATAATGTTTCTTATTTCAAAATTATATATAAATAGTATGATAAGTGCACTATTTATGACTCTTTGTTTAGAAATATTAAGTATGGTACTTCAAAGAGTAAAAAATATAAAACTTTATTTAGTTTTAATTATAGCAAATATAGTTACAAATTTAACTATGAATTATTGTTTATATTATGTTTCACATCTTAATTATAATAAGATATTATTGTTATTTGAAATAAGTGTAGTTTTTATTGAAGCTTTTGTTTTTAATATTATAGTTAAGGATTATAAAAAATCTTTAAGAATATCTTTTATTAATAATATTATTAGTTGGTTAGGAGCATATTTAATTTATTATTTTGTAGTATAATTTTTTAAAGAAAAATATTTCAATTTTTAAAATATAGGAGGTAGAATATGTCTATAAGAAAAGTTATTGTTTTTATTAGTATTATTTGTTCTATTGTATTATTAAATGGTTGTTATGGTGGTGGTTCTAAATATAATATTTATATTGAAGATGTTAAAGTGTTTAATCAAGATAATATAGCAATAGATACTATCGACTTAACTAATTATGAAGGTGATTTATTTTTAAATAATTTATATAATGGAAGACGTCCTATTAATTCTGCTGCACCTGATGTTTATTATACAGGTGTTGTTATTGAAGATGAGTTAAGTATTACAATTAAATTTATTTGTTCAGTAACATCAGGATTTGATATTAGTGAAGTAAAACTAGCAGTTTTTAGAACTGATAATCAAATTGAACCAAAGTCTATTGAAAAAGAAGGCAGCAAAACAGTTATTACATTTGAAATAAGTGAAATACCTTCTGTAAATACGATCTTTGATTTTAGTCAATCTATGATTATAAATGAACAAGGTGTTCTTAAACAAGCAACTGTTAAAACACTTGATGGACCATCACGCTCATATTATAATGGCGTTATTTTAAAGATTGATGAAGTATATGTTCCATATAGAGAAGAAATAAAAGTATTAGGTGAAAATATTAGTACTGAATTTAAATTATATCAAAATACAAATAAAGTAATTGAAGATATTTTAAATAATGAAGGTAACTATGAATATGGAAATTATTATGGATTTATTTTCAATAAAAATAAATATAATATAGATTTTTCAGTTAATTATAGTTCTACTTATTTATATCAAGAATGTGTATATTATTCAACATGTAATGGAGTAAATGATTATTATAAAATTAATTATATAAATTATATTTATATAAGTGATAGAACAGAAACTGTATTTGGCTTAAAAGTAAATCATGATATTGATGATGTTAGTAGTGTAATGAATGAATTAGGTTTTACTTTAAGTGGTAAGTATCAAAATAAAGGTGTTAATACTCACTCATATACTAGTCCTATTGGGTCTTATTCAATATCTTTCTTATTTTATCCATCAAATAATAAAGTTAAAGGTATTTGTATTTATTCGAATGAAGTGTTTAATAGATATGAGTAAAAGGATAAATTATTGTGAAGAAGATATTATATATTAATTTAATTTTCGTTTTATTATTTTGCACTGTTTCTTGTAAAGGAAACAAAAAATATACTCCTATTTATAATACTTTTTTTGAAGAGGAAGTATTATCTATTAATAACTTAGAAAATTTACCTAAAATAAATAATTTAGATTCTTTAATGTATAAAGAAGCTAATAATACATTATATTTAAATTTAACAAAAGATGAATTTAATAATTATGTAAATGAATTATATAATTATATAATAAATAAAGAAAACATTTATAATGTTGGTTTATTTTATAATAATAGAACTTATGTAGGACCGATGTTTTTACCATGTAATGTAGAAGTTTTTATTCCTTTAGTTGATAGTATGGAAGATAATTTGTTAAGTTATAAATTTTCTTTTTCAACAGTAGAAGAATTAAATAGTGGTTGGATTTCTAATCAAATGCATAATTGCTTTAGTGTAATGATTAGTTATGAAGATGGATATTTAGATGATGTAAAATATAGCTATAATACTTTGCTTGTAGTAGAAGAAGTAAATTATGCATCTTTTGATACTTGTGCTAAACAGCATTACTATGAAAATGAAGTAGTCTTAGTTGTTCCTACTACTATTTATAAGGTAGCATATTCTTATTGTAAATATTGTGGTAAAGAAAATCAAAACTATCACTATGGTGATTATCAAACATTATATAATGTTAATATAATAGAAGGATTAAATTATTTAGATATTTCTTCTAAAGAAGCTTATAATAATTTTCCTAAATGTTATGTTGGCCTTCCTTATTATATAAAAATACCATATAGTGAGAATATTTCATATCAAGTATTTGTTAATGATTGTGAAATATCACTTACCCATATTAAAGATAATTGTTTTGTATATGGTTTTGTAATGCCATATTTTGATGTTAATATTAAAATTATTAAAGTTATAGAGTAGAATCTAGGAGAGTTTATAAATGGAATGGTTAATTGGATCAATAGGATTTATTGTAGTTGGTTTCTTGCAAATTTTTAATCCAGATTTTATGTGGAGACAAAAGCATAAATGGGATGTAAAAAATGGTGAGCCAAGTGATGCTTATTATACACTTTCTAAGATTGGTGGAGTACTTGGAATTTTAATGGGTATATTTTTGTTTATAGTTTTTTTAATACATTAAATAAAAAATTGTTAAAAAAATTATTGTTTTAGTAATTAAATATATAGATAATATAACTCCCCGCACCTCTTAACTAATGTGACAAATGGGAGATATTTTTATTAAATAGTATTGATTAATTCTATGTTAAATAACATTAAGCTATAGAGAAATCATTTCAATTTTTTAGTCAGCAAGTTGAATTTAGGTGATTAAAATTTACTAAAGATCGAACTGAAATTTTTTGAATTAAAAGTGAATAACTATGTATAATTATTTTTTAATAATTGTTCAATATCAATATATATTTAAAATTATACGTATATGATTTATAATGAGGTATGCAAGGATTTTATGGAAGATAAGATAAAAATTGAAAAGACTAATGTAATTAATTCTTATTTAAGATATATTTATATAGTAATGATATTGGTTTCTATATCTTTATGGATAAGTGTAGGACTTCTTAAAGCTAGACATAAAGAAGAAAATATTGTTTATTTGGAATCAACTGTACATAGTGTATGGTATGATGAAGATGAAGAAGACTATTTATTTAAAATTAATGATTGTGAATATATTTTCAAAGTATCAGATTCATTTATAGGAATACCAAATTTATGTAATGAATTAATTCAAGAAGAGTATATTAAA
The DNA here is from genome assembly GCA_045119035.1 of Bacilli bacterium. Taxonomy (GTDB): domain Bacteria; phylum Bacillota_I; class Bacilli_A; order ML615J-28; family CAG-313; genus CAYVQA01. The sequence continues at coordinate 38,321 of JBGVCU010000021.1, read as the reverse complement.
GTACATTACTATCAAAGTACTACTAAATATGACGAAGTTATTGTTGTTTCTATAGAAGAACGAGATAGGCTGTTAGTTGATTTAGGATCAACTTTTACAAAACAAACTTTATCTATTGGTATAGCTGCTAGTATTCTTACATTTAATGCAATATTTTTATTTATTATTGATTTAATGATTTCTAAAAATAAATATTATAAAACGTATGTATATTTTGAGTACTATGCGAAAGCTTTAGCAAGTAATACAGTAAATTATAATGGGTTAAGTTTTGAAGAACAAAATAAAAAAACAAGCAAGAGCACATTTATATTTTTCTTTAGTGTTGTACTGTTGTGTATTGCCATTGCTATTTTTGGATCATTATATCCAGATTTACCACATGTTATAATACCTATTGCAGTAGCAATAATGATTGTAATGATTTATTATTTATTTAAGTCATGTGGATTTAGATTGTATAAAGAAAAAGATATTTATTTATTTATTGAAAGATATTTTAATTATCTTAATAAAGATGAAAATTATAAATCAGAATATCATTTTAATAAAGATGAGTTTTTATATAGTGACTATCAGTATGATGATGAATATGACTGTAATCTTGAACAAGAATATGTTAATTTTTCATATGATGAAATGAAATTTTTTGCATATTGTTTTTATAATAATAAATTTCAAAGTGCCTATATTTATATTTGTTCAGACAAAAAGATCAATGGATATTCTTTAATTATTCCTTTATTACCTATCTATTATCAAGAGATTAAAAAAAATAATGTTTATATAGAAGGTCTAGATTATTTATTAAGTAATCTAAAAGAAGAAATTATTTTAAATCATAAAAATAAAATTAAATATAAGAGTTATAAAAATTATTAAAAATATTTAATAAAATAATATACATAAGGAGGAAGTTTATGATTATTGCATCAATACTAATAATTATAATGGGATTTGTGTCACTTTTTAAACCACATGTTATATGGAAAATTCAACACTCTTTGGATGTTAAAAATGGTGAACCTACAGATGGATATCTTATATTTATAAGATGTGTTGGTGTATTTGCTATTGTAGTTGGAATAATTTTTTTAATAGTTAATGTAATATAAAAAATATTTTAAATCAAGAATTATAAAACCAAATTAAATTTTATGTGCAATTTATGTGCAAAAATATTCAAGTAGTAGCAAAGTTTATTTTGTTTTAATTCAATAAATAAATAGTTATTATTATAATGAAATAATTCATAAAAAGCAAGGTGATAAATTATGAAAAAAGAAGAAATATTAAATTTTGCAAATAAATGGATTAATAAATTTAATGATGAAAATATAAATTATATTGAAATGGCTGATAGTTCATTTGGAGATGAATGTATTAAATTAGGATTTACAATGGACTGTGGTAAATCTTTTGAGGAAAATTATCCTAATGTATTTTATGATCTTAACGAACTTAAAAAATATATTAATATTATAGATAATATTGAGCTATTAGGTAATGCAATTTTTTCTAAATGGCGATACTATCATCATTGGGTATATGATTCATCAATTATTCTCGAAGAAAATAATAAAAAATGGTTTATTATAGCTTTAACAAGATTAATTAATTTAGTTAAATAATAAATTAAAATATAAAAATACTCCTTTAAAATAAAAGGAGTATTTTTAATTTATGTATTATTTTTTAAAAAATATAAAAATTTTGTCTTATTTTGTGCATTTTATCTATTTAAAATCGTATACTTAATATAAGGGGAAATTATTTGTATTTTTTAAAAGGTATATTATGCCCTTTTTTGTGCGTTGCTGTAGTATGTAACTATTTTATTTTCTGAAATTATTGACTTATTATAAAATATTGTTACATACATTAAGTATATTATAATTATATTATTATATGAACAAAGTCATTTTTTATACAAAGTTGAGTTTAAATTATTAGATATAAACAAAAATTTAAATTTAGAATTTATGTAAATAAAAAAAGAATTTTAAATTCTTAAAAAACTAATTAAAATATTATAGGAGTATTTTTTATGAAAAAGAAATCTTTACAAAGCTTATTACTACTTACTGGATTAGTTCAAGCATCATTAATTGTTCTGGAACTAATTTTTTCAAAAGATTCTATTGCAAATTTATATGATGAAATAGTTATTATAATGACAGCAATCTCAGTATTGTTTACTATTTTATTTTCTTATGTTATTTTTTTAAAGGAATTGCATAAAAATAGAAATTATGATTTATCAAAACAAATATTTTGGCTTAAAATATTAGTTGTATTTTTTTTAGTGGGTTTAGTTATAATAATAATATCTAATAAGTTATATATTTCCGTAATTTTTTATATTTTCATATCTTTGATTTATATGATATATATAATTACAAAAGTTCTTTTAGTAATTTGTAAAAACGAAAATGCTCATTTTATTGAAGAATTATTAAATGAAATTAATAAATATATTAAAACAAATGAAAAACCGAATTCCGTAAAAATAAATGAATATTTAGATAAAATTAATAAATACTACAATATAGAGTATTTAAACAATAATATTAATACATGTATTCTAATTATTAAAAACTATTCAAAGTTTTTACAAGAAGGATTTAAAAAAGATTTTGAAAATATATTGGATAAAAATGGAGATTTTAATTCTATTTTTGAAACAATAATATTATTTTATGAAAAACTTATAAAAAAAGATAACAATGATTTATCAATAACATTAAATAATCAAATTATATATGAGATATGTAAATTTTGTAAAGTATTAATTGAATGTGATTGTACAAAGAAATTAGAGGTCGTTTTAGATGTTTTTGAAAATATAGTTATACACAATTCTCAATATATTATTCTTGATGATGCATTTAGTGGTATATATTCAGTATTAGGTTTTTCCTATAAAAATAAAAACTACGATATATTTAAAATAATCAACAAAAAAAACATAGATATATTTAAATATTTTTCAATACAAAATAATGATGATTTTAAACTTGTATATAAATATATTCTTTCTGCTTTAACTGGATTAATTGATGATTATGATGATTATTTTAAAATAATTTTTAGTGAACTGGAATATTTTATTTTTTCGAAAGTTATATCTAATGATATCAGATATATGATTAGTTGTTTTGCTAATATACTAGAGTCAAAGTTATATGAATTAAATAAAGTAAAAAATGAATACTATAATTTGATAATTAAAATAGTTGCAGATAAAAAATTTTCTCAGAACGAATTATTTATTAATTGGATTATTTTTTATATAGATAAATGCAAGATAGAAGATGTTGATAAAATTAATGTTTTGAAAAATAAAATATGTAAGACTTCATTAGATAATAATTCAAATATATCTAATTATTTAATTCCTGATTATGTAGCGGTTTCTAAAAAAAATCTTAATCAAGATAGTGTTAATATAGGAAATGCTAACGAACTGCAAAGTTTATTGTATAAAGCTTTTACTGCCAAAAAGAGAATTTCTTTTAATAACATATTGCATAAATTATCAGAAATAATTTATTCTTATGATAAAAATAACATAAGAGAACAAAAAATCTGGATGAATGTTTATTTTAATTTATTTGAAGATAAATTATTTATGAATGATTTTGAGTTTATAGAAATAACAGTAATTAACTTAAGAAAAACTATTATTGAACTAAATAATCAGAATAAAATTTCGAAAAATTTTGCATCATTTATAATAAATACTATTTACAATATTGGAGATAAGTATATTATTTATAACGATAGGATTACTAGTATATTTATACAATTATTTCAAGATTTAATGGATAAAGATAAAAATTTAAATTTTATTTATGTTAATTCCGATATTGAAGAAATGATGTATGAAAAATTATTTTATCTTGGAGTTTATGCAATTGAATCAGGTAATGAAAAAATATTAAAAGAAATTTCTAATAGTTTAGGTTGGAAAATCAAAGAAAAGATTGATAAAAAACAATCAGTAATTGCATATACAATATTAGATTATGCAATATCATTGTATAAATTATCATATCAAAATAAGTTAAGTGAACAAGCAATTGTATTTGTAGGTACTTTATTTATAATCATTGGAGGATATAGTTTTACTAATCAAATGTATCATCAATATGCAAAGAGAATTAAAGATAATTTAGGCAAAAACGAATATAAGGAATTATTATTAAATTCAAAAGATTTAAGATCATATAAATCTAAAGAATGGGATAGTCTGTTACATAAAAATATTAAATCATATTTTGAAAAATTTTGGAATTTTCTATTTGAAAGAAGTTGTTAGTGAGTAAATTTATAAATCTAATATATAATTATGATATGTCTAGACTTGAATATCAAAAAATTGAAACGCAATTATAAAAAAATAAATTTTTTCACAAATTATTTAATTAAAAAATTAATATAATTGAACAATTTCTTCATATAACACATTCTATAATAATCTGTAGTTAAATAATAAATTTCAATATTATTTTAATGTAATATATTCTAAATATAACCTTATTATGTTATTATTTGGAGAACGATTAATTAAATTTTGGAAGTGTTTGAAATGTTTTCCTAATTATCAAAGTTTAATACAAATTTGAAGGCCTATCCGTTTTATATGTGTTAAATGAATTAAAATTTTATAATAGTATAACAAAAAAACAGTGAAGAAGTATAGGGAGACCCTAAACTAATTCACTGGTATACTCAAACCCTAAAGTAATTCACATAATCATTTTAAAATAAAATACAACATTTTAAAAAAAAGGACAAATTTCTGTGCATTTTGTATTATGAATTTCGTATATATAGTATAGGGGACATTTAATTAAATAATTTAATAATTTATAAGGGGATACTTTCCCCTTTTTTGTTTATATAATAAGAAAACATATTTTATATAGGAGATTTACTATGAAGGATAAAAAACAATGTATAATATGCGAAGAAGAGTCAAAATATGATTTATGCAAAAAATGTTATGAAGAAATGAATAATATAAAAAATCAATTAGAAGATTTTATATGGTATTTAGATGCAACCAAAAATCATTATTATGAAATTAAGAGTAAGATATATTATTTAAAAAATATGGATTATGTTAAATATAATTGTTTAAAATTAATAGCATTAAGTGAATTTATAGAAAATTATTTTGATCAAATAGGTTTTATAGAAAAAGCTAAAAAAGAAGTTATAGAATTAATTTATAAAAAGAAAAAGTATTTAGGTTTAATAAATGAATCTGACGAAGATAAAATTAAAGAAGATATTAATTCTAAAGATAATGAATCTATATTTATAAATAATGAAGAATTAGAAGATGATTATCGTAATAAATTTGTATCTCCTTATAGATGTAAAGATGGACATTATGTAAAAAGTAAAGCTGAAAGAATTATAGATGATTATTTCTTTTTAGCTAGAATAATTCATGTATATGAACAAGCAGTTTATAATGATGAAAATAATGAAACTTATTATCCTGATTTTTATTTACCATATGAAGGAAAAAGTGAAGGAGAAAATAAAGGTATTTATATTGAGTATTTTGGTCTTGATAATGATGAATATAGTAAAAAAGCAAAAAAGAAAATGAAATTTTATAAATCAAAAAAGTTTGATTTTATAGAAATTAGAGAATGTAATATGAGTAATTTAGAAGATTATTTAGATCGTTCAATTAAGAAAATAAATAGAAAGTATAGAAAATAATTCTATAGTATTTATATTATAATAATGTATTATATATTTAATATAGCTTTGATTATATAGTATATAATTTATAATATAAATGGTATGATTTTGCTGTTGTTGGAAATGTTGCAGCAAGTATAAAAATATATACTAATTTAAAAAGGGTATGTAATTTATATGGCAAAAGATATAAATAATGCTATTATTGTTTTATATAATTTAGATAGTCCAATTATTATTTACTTGAATGGTAAAAGAAGTTTTAATGCAAGCTTTGGAAAAATAATAGATAAAGATATTATTTATAAATAAATTTTATGTTAGAATAATTTTTTAAGTAATAGTGTTGAAATAAGTATAAATTTATTATAAAATATCTTAAATAATAGATAGTAGATTGCTTATTTTATTTATAGTGTATTTTAAACAATAATTCGCTTAATAAGATCTACTTGGTAATGGTAGATATTTTATTTTTGTTTCATATTGCTAGATGACAAAAAGTTATTTTATTATGTCATGTGAGTTCGATTGTTTGTCTCGAGTATAATTCGTTAAAAAACAGTTAAAAATCATTAAAAATTAGAAATAAACATAAAAAATGTCAAAAAATGGGGTAAAAATACTAAAATGATATACAAAAATAAAAAAATAATTGAGACTTTTTATCGAACTGAACCTTACTCATACTGATAAGAAGTCCGTGAACAGACAACAACTTTGTTTAAAATAAAAAATCAAAAATTACCGATAAAAATTTTGACCAAAATTGGACACTTTTTTAAGTGAGTTAGGAGGAAATATATGCCATATATAATCTCAGCATCAGAAAAGACCAGAAAAGCTGCATCAGAGACTGAAACAAAAGCATTATTGTATTTAATGAATTTTGACGAAGATAGTAGTCAAATACACTATTATATTATTGATGTAATAAATGACCTTTCTGGACATTCTTTAAATATGATTAATTCTTGGGATGTTCAAGCGAAAGGAAATAAATCACCTTCTCCGAAATCGATAGGAAAAGAAATAGTTACACTTTTTAAAAATTTTATGTCTGAATTTAATTTTATGAAATCAATATTATTTCTTGGCGGAGTGTCATCTACTTTTAGAATTGATGAGAGCATTAATGTGTTTGGAATAGAAAATGTTTTGCCATCAGCGAGAATCAAAATGATTGAAGGATTAAAAGAAGAATCTGCAAAAAAATATTATATAAAAAATGAGTGGATCACTGATGAAAATATTGATAATTTTTTAGAACAAATAGCTTTTGTTATCGATGATAAAGGTAAAACTGAATATGTTAGAGGAATTATAAATCTTAAAACTTCCGTTATAGTTAATGATGAAATTTTAATCAGTATTTTTGATTCAATTAGGGATGTGCAATCAGCTAAAAAGAATAATATGTGTGTTGAAGGAATAATTTTAAATTCTCCAATTGACATATTAAGATTTAAAAGACATATGACATCAGATGAAATTCGAATTATGGCATTAAATCGTATTGTAAACTCAAATATAATGGATAAAGGAATGCCGATTTGTTTAAATGAAGTAATTGGACATTTAAGTAAAAATGATTTGAAAGATGTAATTGAAGACTGTAAATTGAATATTTCTAAGGCATTATTTGATAAAAATAATAGTGATAATTTCTGGAAATTGTTTGGTGAAATATATTCGCTTATAACTGAAAATCCTCAGGGAACAATAGATGAAATATTTGTTTTGATTGATCAAAATAAAATAAATTGTGTTCATCATTTAGATGAAATGGCTGTAAAATATTTAGTTGCATTAATAATGGAGGTTATTATATGATTATAAATAAGATTGCAATCGGTAATTCCCAAGAAGCATTTATTGAAGACAGATTTACAAGTGGATTAAACATCATTTCAAGTGATGATAATAACAAAGGCAAAACAATTGTTATCCAATCAATATTTTATGCTATTGGTAATGAACCTGTATTTCCTTCATCATTTGAGTATAAAGAATATTATTATATATTAGATTTCACTTTGGACAATGGAAGTAATATTTTGTGTTGTAGAAAAAATGAGTCATATGTTGTAAAAATAAATGAAACTTTAAATTTCTTTGATTCAACAGCTGAATTGAAAAGATTTTTTTCTAGAAATGGATTTGAATTCCCATATATTATAAAAGATAATGTTAAAAAAATGGTAGATCCAGTCTTGTTATATGAGTTATTCTTTGTTGGTCAAGACAAGAAAAACACTTCTGATATTATTCATAAAGGATATTATAAAAAAGAAGATTTTATTAATATGATTTATTCAATTACAGGAATAGAATTAGTCCAAATATTAAATGTAGATGAAGAACTAACTAAAAAAAGAATTGAAGAACTCGAAGAAGAACAAAGACAATTAAAGAAACAAAATAAAATATTATCTTCTAAAAGTACAACTATGAATACAGTTTCAACTTATAGTGATATAACATCATTAGAATCGAAATTTTCTGAAATAAAAAAATTAAAAGATACTATTGTAGAATGTTCCAAAGAAAGAAACAGATTGATTAATAGACAATTTAAAAATGAAACTGCACTAAAAGAGTTAAGGTCGTTAAATCTATATATAGAATCAGGAACTTTACGATGTTCTGATTGTGGCAGTGATAAGATTTATTATTATACTGAAGATAAATCATATAATTTTAATGTTACAACAACTGATATGAGAACTCAAATTATTAAGTCAATCGAAGGGAAAATAGAAGTATATAAAGATGAAATAGATAAATTAAATAATATAATTGAGCAATCGCAAACATTGTTAAAGGAATTATTAAAAGATCGTGACATATCAATTGAATCAATATTATTATATAAACCAGATTTTATTAATTATGTTGATGCAGATAATAGGCTTGTGGAAATTAAGAAAGAAATAAAAACATTAAAGAATTCATTGTTAGTAGGAAAAACAAAGTCAAAGGACATTGAAGAACAAAGAAAAAAACTTATTGAAGATATTGAGCAAGCAATGAATTCTATTTATCATATTATAGAACCTAATGGTCCTAATATGTTTAATATATTTACAAAAAAAGAAGAAACATATTCTGGGTGCGAAGGAACGGAATTTTATTTGTCTAGACTATATGCATTGCAAAAGATATTGAATCATACATACCCAATTGTAATGGATTATTTTAGAGATGGAGAATTGTCTACTCAAAAAGAAAGTATAGTAATCGAAGAGTTTAAAAAACTATCAAATCAAGTTATTTTTACCGCAACTTTGAAAGAGCAAGAACTAGGGAAATATGATAATATTGAAGATGTAAATCATATAGACTATTTATCGCATATTCCGTTTCATTTATTACAAGAATCTTTTGTGCAATTATTTGAAGAACTGTTGAAGGAATTAAATATAGAAATAAAATAAAATCATAGGAAATAAAAAAGGAGCATTTAAATGAACGAAGATAAAAAACAGTATTTACAGATGATACAAGAACCAATAAATAGGATGTCGTCAATTTCGGTAACTATTAAAGGATTTACGGCAACAATTATAACAGGATTAACATTAATATCATTTTCTGAAATTAAAGTAATAATACTAATACTGGCTTTTATGCCAATATTGGCTTTCACAATTATGGATATATATTATTTGAGCATGGAAAGAAAATTTAGACACTTATATAATTGTGTATTAGATGAAAAACATGATGTTAATTTCTCATTAAAATTATTGAATGAACCATTAGATATAATAAGTGCGAGAGCTAGATTTTTAGATTGTATGAAATCTCCGAGTATATATTTATTCTATCCATTGATTTATGTAGTTTATATTATAACTATTATATTAAAAATAGGAGGAGTTTTATAAATGGCACATAAGACATTTATTTCATATAAATATAGTGAAGCACAAACTTTAAGAGATAATATAATTAAAAAATTGGGGAATGATTCTACTTATTATAAAGGTGAAACTTCTGATTCACCTGATTTAAGTGACTTAAAAACCGAAACAATAAAGAAAAAATTAAATGATATGATGTATGATACAAGTGTAACAATTGTAATATTGTCTCCCAATATGAAAGAAAGTAAATGGATTGATTGGGAAATAGAGTATTCTTTAAAAAATATTACAAGAAAAGATAGAACATCGCATACTAATGGTGTTGTTGCAGTTATTATGAAAGTTGATGGTTCTTACTCCTGGTTTAAAAAAACAGGATTTAATTGCCATGGGACTTGCATTGTGAAATATGAGATGGATAAAATTTACAAAATTATTTCAGCAAATCACTTTAATTCTAATCCTCCAAAATGGCATTGCAATTCATGTGAAACATACGATTGGTTAAATGGATCTTATATTACTTTTGTAGAAGAAGAAGATTTTCTAGCAGATCCATCAAAATATATTGACAATGCGTATGATAAAAGCGAAAATGATGCTAAAGGATATAAATTGCATAAAGAAAGATAATTATGAATAAACAATTTAAATATATATTAGAAAACTACAATGATGGAAGTGAAAAAGTGGATTCATCTACTGAACTATATAAAGTATTAACAAAAACACTTCCAAATAAAATAGGATACACACTAGGAATAAGTGATCTAATTGTTGAAGAATCTATGTGACAAGGTAATAAAACACAGTATCCTTGGATTGCTATAACGGATAAGAACATTACACAATCAACTCAATATGGATTATATATGGTATACCTATTTAAAAGAGATATGACTGGTTTTTACTTATCACTTAATCAAGGTATTACATTCTTTGAAAAAAGAGTATGGTAAAAACAAATACATTAACGTTACACTTGTATCATATTATTTTAGAATATAAATAGTTAAACATATTGTTGCTTTTTATTAAAAAGATTTTATTGTATTTTAAAGTTAGAATAAAAAATAGAGGAATTAAAGATGAAAAAGATTATTTTAATATTAACACTATTATTTTCACTATGCTTTGTTAGTTCTTGTAAAATAAATACTGGTTCAAATAATTCGAATAGTGGAATTATTGAAAACAAATTAAAATTAGAGGATACAAAACTTTTAAGTAATGCGAGTATAAAATTTATGGATGATGATTATAATTCTGAAGTATTTTGGTATATCACACCATCAGGCTTTGATTATGAAGAATTAAATTCTAAAGGATATAAAATGGAAATTACAGTAAGTTATGAGGTTTATTATGTTAAAGATACTGGTTTCTTTGGAGATATTGGCTATTTAGGTTCTCCTAGATATGAAGCATATATTTTAAATGATGAAAATGTTGGCACAATAAAAGAAGATCTTGATACACTCAAGGAATCTATTAGAAGAACTATAACTTATAGAACTGATATTATAAATTTAATTAATGAAAAAATAAGATTTGTTCTATCAACAGACAATATACAAAATATTATTTATTTTAAAAATATTGTTGTTTCATATGAGTGTTACAAATAATTCATAAATAATTATTCAATTATATAAATTGGGTAATTTATAAATTTTGATATTAATAATCTTGATATATAATTACATTAATTAAATTATTTTGTTTGTTTTTTAATATTTAAAGTATTATAAGCTATATTAATATAATGCTTATATTTTACTATATTGGTACTGTAATATTTGTTATTTATTATAGATAGAAGATTTATCTTTGTTTGAAAAATAGAAATAAAAGTTTAATTAATATAAATATATATAAGAAATGAATAATGGAATCATTAATTATTATTGAATTATTAATTAGTTATTAAATTTGAGAATAATTTTGAGGTTTGTTGATGAGTATGAAATATGTAGAAAAAGTAGTTGGTGTGATAGTACATGGTAAAAAATATTTATTCGTAGAAAATTATACTGATAATAAAGCTATATTAGAATTTCCAAAAGTAAATATTATAGATAATGAAGAACATAAGTCAAAGTTTAAGAATTATTTCGAAACAAAATTTGTAATTTCAATTAAAGTAAAAGAATATATTACAACTATTGAGATGAAGGATAAAAATAAACAGGAAAAAATACATTTTTATTTTTGTGAATTTAAAAACAAAAATGTAAAAATTAATAATGAAAATATCAAATTGATAGATATGAATGAATTTAATGACAAAAATTTTGAGAGAATCGATAAAAAGGTATTTTGTTATTTTAGAGAGGAACCAAGAATGTTTAATGATGTTCCGAAAGAATTAGACGATTTATTAAAAATTTATTTTTCAGCTAAGCAATTTGAACATGCAGTTCCAAATTCTTACGAGATGAAGAATGGGAAAATATATAATAAACCTATTCCTTTTATTGTTAATACTATTTTTGCGTGTGAATTATATTTGAAATTAATTTTAATGATACAGAATAAGAAGTATGTAAATTCTCATGGAATTTATTATTTATTAAAAAACGTAAAGTTATATGATGAGCTAATGACAAGTAAGGATTTTTCGAATTTGAAGTCTAATGAGCTAGAAAAAGAATTACTTAATATTAATAATGCATTTACTGAATGGAGATATTCTTTTGAAAGTAAAAAATTATTAATGATTGATCAAGAAATATTATTTAAAATTATTAAATTTTTAGATAACAAATGTAGAACTTTAATGGGAGATTCTTGTGCATCGTATTTAGAGGAAATCGATAAAGTATATTTATGATTTTTTCAAAAGTGAATATATAATAGAATTAAAATAATTATAAAAAATTATAGATTTTAATTAAACTATTGATTTATATAAATATTGAAATAAAAGTACTCACTTGTGTTCATATAAGAATGAATAATTCTAAAAAGATTGCTGGATAGGTTTATCCAGCATTTTTTATATAAATTCTTATAAAATTGACAAATATATATTTTTCTAGTATAATATAAGTGCAATAAATGAGGTCGAATAAGTCTCCTTTTTGAAGGCTTGAAAAAGCAGGGATCATTTCCCACTATCTAAGTCTCTTACCCGATTGCTCAATGTCACAACGTTAGGCAAAAAAAGGTAGTTAGAGATTACGTGAGGAGCACTCACGTACAGATTGTTATAATTGAATATCTATGAATTAACCTACTAATTTCTGCAGTACTGTGTGAGGAGCCTCGCATATGCGAGAGTATTGATAAAAAGGAGGTTAGTAATATGAATGTAAGTTTAAATACTTTAATTCCTATCTATGTGATAATATTTATTTTATCACGCTTAATAGCATTTATTGTAATTCGTAGACTTTATCCAAATATTCCATGCAAGGAAGCTGTTTCTCTTGCAATTAAACTTACAAGAGTGAATATTAAGGATAAATAGATTATAATAAATCTAGTTATGCAAATAAAATTTTTTGTTTTCATAGCTAGATTTATTATATTAATAGGTGATAACATGTTAGAAAAAATATGTCTATATAATATAAAAAGTGTTAAAAAAATAATGCAACTATTATTTATTGATGACAAAAATAAATTAGGTAAAATTATTAACAAATATAATGTTTATCGAGATAAAAAAACAAATAGAATAATATCAGAACCTATTTGGAAATTGAAAGAAGTTCATAATAGAATATATAAGTTATTAACGAAAAATGTTAATTATTTTCCTGGTTATTTAATTTCCAAAAAAGGCTTTTCTGCAGTAGATAATTATAAAATTCATAAAGATAATAAATATATTGCCACCATGGATATTCAAAAGTTTTTTCCTTCGTGCAATTTTGATATGGTGTATAATTTTTTTAAGTATAAAATGAATAATTCATATGATGTTGCAATCATTTTGGCGGAGTTATGTACAGTGGATCTATCAAGGTTTCCTGTTCAAATTAGTGAAGATTATAATTTCTTAAATAAAAGACATTTACCAACTGGCTCTCCTATAAGTCAAGTTTTATCTTTTATGATTTGTAAAGAATATTTTGATAATATATTTTCCTTTTTATCAAAGAGAGATTGCAATTTTAGTTTATATGTTGATGATATAACTATTTCTTCAAATAAGCCAATTAGATCTACTACTATAAGATATATTAAAAATTATTTAAGGAAAAAAGGATTGAATGTTAATAAAGGAAAGTGCCATATCTATAGATACAACGATAATAAAATAATAACTGGAGTTGTGCTAAAGGGTAAAAGAAATATTCCAATGGTTAAAAATAAAACTACATTTAAATTAGTTAAACTACTCAGGTTGCCGTATAAAAATTCTTTAGTCCATAATAAAATAAGGGGGTTATTATATCATATAAATAGTATTGATAAAAATAAGTTTTCTCATTTGATTTCAACATATTGTAAAAAAAGGTGAGAGTTTTTTTGATTAATATTTTCTATTTTCTATATTTGTTTTTCATTATATTTATAAAAGAATATGATATGATTTATATAATGGATATATGAAAAAGTTTAGGAGAAGTGCTATTATGAATAGCATATGAAATAAATAAGATTGAGAAAGTAGAATTATTTAATTGTATTGACCTTGTTAAAAATGCAAGAATGTCAGTAGATAGATTACATAAGATGAGAGAGGACTTAACTACTGAACAATTAGAAAAATATTATAAGAATAGAAATTAATATGAGGTTAGAGCATTATAATGTGCTTTAGCTTTTTTCTTATTTTGCCGAATATTATTGTTGTAGGATAAATAAATATAAATATAAAACTTTTGATAGAAAAGAAAAATATAAATAGTTTATATATTATAGTACATTATCATACACCACGTCGAATTAATATGGTTAATTTTCATACTTACAATATTGTACACGCATCTTGAGGTCCACGTAGATTTCAGCACCCATTTTAAGGGCTGTAGCGTACTTTAATTTTAAAAGAGGGTAAAGAGCAGAGCCCTCTACTTTATGACGATGTGGACAAAATTTTAAGATATTAGTACTTAATATTTAAAAAAATGATGAATATCAACTAGAGATTTGTTTAATTCTTTATAATTTTTTCAAATTATGCTATAATTTAAAAAAGTTAGGAGCTTATATTATGCCATTAAAGATTATAAGAAATGATATATTACAAATGGAAGTTGATGCTATAGTTAATCCTACTGATTCAGTTTTATCAGGTTCAGGAAGCATCGATAAAAAAATCCATCAAGCAGGTGGAGTTGAATTAAAAAAAGAAATAGATTCAATTGGTAAATGTAATCCTGGTGATGTTATTCTTACAAATGCATATAATTTACCATGCAAATATGTAATTCATACTGTTGGACCAATATGGAATGGTGATACTAATGCATTTAAGGTATTAGAAAGTTGCTATTTAAATTGTCTAAATCTATCAATTGATTTTGATATGGAAAGTATTGCACTACCACTAATTGCAACAGGTTCATTTGGATGTCCTACTGATAAAGCAATTCAAATTGCTATTAATACAATTAACTCATTTTTAATTGATTATGATTTAGATGTTTATTTAGTTGTATATAATAGTGAAGCATTTGGACTTTCAAAGAAGCTTGTTGAAGACGTTAAATCATATATTGAAACTGATGAGTTAGAAGATGAAAGAATTAAACTAATTCAAGAATTACTATCATACTATGAATTTAATGAAAAACCAATAGATGATGAACCAATTGGAGAAATTAAAGTTAGTAAAAACATTATTGATATCTGTGAATCAGATGATGCTATAATGTATGAAACTAGTTGTAAATGTATAGCTTCAAACAAATTAGAAGATTTAAAACCTGAACTTGATAAGATTAAAATTACTAATGAAGATTCATTTACTTATAAATTATTTAAGATAATTGATGAACATGATTTTAAAGATTCAGATGTTTATAATGCTGCAGGTGTTAGTAAGATGGTATTTTCTAATTTAAGAAAAGGGGTTATTCCTAAAAAGAAAACAGTATTTCAATTATGTTTAGCACTACCAATAAATATAGATCAAGCAAATGACCTTCTTGCTAGTGCAGGATATACATTTATATTAAGTGATAAATTTGAAAAAACGATTAAAAAGATTATTGAAGCTAAAAATACAAATAAGCTAACGAGTATTTATGTAATAGATTTATTGCTACATGATTTAGGATTACCTGTATTTAATAATAATTATTAAAAAGTAAATTTAGACTTTACCAAATATATAAAAATTAATGATATACTCTTCTTGTAAAACATACAAGGAGGGTTTTTATTATGAATAGAACTATTAAAGTAACAGGAAAGAGTAATATTAGAGTAAGTCCAGATTATACAAGAATTAGTCTTGAACTAACTGATGTATTAAGTGAATATGATAAGTGTTTAGCTAAATCAGTAGATGATATGAATGTAATAGTTGAATGTATTAAAGAATTTGGATTTGATAGAAAAGAATTAAAAACATCAGGATTTGAAATTACTAGAAAGACTGAAGGATACCGTGATAAAAATAATGATTATAAATATCGTTTTATTGGATATCAGTACAATCAAAATTTAAACTTTACTTTTAAAAATGATAATGAAAGATTAGGTAAAATATTATATGCATTATCACATTTACCTGTTATTCCTGAAATTAATATTTCATATTTTTGTAGTGATGTAGAAAATATTAAAAATAAATTATTAAGTTTAGCTATTATTGATGCAAAGCAAAAAGCCTCATTACTAACAAATGAAGCAGGTGTTAAACTATGTGAGATATTAGATATTGATTATTCTTGGATTAATGTGACACTAGAAACTGATAATATGAAATTTTGTAAACCAATGATGTTAGAAGATTGTTGTATGTCATCATATAATGTGGACTTTGAACCAGATGATGTTGAGACTAGTGATAGCGTAAGAATAACATTTAAAATTGAATAAGAGGGAATGCAAAATGAAAAAGAAAATTAAATATGTTGAACCAGCAGATTACTTTCCTAAGGAGTTAAGAAAAAAATATAAACTTGGTGAATATAGTGATATAAATGTTGATGAAGTAAAAGAAAAGCCTAATATTAAAGAAGAAAATAATAAAGATAAAAAGATAAAAAATAAAATTGGAGGTAAAAAATGTTAGGTGCAATTATTGGGGATGTTGTTGGATCTAGATTTGAATTTAACAATATTAAAACAAAGAAATTTAAATTGTTTGATAAAGGTTGTATTGTAACTGATGATTCAGTAATGAGTGTAGCGGTAGCGGAAATGTGCTTAAATGGATTTGTTCCAAATAATAAAGAAATGATTATCAAAACATTTAAGAAATGGGGACAAAAGTATCCTAATGCAGGATATGGTGGTAGATTCTTTCATTGGGTGTTATCAGATAATCCACTTCCTTATAACTCATATGGTAATGGTAGTGCAATGAGAATATCATCAATTGGATTTTACGCAAAAACTAAAGAAGAAGTAGAACTTTATTCAAAAGCAGTAACTGAAGTAACACATAATCATCCAGAAGGAATAAAAGGAGCATATGTTACAGCAATGTGTATCTTTATGGCTAGAACTGGTTCTCCAAAAGAAGAAATAAAAGAATTTGTATCAAAATATTATGATATCAATTATGATTATGAAACTTTAAGAAAAACATATAGACATGAAGAAGAAATATGCCAAAACACAGTTCCACAAGCAATATACTGTTTCTTAATTAGTAATGGTTTTGAAGATTGTCTAAGAACTACTATTTCAATTGGTGGAGATTGTGATACAACTGCTGCAATATCATGTGCCATAGCAGAAGCATATTATGGAATACCTAAAAGAATCAAAGATGAAGTACAAGATTATATTCCAGATGACTTAAATGATATTATCAAAAGATTTGATACTAAAATGCAATTAGACTCAATGACTAGATATGGTAATATTTTAAAGTTTATTAAACCATTAGAAGAATATTCTGAAAAGTTAGGTCATTGGCATTCTGGTGGATTTAAAAAAGATAAAGATGGCAATGATGTTTTAACGTTTGATTTTCCAATATATGAATCAGATACAATTGATTTCCTAGATTCAGTAAGACCATTCTTTGTATATGATTATGTGGAAACAATTGAATCCTATGGAATTAAATATGATAACATTGATATTCATAAATTAGATTTAAACAAATATGATGATAAACTAATACTTGCAATGTTAACAGCACTTATTAGAGCAGATAGAGTAAATGAAGGATTAATATTATCGATGATAGAAAATGGATCAATTCTTAAATTATTAAAAAGATTAAAAGACTTTGATAAACCATTGTTAAAAGAAGATATTATTACAAAAATAGAATATTCATTCCACTCACATGGGGACTTTACAAAAGATGAAGGTATTGTTATAAAGATATATTCAAAAGAAGAAGTTAAAATAGAATATAGTTCATGTAAGATAAAACAAGAAATAATATTTGTTAAAAATTTAAACAAAAAAGATTCAATAGAATTCTTAAATAAATTAAATGGTTTAAACATTCTAGAATGGAAAGATAATTACGAACCTAAAAATGAAATTATATTTGATGGTTGGTCTTGGCATATGGAGATTTATACCTATAATTTGGGAACTATTAATAAAAGTGGATATAATGCGTTTCCAAAGAATTGGAACGAATTCAGAAATTTTAGAAGATGGATTGTTGATAAACTAAAAAAATAAATATATTACAAATTAATTGGATGATGGATAAAGACTATTAAATATATAATTTTACATAGAAAAGAAATATAAATATATTTTATATATTAGGGAATTTATCCATCACTATATTAATTTAATATGATTAATCTTGTTGTAAACAATAATACTCTTGCATTTAGAGGTCCATTCAGAATTCAGCACCCATTTTAAGTGCTGTAGCAGATTATCATTTTAAAAGATGGTAAATAGCAGGGGCATCTGTTTTATGACGATGTGGATAAAATTTTAAAATATCAATATTTATATTTGATAAAAAAGAAGAATATACTATTAGTTATTTGTTTAATACTTTAAAATTTCCTTTAATTATGCTATAATATAAGAGAATTAGATAAGTAAAAGTGAAAATTTAAAAAATACTTAAAGTGTAAAAAAGGATGTAGTTATGGATTATTTAGAAGAATATAAAAAGTATAAAGATATTAAAGAGATATATGAATTTATTGATAATGTGTTAAAATTACGTTCATTATACAGTACAATGCAATATGATGAAATGTTAAAACATATACAATATTTGATGATAAAATATGAAAATGAAACAAAAGAATGGAACAAGAATCATAATGTTCCTCCACAAACGTATTATCAGTATTATATTAATGCTGAAGCGTTTTTAGAAGCGAAGGGTAAAGAAATATTATTTAAAGAAGTAATAAAGAAGTTTTAGAGAAAATATATGAAAAAAGGTATAAGGGAAGATTTAATTAATGTTCAATTAGAAAATGAATTATTAAATTGTAAAAACATAAAAATAGAAAAAGCTGTTTTATTAGATAATGAATCTCCTAAAATTCTAGCTATGTATGTTTATAAATTATTAAAAAATGTATTATCAGGAATGTCTTTAGATTCGGATGATAATATAGTTGATAAACAAATTGCATTAATTAATAATGTGATTGATATTATTGCTGAAGAATATGAAGAAGATGGTTTAAAAATATCTAAGCCAGAAATTTTAAAGTATGTTTTAGATGAAACTGAAATTGATAAAATTACTTTTAAAAAGAAAAAAGTTGTAATTCCACAAACTTCAGTAGCTCATTCTTCTATATTTACTGGTGCTCATAAAGAACCTATTTATTATACCGAAATTCAAAAAGAAATTCTTTCTTGTGATAGGGTAGATATTATTATTTCGTTTATTCGATTAAGTGGGTTAAGATTGATATATAATCAATTAAAAGAATTTACTGATAACGGTGGAAAGTTAAGAGTTATTACAACAGTTTATATGGGAGCAACCGAAGCAAAAGCTATTAAGCAATTGAGTGAGTTGAAAAATACTGAAATAAAAATATCTTATGAAACAAATTCATCACGTTTGCATACAAAGAGTTATATATTCCATAGAGATAATGGTTTTACAACTGCTTATATAGGATCATCTAATATTTCATATTCTGCTATGACAAGTGGTCTAGAATGGAATATGAAAGTCACAAATCAAGATTTAGATGATGTAATTGCAAATATGATAGCTCAATACAATGTATATTGGGAAAGTAGTGAATTTGAGTTATATTCGCAAAGTGATTATGTTAAATTATGTGATGCTTTGAATAAAGAAAATGATGGTGTTGATATTGATAAAATTACTACTCTAAAACCATATAGATATCAACAATTAGTTTTAGATAAGGTAGAAGCAGAAAGAAAAATACATAATAATTATAAAAATTTGATAGTGTGTCCAACAGGAGTAGGTAAAACTGCAATAGCTGGATTCGATTTTAAACGTTTTAAGGAAAAAAATCGCAGGTCAAGATTATTATTTATAGCTCATAGAAAAGAAATATTAGAACAAAGTTTAAAATGTTTTAGGAAAATTTTGAATAATCCTAATTTTGGTGACTTAATGGTTGATAATTATGAAGCAGAAAATTTAGAATTTTTATTCTGTTCTATTGATAAATTTAATTCTAGAGAGTTTACGAAGAACTTAAAAAATGATTATTACGATTATATTTGTATAGATGAAGTTCATCATTTAGCTGCTGATAGTTATCAAGATATTGTTACATACTTTAAACCAAAAGTTTTACTTGGATTGACTGCAACACCTGATAGATTAGATGGCAAAGATATACTAAAATATTTTAATAATAGAATATCAGCCGAAATATCTCTTGCTGAGGCAATAGAAAGAGGAATGCTATCAACATTTCAATATTATGGCATAACTGATACTACAGATTTAAGTATAATAAAATGGAAAAATGGCGGTTACGATATTTCACAATTAAATGATTTATATGTGAATAATAGAGATTCTGCATTAGAAAGAGCAGCAAACATAGCATCAGCAGTTGATAGATATATTGCTGACTTAAACAACATGAAAGCATTAGCTTTTTGTACTAGCATAGAACATGCAGAATTTATGTCGAATTATTTTAATTCTATTAATATTCCGTCTATTTCTTTATCAGGTAATAGTCCTAGAGAAATAAGAAATACAGCTAAAAAGAAACTTCAAAATGGAGAATTAAAAGTTATATTTGTTAGAGATATTTACAATGAAGGTGTAGATATTAAAGATGTTAATACTATATTTTTCTTAAGACCTACTGAAAGTAAAACAATTTTTTTACAACAATTAGGACGTGGTTTAAGAATTGCTAAAGGAAAAGAGTGTTTAACGGTTCTTGATTTTATTGGATTAGCTAATAAGAATTATTCATATGAAAAGAAATTTACCTCACTAATGTTACAGGCGACTGGTAATTTTAGAAATCAAATAATTAATGGTTTTAATATGTTACCAAGAGGATGTCATATCATTTTAGAAAAGAAAGCAAAAGAATATATTTTAGATAATTTATCAAGAAATTCAACTTTAAAACAATTATTTGTTCAAAGAATAAAAGATTATTCAAATGATTATGATGATGAATTAAATCTATTAAATTATTATTTAAAATATGATGTTAATCCTAGACTTGTATATGGTAAATGGGGTACAACTTTTGATGCATTAAAAAATAAAGCATTAGAAGGATTAGAATATGATCATAAAGAATATGCTAAGATACTATATAGATTATGCACTCTTACATCAAGTGATTTTCTTAAGTTTATGTTTAACAATTTAAATAATATTAATAAGATAGAATATGAAGATTTAAATAATGATGAGAAGAGTTATATTAGAATTTTATATGATTGTATTTATGAAAGAAAATTAGTTACTATAGGATTCAATAATTATATTGAGGCTTTGAGATATTATTTTTCTGATAAAAAGTTTTTGATAAATGAACTAATTCAGTTATTCAAATATATGTTTGCAAAGCTTGATGTTATAACTAAACCTTTAAAATTACCTTATAATAATTCTTTAGAAGTATATGGAACATATACTAAAAGACAGTTTATGGCAGTGCTAGATGAAATTGCTGATAATGCTATAAGTGAAGGTGTAAAGTGGCTTAAGAATAAAAGAACTGACATTTTCTTTATTACATTAAATAAGAACCATTCATATTATTCTGTTTCAACGTCTTATCACGATTATCCAATTAGTGAAACTTTATTTAATGTACAGACACAAAGTAAAACTACTGAGAAACAAGCTACCGGAAAAAGATATATTGATACTAAAGAAAATAATGAATTATCAATATTATTATTAGTTAGAGAATTAAAAGATGATGAATTTGGCTCAGTACCATTTACTTTTTTAGGTAGAGCAAAATATGTTAGTCATACAGGTAATAAGCCTATGAGTATTAAGTTAGAATTGGAAGATAAAATACCATCTCATATTTTAAAAATGGCAGATAAATTTGGAATTATTTAGTGTTTCATTTTTATTTATAGTCTTATGCACTTTAAAAATATAAATAAATATATTATAATAATAGAAATATGTTATAAGGAGCAAATTATGGATAATAATGCTAGATTAGGTTTTACATTTCAAGCAATGGTTTGTAATAAGTACGATATTATACCAGATACAGATAGGGCAATAAATACTTTTAATTCAGCTTACGATTCTAGTTTAGAAAACGATATTGAATCTTTAATAGATGAAGTATTTAACTTTTTAAAATTATATCCAATTGAATGTACAACTTTTAAGAAAAAAAATTATGGTATTGGTGATGTTCCATATAATTTTGTTTTATCGGATAACTCTACTTTATCAATAAGAACTAATTTGACTGGTGGAATGGTTGCGCCTAGAGAAGTTGGACAAGCAGGGTACGAAAAGTTAAATAAATATTTTCGACAAATATATGGTTCGAAAATAGAAACTCAAGAAGATATTAAAAAAATGTTCTTAACTTCAGTAGATAGAATTTTGCCTATTTTCTTTGATTTTTTATTTGATGCAGATTATATTGTGTGGATATATTTCGAAGGTACCAAATATAAATATAAATTAATTAAAGGTGATTTAGGAGTTAATATAGATTTTAGTAAGGAGAATTTTTCATTCACTAGGGAAGGCGATTATTGGGTAGAAAGTACAACCTTAAAATATAAGAATACTTCTATAGCTGAAATTCAAATTCACAAGAATAGGACTTTTAAATTAAGATTTAAAATGAAGAATATTTTGCCTTTTGTTTTTGAAAAGCAAGTAAATAATGAAACATTGGGTATAACTGCAGAAAAAACTGTTTGCGATTTATTTGGATTAGAGTATCCAAAGAATTTCTTCAAACGATATTCAGTCGAAATGCAATATCAATTAGCGGATATTATAAGTTATGCATTTGAATCTTTACCTATCCCCATAAAGCATTGCGGAAGTTTACCTGGAGAGAGAGGCGGTAATAGTAAAAGTTCTTATGATTTTATTTTAGCTGGAGATAAAACGTTATCTTTGAAAACTAATATTGGTAAAAAAGTTTGTCCGCCAGAAGTTGGACAACCTAACGATAAAACTTGTTATAACTATTTTAAAGAGTTTTTAGTAGAAGATCATATTAACAAGATAAACTTTAAACAAATGGTATATGACCATATTGACAAATTAATACCAATATATCTTTCACATATGTTTGATTCAGATTTTTTATTAAGAATTTACGAAAATAATAAAAAAGAAGTCTTGTTAACTGGGTATGCTTATGGATTTGATATTGTAAAAAAAGATTTTGGTAAGAATTATTTATGGCAAAAAGAAAAATTTACTTTTAGTCAAAGTTCAATTGAATTATGGAATGAAAGCAATACGGTTTATTATACGGGAATTTCTCTTGGTGAGTTTCAAGTTCATAATAATAGAAACTGTTTTAAGTTTAGGTTCAATTTCGACAATTTGTTAAAAATAATAAGAAAAAATTTATAAAAATTATGTCAATAACAAATAATTTAGCTTTGTTATTGACTTTTTTTGTAAAAACATGTATAATGGACATATAAAAACATGTAAAGTAGACAAAAGCAAATTAGGAGGCAACTATGGCTATTATAACAATACAAGAAGCAGCTGAATTTTCAAATAAGAGTCAAAAAACTATTAGGAGAGCTATTGCTGCTGGAAAGTTGAAAGCAACTAAAATACAAAACAAAACAAGAATTAACAAAGATGACTTTGATGAATGGGTAGCAAATGGTTGCTGTGGCACTGAACAAGCTGATAATAATATTGTTAAAAATGATGAAGTAAATTGGATTGATATATCAGATATATGGTCTAGAGATGGATGGAAAAGAAAAAAAGATTTAACAAAGTATAATTTCATTGATTTATTCTCAGGAGCAGGCGGTTTAAGCTGTGGTATGGTAATGGCTGGTTTTAATCCGGTTGCGTCTGTGGAAATAATGCCTGAAGCCGTAGAGACATATAAATATAATTTTATAGAAAAGAAAAAATTCAAAGAAACTGTAGAGACCAGAGATATTAGATCTATAGAAGTAAAAGAAAAATTATATGAAGCAGTTCAAAATGTAAAAGTAGATGTAATTGTTGGAGGGTTTCCATGTCAAGGCTTTTCGATGGCAGGATATAGAGTAGTTGATGACCCAAGAAATAGTTTATATAAAGAAATGAAAGAAATTGTTGAACATCTTAAACCAGATTATGTTGTTATGGAAAATGTTGAAGGTTTAAGATCAATGCTTAACGGTAAGGTTGAAGAAAAGATAATTGAAGATTACAGAGAAATTGGATATGAAATTAATCTTACAGTTTTGAATAGTGCAGATTATGGTGTACCACAATTTAGAAAAAGAGTGATATTTATCGGTAATAGAATCGGAAAAACTAATTTTCACCCTAAACCGCTATACAATGAAACAAATTATGTTACTTTAGGACAAGGAATTGAACGCTTTATGGAAATGGATGAAAATATTGACATAAATCACATTTTCCCTAGACATACTGAAGAGATGAAAAAAAGACTTGTTTTAGTACCTGAAGGAAAAAGTTTATATAAAAATTATTCAGATGCTTGGAAAAAATCACCATGGGATAAACCTTCATGTACTGTAAAAGAAAATCATGGTGGTACAAATATTCATCCTAAATTGCCAAGATGCTTAACTCCAAGAGAGTTAGCAGCTTTACAATCATTCCCAGATGACTTCATATTTAAAGGTAGTAAAAAATGGCAGTTAGTACAAATAGGAAATGCAGTTCCCCCTTTAATGGGTAAAGCAATAGGATTAGCAATATTAAAAAATATAGAAATGGGAGAGAAAGATTAATGATTAGATGGAGTTTTAGCCCTAAAAATGATCAAAGCAGAGAGTTATCAGATTCGATAACAGATTCAAAGTTTAATATTAATCCATTTGGTTCGTTTACAAGAGAAATTATTCAAAACTCTTTGGACGTTATGGATGACGAGCATCATAGTTTTGTTAGAGTTGTATTTGAATATAAAAGATTAAAGCTTTCGGATATTCCTGGGGGAAACGAGTTAAAGAATGTAATTGAAAGATGTATAGCAAGCACTAAACATGAAGATACATTAAATAAATATAAAAAAGCATTGGAAATCTTAAAAAGTGATGAAATACCTTGTTTAAAAGTATCTGATTATAATACTAAAGGATTAAATGAAGAAGGTTGGGAAACGTTAGTAAATAAAGTTGGAGCTTCTTACAAGCCTAATGATTTAAATGCAGGTCGCCATGGTATTGGAAAAAAAGCTTCTTTCCTAATGAGTTTGTGTAATACAGTTTTTTATACATCAAAAAATTTAAAAGATGAAGTAAGGATAGGAGGTAAATCATTCCTTACTGACTGGATGGACGAAAATGAGAATTGGTATTCTCTAAAAGGCTGGTATGGCAATTTAATTAAATGCGGAGATTCTACAAAAGTAGAACCAATTATGAATAAAGATGTAGCATTAAATGATTTCTTTATTAGAAAAGAAAAGTATGGAACTGATGTAATTATTGTAGTTTTAAAGGAAACAGAAGATATGAAGAAAACAATAATTAATTCAGTATTAGAAAATTTCTATTTAGGTATTAAAGAGCATAGGTTAGAAGTTGTAGTTAATGATGTAGAAATCACCACACAAAAAATTGATAGTGTTATAGAAACTTACTATAGTTGCGATTTCAGTAGAAAAGGTTTAGGTAGTGATAATATAGTTATAGGATTATTAAAAGATTATGATTTAGCTTACAAAAGTGGAATTAAAAAAGCTATACCTATTAAAGACCCAGAAGGAACTCTTGATCTGTATATAACTTTAGAAAATAAAGAGAATAGAAAGTATTATTCTTTTTACAGGGAACACGGTATGAAAATTAGAGATTATCCACTTTCAACTGATAAATCATTTTCTGCAGTTGTTGTTGCAAGAGGAAAAGCGTTAAATGAATTCCTATTGAAAACTGAAAATGCTGCTCATGATGATTTTATTGCGGATGAAAATAATGATAATTACAGAGAAATAAAAACTAAATTAAGAAATATAATATCTATTGTTGAAGAATATATTAGATCAATGACAAAATTAGAAACTTCTGATAGTTTTCTTTTAGAGGAATTAAACGATATGATAACGTATTATGGAGATGTTTCTAAGAAAAAGAAAAATAAAAATCAGAAGAAGACTAAGTCAAGTGAAATTAAAGCAATTATTCAACATAAGACTAATAAACAAACAGTTGAAGAATGGACAAAAGATCATAGACCGTTTGATATTCCATCACCTGATCCTGTACCACCAAAACCTGATCCTGTACATGATCATAGACCACTTCCTGTACAAAAGGAATTGGAAAAAGAGTCTGATGAACCTAAGAATAGTGTTCGTGAAGTATCATATGAAAAATTCTTTGTTGTTATTCAAAAAAATTATGTCATAAAATTTAATTTTGTATTTTCAATTAAAAATGTAAGATTATATTTAGTCGCTAAAAATGTAGATGGTTCTATGAACGATGTTACAAATATGCTACAAGAAATCAATATACCTGATTTAAAATATAAAGTATATGAAAATTGTATTTATATAGATTATATTCCGGCTAATCAAGATATTCAAATTAAAGTAACCTTAAAAAATAGTAGTAGATATAAGTTATTTGCTAAAATACAAGGAGTAGAAGATGAAACAAATGTATGATTTCCCTTATCCAATATTAAAACCAGATTTAACAAGTAGCTATAGACCAGACTGTAATTTTGAAATCTTGGATATAGCAGATGCAGAATTTGAAAAAAATAATTTTATTATAAAATTGCAAATAGTATTACAATCTGCTACACTTGAAAAGTATTTATTGAATAATAAGTGTTGTATCTATATTGGGTATATAACTGATACTGCGCGTCGTATGATAAGAGTAAATAACCCAAATGAATATTTCGCTTTACAAATTCCTGTTAGCTTGTTAAAATCAGTAGATACAATTAATGTGTATTCATATATGATAGCTGAAGAAAGTTTTGAAATGAATTATACTGATGAAATGGATCAGAACTATAATATTGGACAGCCAATGTTTATTACAAAAAAGGATATTTTAGCAATTTCTAATACTTTGGAATTCTTTTATAATAGAACCGGGGAAACAATAATTCAATTTACTGAGGTTAAAGAAGAAGGTTTTAAAGATTTTAGAATTGATTTAACAGGTGAAAATTATATAAATATTCTAATTAGTCATGCAATTAATGAAGGGTATGAACGAATTAAGCAGTCAAAAAATAAAAGTAGTAGTATGGGATTATTAAATGCTAGTTTTGTTCATTTAGCTCTAGTTCATACTCTTTCTATATTAGCAAGTAATGGAATTGATGAACACATTAATAAGAGATGGTTTAAAGTATTAGTTCAAGTTTTTTCTAGCAGAAATATTGATATTAAAAAAGAATTGCAAGAAATGTCTAATAATGTAGACATTATAAAAATTTATGATTATACACAAAAATTTATGAATAATTATTTTGAATCATCAATAGTCATTGCAGGAAAGGAGAATTCATAATGGAAGTTATTTTAAAAAAAGTGGTTGAACTTGAATTTTTAAAATCAAATATAAATCAAAATATCGAGTTCTATTTAAATGAAGAAAAAAATGATTTAATTATTGATGGTAAAACTGTAACAATTGATGATATTAGTGAACCTATTATGGATAATGCGAAAATAGATTTATCAGACGATGAATTTACAAAATTTCTAAATAGAGAAAAATGGAAACAAAATTATGATATAGGTAAATTATTATATAAAAAATTAGTTAAATTTAGCGAAATATCAGGTGATTTGTTAGATGAGTCTTTTTGGGTGTATATTACTCATATTCCTTGTGTTAAAAAATATATTATTAGAAGATATTTCAATTCTGTAAATGAAGAAGATGAACAAACGATGAAAATAATTGATAAGATTAAAAGATATTTTTTCGGAAAATCAACACATATTACAAGAACTGGAATAATTTTTAATTGGCAGTTAACAAATTGCTTATATTATAAGGATGTTGGCGAGAAATCAGATGAATTATGTAATGTTGCTTTTTCGTATATTGATTCTGTAAAAGCAATTTTCGAAAGAAGTTTTAGGAAAAATCCAATTATTGTTAAAGCATTTGTTGAAGGAATTATAAGAAATAATAGATCAAGAGCTTTTACTAATGCCAAATATAGAACTTTAATACCTACTCATATAAGTAATGTTGCTGCATTAAATTGTTTTGATGCTTATACATATAGAGAATTGGTTGAAAAAATAACATATGAACAAAAAATATTAATTGATGAATATAACAAATCAAATATGTAATTATTGCAGTAAGGATCACTAGAAATAGTGGTCTTTTTTCACTTTAAGCGGAATTTAATGACCAAAATTAAAGCCAGAGCAGACTTTTAATTCAGAAGTGATAAATGAAGCAGTGGTGGGCTGACGAAAATGGAACCATAGACAAATATCGGTTTCGTCAATATTTTATCATATTGGAAACGTGGTTGTTCCTGATAAATTTGTAGCACCTAATAGCATCCTATAGCATTTGAAACCATTTGTGCATTGTTTATGATATAATTACTACTATTCAGCTTGTAAAAGATGTGTTGCTATTAATCCCCTACTCGTATTATTTATCTAGTTGCTATTATTACCAAACCATCAGATGATTATTTTTCAGGTATAAATTAAAGGTAAAGAACTCCTACAATTTCTGGTTGCCTATAAGTTTTTTTGAACAAAAACTGCATAAAAGCTGCTACACATACATACAAGGATGATGGATCAGTAGCAGAGAGGCATATGTGAGGTCTAGAATTTGGAAATTATTGGACACAAAGCTGGGCACCAGTCTCGTTCGAATGATAATTAAACAATCAAAAATCACTCTTTTTTATTTTACTCCAGAATGAAACAAAAAAACCCAAAATATTTGCATAATATGATATAATATTTATGAATATTTTTTTTGTTAAGGTGACATTATGATTATTTATGAAAATACAAAAGGTGGGTTCATTGATGATATTAGAAATGGATATATTGCTGATAAGATTGAAGAATCTTTTAGATTAAATAATATATCTCATTCAAATTTAGCTGAATATAGATCATGGGCTAATTCTCTTATGTATATGAGAAATGTTTTAGACGATGATGATATTTCTAATGAATGTAAATTGGCTATTGAATATCAAATTCCTTTAACATCAAAAAGAGTAGATTTTCTGCTTGCTGGATGCGATGATGAAGGTAATAATAATGTTATTGTGGTAGAATTAAAACAATGGGAAAATTGTACTCCAACTCAACGTCCAGATATTGTAAGAGCATTCACTGGAGGAGCAGAACGTGCAGTATGTCATCCCTCATATCAAGCATATAGTTATGCTAAAATAATTGAGAATTTTAATATAGATGTATATAGTGAAGAAATTACTTTAAAACCCTGTGCATATTTACATAACTTTAAAGAAGAAAACAGAAATAATATCGATAATGTTTTATATAAAGATGCATTAGAACTTGCTCCTGTATTTTTAAATAATGATATTGTAAAATTAAGAAATTTTATTAAAACATATATTAAGAAAAAAGACAATATTGATATTTTAATGAAAATAGAAAATGGTAAATTAAAACCAGCAAAAGCATTACAAGATTCTCTTTCTTCTATGCTAAAAGGAAATCAAGAATTTTATCTAATAGATGAACAAAAAGTAGCATACGAAACAGTTAAAAAATTATTAGAAAAATCATTAAGAAATTCAAACTCTATTAATGGTTTAAATCAAAAATACACAATTATAATTGAAGGTGGACCTGGAACGGGTAAAAGTGTAGTAGCAGTAAAATTATTATGTGATTTAATTCAAAAAGGTTATTCTGTAAACTATGTAACCAAAAATGCAGCACCACGTAACGTTTATTTTAGAAAATTAAGACAAGATAATTATAAGAATAATTATATTAGTAATTTATTTAAAGGGTCTGGTCAATTTGTTAATGTACCTAATAATTTCTTTGATTGTTTAATTGCTGATGAAGCACATCGATTAAATGCAAAATCAGGAATATTTCAAAACTATGGTGAAAACCAAATTAAAGAAATTATTCATTCATCAAAAGTATCAGTATTTTTAATTGATGAAAAACAAAAAGTAACTACATCTGATATTGGTTCAATAGATTTAATTGAATATTATGCTAAAGAAGAAGGAAGTATAGTATATAAGGGGGAAGAATTAAATCTTATATCTCAATTTAGATGTAACGGTAGTGATAGTTATTTAAATTTTTTAGATTCATTATTAAATAGCAAAAATGAAAAATTTGATCTAGATTATGAAGTTAGATTATTTTCAAATCCAAATAAATTAAAACAACAATTAAAAATTAAAAACGATATAAATAATAAATCAAGATTATTAGCTGGATATTGTTATAACTGGATTACAAAAAATAATCCATATGAAGATATTTATGATATTGAATTAGAAAATAACTTTAAAGCAAAATGGAACTTTGGTAATACAAATACATGGGCAATTGATGAAGATTCATTTAATGAAGTAGGATGTATTCATACTTCACAAGGATTAGAGTTTGATTATGTAGGCGTAATAATTGGACAAGATTTAAGATTTGAAAATAACCAAGTAATTTCTGATTTTAGAAAAAGAGCAAAAACAGATACTTCATTAAAAGGTATCAAAACAACAAAAAATTATTCATTGGCAGATAAGATAATAAAGAATACTTATAGAACTTTATTATCGAGAGGGCAAAAAGGTTGCTATATTTATTGTGAAGATAAAAACTTATTAAATCATATTAGTGAAATGATTAATGTTGCTATAGAGGATTAATATGGAAAAACTAGATATTTTAAAACAAAGAATAGATAAATTTAATAAAGATAGAGATTGGGATCAATTTCATACACCATCAAATCTTGCAAAATCAATATCTATTGAAGCAAATGAATTATTAGAATGTTTTCAATGGAGTGATACTAATTATAATATTGAAGCTGTTAAAGAAGAACTTGCTGATGTAATGAATTATTGTATTCAAATGTCTATGGTATTAGATGTAGATATTATAGAAATAATGAATAATAAAATGAATAAAACAGAAAAGAAATATCCTATAGATAAAGCTAAAGGTGTTTCTACTAAATATGATAAATTGGTATAGCTTCTAAGCTATACCAATTTATATTTTATATAAAATATTTAAATGTTATATTATTTGACAATTAGTTTTTTAAGTTGTATAATTTTGTTAGAAGGGCAATAAATTTATTATTTTTGGGTATATTATATTACAAATATTTCAAATTTCTTGTCTACTTTAGTAGACATTTTTTTGTATAAAAAAAGACCTGCAACCAGGTCTAAAGTTTTTGCAAAATGCTTATTTGCACTCGGTATGTTAAATACACTTATATTATATAGTAAAATAAATTGTTTGTCAAGTAGGAGGATAAATTAATGAATAAATATAGTTTAGGATTAGATATTGGAACGAACTCTGTTGGTTGGGCTGTAGTTGATGAAAATAATCAATTAGTTAAAAAGAACGGATTCACTTTTTGGGGAGTTAGAATGTTTGAAGAATCTAATGATGCATCTTCAAGAAGAAGTTTTAGAGCAAATAGAAGAAGACTTGCTAGAAGAAAGCAAAGAATTAGATTACTTAGAGATATATTTCAAGATGAGATTAATAAAGTAGATCCTTATTTCTTTGAACGTTTAGACACTTCATTTTATCACCTAGAAGATAAAAAACATAATAATATCCATAATTTATTTGTTGATGAATATACTGATAAGGAATTTTTTGATGAATTTCCTACAATATATCATTTAAGAAATCACTTAATGACAACTGAAAAAAAGGGTGATATTAGATTTTTATATTTAGCTTTACATAATATTCTAAAGTATCGAGGTAACTTTTTACATTCTGGAGAAATTTTTAATACCTCAGATTTTTCTAGTATTAAAGTGTTTTTTAATGAATTGAATTCTATAAGCGTCGATTTACAAAATGAATTCGAAGATTTTGATTCTTATTTTGAACCTTTGATTGTTACTGAAGATTTTTTAGAAGAATTTAATAAAATTATGTTAGAAAAATCTAGTAAGTTTGAAAAGAAGAATAACTTAAAAACATTATTTAATGCTGGTAGTAAAACTTTATTAAATGAGTGTATTATACCTTTATTAATAAGTGGTAAATGTAATTTTGCTAATTTAAATATCGTTAAAGATAACAAATATGAAAAATGTGAAATTGTAGTAAATAGTGATAGTTTAGAAAGTGATATTGATGATTGCTGTACTAAGATACCAGAACTTTCTATTTTACTTGAGTTTGTAAAAAATGTTAAATCAGTAATAGATTTTTATTTTATTATTCAATTATTAGGTGATAGTAAAAGCATTAGTCAATCAATGAAACAAAAATATGAAGAACATAATGATGATTTAAATAGATTTAAAAATTTTATTAAACAATATTTACCTGAAAAGTATGATGAATGTTTTAGAACTTATAAAAAAGAACTTAATAACTATGTTTCTTATATTGGTATGAATAGCACTAGTAAATTGGGTAAAGTTGAAAGATTTTCACATTGTAGTAAAGATGAGTTTTACAAATATATAAATTCTTTACTTAATCAAGTTAGTTCTGAAGATGCTTTAGAAGAAATTCATTATTATAGAACTAAGATTGACAATGGTGATTTTTTAGCAAAACAAAGATCTAATCAGAACGGATCATTACCTATGCAACTTCATTTATATGAATTAAAATGTATTTTAGATAATCAAAAAGTTCATTGGGATTTTTTAAATATAGTTGATGGTTCGGGAATATCAAATTATGAAAAAATTATTTCAATTTTTAAATTTGTAATTCCTTATTATATTGGACCTTTAAACACAAAATCTGATAAAAGTTGGGTTGTAAGAGCTAATGATAAAATATATCCATGGAATTTTGATAAAGTGGTAGATATTGATACTACAGCAACAGAATTTATACATAGAATGCAAAATAAATGTACTTATTTAAAAGGTGATGATGATTATTGTTTGCCAAAGAATTCTATTATTTTTTCTACATATAATTGCTTTTCATATTTAAATAAAATAAGTATTAATGGATCATTAATTGATTGTAATGTAAAAAATAAGTTGTTTGAAGATGTATTTTTAAAAATAAAAAAACCGACAAGAAAAGATATTGTAACTTACCTACACAGTAATTTCGGGAATGTTGTTATTAAAACTTCGCTTTTAAAAGACCTTCCTGAAATAAATTGTAATATGGCTTCATATATAAAATTTAAAGAAATACTTGGTGATATAGTAGACAATAAATTAGATTTTGTTGAAAAAATTATAAAAGATATTGTTATTTTTGAAGATAAAAAGATTTTAGAAAATAGATTAAGAAAAGTTTATGGTTTATCAAATAGCGAAATAAAGCAAATTAAAGATTTATATTATAAAGGGTACTCAAGTCTATCAAATAGATTATTAAATGAAATAACTTTAATGAATCACAGTACTGGTGAATTAGAAGGTACTGTAATTGATGTTATGAAAAAAACGAGTTATAATTTACAAGAAATATTATATTCAAGTGAATATAGATTAATAGATATTATTGATGAATATAATTCTAGTAATTTAAATGATGATAATGAAGAAACTGTTGAAGATTTTTTAAATAAACATTCTTTAGTTTCTCCAAAAATGAAAAGATCGCTTGTACAAGCATATTCTATCATTCAAGAATTAAAGAAGATTTTAAAAACAGATTTTGATAAATATTATGTAGAATGTACAAGAACTAATTTAGCAAAAAAAGAAATTAAACACTCAAGATATGAAAAGTTAAAAGATTTATATAAAAATTGTAAATCAATTGCAAAAGAGTTAAATGTTGATTTTAATAAGTTAAATAAGGAGTTAGATAATAATCAAGATAAATTAAAATCTGATGCTTTATTCTTATATTTTACTCAGCTTGGTCGTTGTATGTATTCATTTGAACCGATTGATTTAGGAATACTATTAAGTAATAATAATATGTATGATATAGATCATATTTATCCACAATCTTTAATTAAAGATGATTCTATTAGTAATAGAGTCTTAGTTTTAAAATCTTATAACGAACGTAAGGGTGATAATTTTTTATTTGAGTTAGATAATAAATTTTTAAATCCTAATATCATGTCATTTTATAAGAAACTTTATGATTTAGGTTTAATACAAAAACAAAAATATAATAGATTAACAAAAAAAGAGATTAAAAAAGAAGAATTAGAAGGATTTGTTAATAGACAACTTGTTTCAACAAACCAAGCAGTAAAAGGATTAATACAGGTATTAAAATATAAAGATAATATTAATCCAACTGATATTGTTTTTTCTAAATCTGAAAATATTAGTATTGCTAGACAATTATTTGATTGGCCTAAATCTAGACTTGCAAATAATTTCCATCATGCGCATGATGCATATTTAAATGTAGTAATTGGAAGAACAATAAATAATTATTTCACATATAATAGTTTTTATAGTATTTCAGACTACTATCGCTTTAAGGAAAAACATTTAACTATGAATATTTCAACTTTATTAAAATATGATCGAAAATATAAAGATAAAATCATTTGGAATAAAGAAGAAACTATTAAATTAGTTAATAAAAATCTATATGAAAGATTTGACGTTAACGAAACAACAAGAACATATAACTCTAATGTATTATACGGTAAAACTACTATATTACCTGCTGGTCAAGGTACTGTTCCTTTGAAACAAAATGGTCCATTATCAGATATGAGTAGATATGGGGCAATAACATCATATTCTTATTCAAAATATGTAATTGTTGAAAATATTAATAAAAAAGGTCAAAAAGAGTATATTTTAGAAGCTATTCCAAAGATGTATGATAATCAAAATAATGTTAATGAATATTTAAATAGTGTTGGATATAAGGATTATAAAATTGTATGTGATAATATTAAAACGAAAGTTGTTATTGAGGATGAAAAAAGAAAATATTTAGTTAGTGGAAAATCTGATAAACAATATTTAATAGTAAATCTATATGATAGATATTTTAGTAAATATTACATAAATGTTATTAAAAAACTTGAAAAATACAACAAAAATAGTATTAATAAAATAAAAATGTATTATGATGAAGAAAAAATAGAAGTTTCTGGTGCAAGAGCTGAAAATTCACCGATTTTATTATATAAAAGAGAAATGGTAGATTTATATAATGAAATAAAAAAGAAATTTACTTTAGATAAATATTCATTTAATGCTATAAAAAATATCTATGAATATATGAATGTTGAATTAAACAAATTTACTGTTATAGATATGGTTGCGATAAATACTGAATTATTAAAGTTGCTTTTAACTAATACTATGCAAACATGTGATTTAACTTTAATTAATATGTCAAAAAATTCCGGAAAATTACGTATATCAAATAAATTAAGATCTAAAATGAAATTAATTTCTGAATCTGTAACTGGATATTATAGAAAGGTATTATTCGAGGTTCCAGAATAATGTCTTTTAGAACTATAATTGTTGAAAATCGATGTAAATTAGAATATTCGTTAAATTATTTAGTGTGTCGTAAAACTGATGAAACAATTAGGGTGTTAGTTGATGAAATAAAGACACTTGTAATTAATTCATTACAAGTGTCTATCACAACTTCATTAATATCAGAGTTAATCAAAAGAAAAGTAAAAATTCTTTTCATTGATGATGAACATAATCCGGCTGGCGAAATTGTTCCTTATCAGAATAATTTTTATTCTTATCGCAAAATTAAAGATCAAATGAATTTTTCTAATGATGTTAAAGGATATTTATGGCAGCAGATTATTAAGAAGAAAATCGAAAATCAAGCTATAAATTTAAAATTTCAAAATAAAACTTATGAATATGATAAGCTGTTAAATTATATGAATAATGTCATGATTCACGATGAAACAAATCGTGAAGGCCATAGTGCAAAAGTATATTTTAATGCATTATTTGGAAAAGATTTTATCCGTAAAAACAAAAACGATGTAATTAATAAATACTTAAATTATGGATATTCAATAATTTTATCATCTATAAATAGAGAGGTTAAAATATTAGGTTACTTAACCGAACTCGGAATTCATCATATAGGAGAATCGAATTCTTTTAATTTATCATGTGATTTAATGGAACCACTAAGACCTTATATCGATAAATTTGTTATTAACGGTGAAGTAAATGAAATCAATTATAAATCATTTTTTATTAATATTCTTTCTACTAAAGTCATTTATAATGATAAAGAATTTTATTTAGATAATGCGATTAGGTTATATGTAGAAGATATGATGAATTATTTATTAACAGGAGATATTGATAAAATTAAATTTATAAAGTATGAGTTATAGATATATGCGTTTATTATTGTTTTTTGATTTGCCTATGAATACAACTTCTGAATTAAAAGAATATAGAAAATTTGTAAAAAACTTAAAAAAAGAAGGCTTTTATATGTTGCAAAAATCCGTATATGTAAAAATGGTGATTGATAATCAAGCTGCTTATTTTGTTAAAAATAAAATAATGAATATGTTACCTTCAAAAGGTAGTGTTATGCTTATGAATATAACTGAAAAACAATTTTCTTCAATTGATTTTTTATGTGGCATTAACAAGACAGATGTTGTGAATTCTATAGAAAGAGTAGTTTTATTATGAAAAAAATATACATTGAGCCAATTAATTATGTCTTGAAATTAGAAAACCCTATCGATAAAATTTATATTGATAATCAAGTTATTTATAGGACTATATCATTAAAACTAAGTG
The DNA here is from genome assembly GCA_045119035.1 of Bacilli bacterium. Lineage (GTDB taxonomy): Bacteria > Bacillota_I > Bacilli_A > ML615J-28 > CAG-313 > CAYVQA01. The sequence continues at coordinate 1,091 of JBGVCU010000021.1, read as the reverse complement.
ATAATTTTATTTTAAGTATAAATAATAATAATGCAGATTTAGAGAAAAATACATTAATCATCTATAATCCTTTTGAACTGAATATAAATGATCCAAAATTAATCAAAGCACTATATAAAAAATTAGAATTAAAAATATTATCTCCATTAAATGAAACATTTAATAGTATTGAAACAAAGTTGTTTGAATTCATTAATGAATTAACATTCGATGAAATGCCATTAGATTTTGAAAAAGAAATTGATCTTAAGAAATTATTTTCATGTCTAGGAATTTTGTATTATGAATCAGAAGATTACTTGGAAAGACTAGTAAATTATATTAAAGTATATAATGATGTATTTAAAAATTCATTTATTATATCTTTTGGATTGACAAATTTACTAAAAGAAGATGAAGAACAATTATTAACAAGAGAATTAAAACTTTTGAATATTAATCTGGTTGATATAATTTTTTGTCAAAAAAATAAACAAAATACTTTGTATATTGATGATGATTGGTGTATAATTTAAATGTATTAACATATGAAAAGGTTAACTAGCAGGCCGCAAATTTATTTTGAGGTTTGCTAGGTATGTTAAATACAACATATAGATGATGTTAAAAACTCATTAATTACTATTAATATTGTTTGCTAGGTATGTTAAATACAACATATAGATGATGAAGATGCTAACGGACGTCCAGTAGCTCGTGTTTGCTAGGTATGTTAAATACAACATATAGATGATTTATTAGCTATGATAACTCCAAGTAAAGTAGTTTGCTAGGTATGTTAAATACAACATATAGATGATTAACTTTCATCAGAATAACATTGACAAGCAGTTTGCTAGGTATGTTAAATACAACATATAGATGATATGGAAAAGGGTAATCATAAAGCGATAAACGTTTGCTAGGTATGTTAAATACAACATATAGATGATAAAGCAAATTGTTAACATTAAAGTTAACATGTTTGCTAGGTATGTTAAATACAACATATAGATGATAGGTGATTTTAAAGATAAAGCATTGACTTTGTTTGCTAGGTATGTTAAATACAACATATAGATGATTCAGTTTTTTGAGATAAAGACCAATAA
>JBGVCU010000020.1:0-4439 GCA_045119035.1 Bacilli bacterium | reverse complement strand
CCATAATATGTGCAGTGGGTATATTGAATTTGAAGATTTTTACAATAATTGTTGCTTACTTTTCTTAACTAGAAAGTCTTTTAATTCTGATATTAATACTAAGCCGTCACCATTTGTTTATAAAGTTGTATTAATGGAGGCGTTAACTACAATAAGAAGAAATCAATCACAAAAAAGAAAAATAAGTCAAGAAGATTTATTGTCTTTAGATTATATTTATAATAATGAAAATTCAAGTAAAAGTAATTTTAAAGAAAATAGTATAGTAAAAACATATGATGATGATAGTACAGCAATAGCAAATGAAATAATTGAATTAATTAATAAAAGATTAACAGAGAAACAACTAGTACAATTTAAATATATGTTACAAGGTTTAACACCTAAACAAACAGAGAAAATAACAGGTGAAAATGTTAAATCAATTAATAAAAAAAGGGTAATGGTAAGAAGAAAAGCAAAAGATGTAATTGATAATTATTATAGTGTAATTGATGAATTTTATAAATAATAAATAGGAGGTAATTCAAATTACCTCCTTTATCTTACTCCTAATATTCTAAATACATCATACATAGTATGTTTTATTACTTGGTTAGAAAATCTTACTTGCCCAACTTGAAAGGCCTTAATACAGTTATTGAAAAATGGATAATTAGTTAATTTAGTTTTTAAGTAAGACTTTTCAGTATGGTCGTTACTTGTTAAACTAAAGTTAACAGTTGTTTCAATTATTTTTCCATTACAATAATATATCCCATCTTTTTTGTGTAACCATATTTGTACTTTCTTATCATCATATGTAATGGAGCAGACAGGTATACACTCTTTTAACGGAAATACTTCTATAAAAGTATCAGTGTCAAGCAATGATTTATTATCTATAGCATAATCACTATAATGAGTATTTTTAAATAGTACACCAAACTTAGTTTGTTTCATCTCTTTTATAAATTCATCATTTGTGGCAATTTCAACTACTAGCTCACCATCTTGAACCATGGTAAACCTTTCGTTTGATTTTGGTCTAACATTAAAATAAGTAAAATAAGGGTTGACCATAGAAATGTTATTAGCCAATAGGAACACTCTACAGTCATTTCTTTTCCTGATTACTGTACTTAATAATTCTGCAAATATAGTCACTTCTGACTTAATATATTGTTGTGAACCTCCACCTATAACAAATTCATCATAACAAATTAATGTAACATCAGGAAAGGGAACTGATTTAAGGTTTAAAGAAGTAGACAAAGCTACAAAGTGTCCCATAAGTTTACCGTCACAGTATGCATTTTTCCCTTTAATTTGGAAATTGTGTGATGGGTATTTTTCTTGTATATCAGCAAAGAACATACCTATTTTCTCTTTGGAAATATCCGTTTTGTATCTTCTTACATACATAAATTGTTTACCATTCTTTAAAAAGTTTTTAATAGCCATATCTTTAAAACCATATGTTTTACCAAAACCTCTATTAGTCATAATTATGTTCATTAAAGCATTATAACTTCTTATCTTATCATAATTATAATAAGCCATGTTACTCCTCCTATTCAAAAAAAGGGGAACTAGCCCCCTTTTATTATTTTATTTCAGTACAACAAACTTCATCTAATTTATTTTCAAAATATTCTAGTCTTTTGTTGATAGCACTTAAATTGTCATTAACTTTTTCTAATACGACTGAAAATTTATTTATTGTTTCAATGTACTTTTCTTCCCTTTTTTGGTTTTCTTCTCTTTCAGCTTTAATGATATAATTAATAAAATAAGCACATGCTACCACGCAGACTATTGGAAAACCTAGGTTAGTTATTAAATTTACAATATCATTCAATTATATCACTCCATTTTTAAATTAATTCACATTAATTTGATTTATCAATTCTTTTAATTCATTAATTTTTGTATTTATCGAAATAGTTAATTCAGTAATATTACTGTTTATTTCATTTCTTAAATTATCTATTTCTTTTTTATTACTTAAATTTTTTAGTGTTCCGTCTTCTTTCCATGTATAAAGTATATTTTGTACTTCATTAGGAACGCCTTGCTCCTTTAGCCATTCAACGAACTCAAATGCACTATTGCAATTTTCTATTACTTCGTCTATCTTTTGTATAAGTTTTGAATTAATTTCTAGTTGGGTATATTCTTCTAAATCATACACTCTGTCTAAAAAACCATACATAAATTTATCTATCATTAATTTTACCTCCTTAATGAATAATATTAATCTATTGCTATCTTAATAAGAACCATTAACACGCCAAGAACCGTCTAAGAAAATTAAGTTTAATACTCCATTTCTTACACATTCATAGAATTTATCATCAACAATACCTATTTTTAAACCAGAATTCCATGAATATATTTTTAATTCAGTTCCATTGAATACACCACTTGTTGGTAAATCTGATAAATTGAAATCAACTGTTTGTCTAACTATTACGTTGTTTATTTTTTCAATTATATTATCAAAATTATTTGTATTATTAACAACAATATTAGCTCTCCAAGGTCTAGTGTGTTGGTTTAGTATGAAGTTAGTATTTTGAGTATGCATTATATCGCTATTTTCCATTCTTAGTAAACCTGTATTCTCAATACCTACATCTCCGTCATTACTTAATATATGGATATTACCCATAATATTCAACCTACCTGTTGAACTATTTTTTATTGACAATTTATTATGATATAGATGTAAATTATTAATAGACATTTGAGTTGTGTTTATAATTCCAACATCACTTTTTTCTATCCTACTATTGCTTATTTGTATCACATGATTTAAATTTGAGTCGCCAAGAATATTAAAACAAGTACCACAATTTGTAAATCCTTGATTGTCTATACTGTAACTATCAACGGATCCATCATTACCGTCTATTAAAAATCCATTAGTTGCATTTTGAAATAAACAGTTTGTGACTTTTGAATTTGTATTGTTATTTACTCCAACAGTTAAATAATTGTCAGTTTTACACATCACCTTCATAACATTTGTACCTGGAATTCTTCCAGAGTTCGAATAACCAATATGACAACAATCATGTGTAATATTAAAACAGTTTTTTAAATCAAATATTGTTAAATCTTCTTTTAACTTTGACACTCTTATATTAACAAATTTTTGAAAAATAGTTTTATTGCAACTAACAAATATTGTACCCTCATTCATTATAACATTACTTATATTTCTAAGTTCGCCAAAGCCACTGAAATATGTATCTTCAACAGAACCATATTTAAATAAGCTTGTACTTACATTTGATGTTATTATACTACCTCCAAAATCTAAAATTCTATTATTAGGAATATTAATTGTGTCAGTAAAAAGTATATTATAAGACTTGTTTAATATTATATTATTTTCCTTAATAGCTAATTTAAAAGCTTCTGTATCATCATTGATACCGTCAAGCTTAGCACCATACTTTAACATTAATTCTGAATCACTTACTGTATTTACAATATTATCCAATTGTGAATTAATTGTTTCAATATCATTAGTTAATTTTTCATCAATATTATCCAATTCTGAATTAATTGTTTCAATTTGACTTGCCTTTTTAACCAATTCTGAATTAATTGTTTCAATATCATTAGTTAATTTTTCATCAATATTATCCAATTTTGTATTAGTTGTTTCAATTTCATTAGCTAATTTTGCTTGTGCATTTTCGTCCAAAATTATTCTTTTTAATTTTTCATATTCTTTTTTTAATTTGTTTGCTAGTGTACTATCAATGTATTTAATCTGTGAAATTTTCTCTTCTACTTCTTTTAATTTTCTATAAAGTTCTTTTATAGCTGATAAGTCATTTACATTTTGCTTGAATAAATTCTCAATGTCAACTTGCATTTTGTTGTTTTCATTGCTCATTTTCGTATCACTCCTTATAATTAATATATATTACAAAAAGAGGGAATTTTTTACCCCCTTTTAAAAAATTTGCATAAATAAGTCGTTACACTCTTCAAAAATCATTAAGTCAATATTTAATAATACTTGTCTCCATTTATCTAATAGTTCTGCGCTAGATGTAATACCTATGTTACCTTGACTAGTTAATGTATATTCTTCTTTACTGTTTCCACTACTTTCACCAGTAGCAGTTGAATTACTTGAACTTTCATCTTTTTGAGCTGTGTCCATAAACTTATCTATTTTTTCGGAGTTCGCTATTAAACTTGGTGTTAATTGACCAGCAGTTGAAAGGCCGTTAGTTGTAGCATTACTTTCTTGACTTGAATTACTATTTGAAGTTAATTCTCTAACATAACTCTCCTTTAAATCTTTATTTAATAAGAAGTCAACGCTTTTCGCTGCTATTTCAGTTTCATAGAGTTGTTTATAATATGGAAATATATCATTTAATTTAGACATTAACCTTTGTTTAAACATTGCTACACTGTCAAAACCTATTTCA
>JBGVCU010000019.1:0-10293 GCA_045119035.1 Bacilli bacterium | reverse complement strand
ATTGTCTATACAGACAAATATTATCCAAGTTCTCAGATCTGTTCTAAATGTGGAGAAAGACATAAAGAAATGTCAGATGTTACCAATCGTACACTAAAATGTAAATGTGGTAACATTATTGATAGAGATCATAATTCAGCTCTTAATCTTTTAAAAGCTGGAGAATATTATTTTCAAAATAAGACTCTTGGGAAGGAACTCTCGGAGTATAAAGCTTTTAAGTGTTTAGATTTTCAAGATCAAAAGCACTTAAACTGCAATCAAATATTTGATTGTAAATAGAAGCTATTGATCTTTAGGTCAATGGTAGTTCACTGCGCCTGATATAATCATATCTTGACGCATTTTTTCTACTTGAGCACGTTGTCTTTCTTTTAGCTGTGCTTTTAGTATAGACATATTTTCTGAATTATCTTGAATAACTCCATTTACAACATCTCTTGTGTTTAAAAGATTTAAAGTAGTTCCATCATACGGATAGATATTTCTCATAGTTTCAGTAGTAGTTGTATAATTCCAACTAGTTAACACACGATTAAGATTTTTAATATCTTTGTTAAGATTTTTGGCTTGTGTCAAAATTGCATTCAACTGAAATTTTTGACTGTGAGTCCACGTGTTATCAAAACTAAAAGACTCCTTCATTTGAGCAATACCATCTTTAATTTCAGATTTAAAATTCTTTCCTATGTTTTTTAAGGAGTTAATGGCATCATTAGCTTCGTTGACAGAATTTTTAAATTTTGAAATTGTATTCGAAACGTTAGAAAATGCAACACGAATATTATTTATTGTTTCGTATATATTAATAAAAGGATTACTATTATTAATTAAATCGTTAAAAGATTTAATATTATTATTTGCGTAAGAAATGTTATTATTCATTTCTTTAAAGTTTATATGATCGAAAATATCTTCAGCATTTGTAATTTCAGGATAAACAACTTCATTAGAATTTGCAGCATCTTGAACATTAGTATCATTAGATTTAGAAATTTTATTTGCTGTTTCCTTGGTTGACACTTCTTCAGTTACAGCAGAAGGATTTGCTTTTTCCGTTTGTAATTTTGGAACATCATATCTATGAAGTCCTAAACGTGAAACTAAAGAACATTGTCCGCTTTTTTTAATAGTGATACTATGAACAATCCACTTGCCATTATAAGTTGTATCACCTTCTAATTGTTTTTGAGGATCGGATTCTTCAGATTGTAAGTATACATCAATTAAATTACCAACCTGTAAATCTAGCAGTGCATTAATGTATAAAATAAGAACTTGTCTTTTATTGTATTTTTTAGCCAAATCGTAATATGCAGTACAAATATTATGATCAACTGCATTTGATTGATTGTTTTCGCCATCATCTGACCAGTTTGATACAATATCATTTGTACTAATTCTAATCATTTTTTCGAAGGTTTTAACATCAGCAACATCATTAGTTGATCTTGTTCCACCCTTAGAATTAGTATTTGTATAAGTTATTTTGCTTAATGTATTATCTGTATTCATTGTTTTAACAGATTGATAGATATAATTATCTTCATTCTTGTTTGCAACTTCAGATAATATTAATTGATGCTCTTTAGTATAATCGTGTAATTTTGAATAATCTAAAGAACTAATTATATTTAAGTCTTTCCAATCACGATACACTTTAATATTGTGCATACGACAGTATTTTTGAATATACAAAAATGGAACATCTGTATCCACAATGTTGATAAAATTTGCATTGTCTGTTTCTGTATCTTTAATCGTTCCTTTTGTTAATCTTGTGTACTCTTTAGAAATTTCGTTTTTATATTCCAGATTCTCTTGAATTTTAGGATGAATTAAAACTTTGCCAATCTCTATTGAACGCTTTCTTTCATACTGTTTACCTTCTCTTAAACTTTCTAACGTATCTTTTCCATATCTTAAAAATAGCATGGTGTTATGCATTATTTTTAATGGTGTATTGTTTTCGTTTGAATTTAATACTAAAGATAATTGTGAAAGTACGTTGGTATATTTTTTATTAAATAGTTTAAATCCATACACATCAACCAAATTCAAAGTTAAATAAAGACCTGTTGGTAAAATAGTTTCAACAACGTTTAAAATGTAATATGTTGCAGTGATTGATTGAGGAAGTTTTGGAGAAGCGGTTCTACGAATAGTAATATCGAAAGATACATCAGTATTGTTTTTCATAGAAATATCGTTTATGTCTTCACCAAATAATTTGGTTAATACGTCTTTTCTAATTCGTAAAATACACGTTGAGTACATCCTATCAAAACAAGTTGACATTTCTATGAAATCAATAGCTTCACCAGTGTTTGAAATTGCATAAGATAATTGATATGAATCGTTGCCATTTCTAACAACAATATCAATATCCGAACCATCATTTACACGTATGTAGGAAAGAGTGTTATCTTGCATTATAAATCTAACAATTTGATGTTATCTTGATATGAACTAATAATGTTATTTATATCAATAATTACAGAACTAATATATGCAGAATTTATAACTTTGATGTATTTAAATTTATTATTATTATTATTATATTCATCTGATAATTTTTTATAGAGCTTGTCATATGCAGTTTTTGAAAACTGTTTATAAGGATCTTTAAAAACTTTATTTCTGTATTGCTCTATATCGTTTTCTATCGCGCTTAATACAATATCGTTTGAGTATGCCATATCAAAAACCATATCCCGTTGATTGATTAAAAGAATTAAATCACAATAGTTATCTGTTCCATAATAATCGGTACATATTTTTTCTATTTTTGAGTCATTTTCTACTTTTAAATATAATAAGTATCTGCTATTCAATCCTTGTAAATATGCTTTAATTTTGGTTAAACACATTGAATTATAATTTTTGATATTAAAAGTAGAATTTTTAGAATTAAGTGTAAAAGTATCAAATTCAAATGTATTCTGCATTTATAATAACCTTTGTTCTTTAAAGTTATTTATATAAAACCAACGGATAAAAATACGAACCTTCGGGTTCATATATACAGACGTTGAGATTTTATATAAATAAAATGTATTTAATATTTTAAAATTCAGTGAATTTGTTGTTTACAACAAATTTCACTGGACTCTTGGGAAGGAACTCTCGGAGTATAAAGCTTTTAAGTGTTTAGATTTTCAAGATCAAAAGCACTTAAACTACAATCAAATATTTGATTGTAAATAGAAGCTATTGACCTAAAGGTCAATAGCAGTTCACAAATATAGTGGTTCATATAGTGTGAACTCAGAATACGATAAAAGATACGATTAAAGGTTAGTATGGCTTCTATTAAGTACGGTAATCAACAAGTTTGGAGTGATACCACAAAAATTACAAATCCATCGTTAATTCTCAATGACAATGGAACATTGCGATATACACCATTACTTAATGGAAGCAACAATGGAACTGTTATTTATGGCGATTATGAATATACTTTAGGTGGTCTAAAAGTTGGTGATAAACGTGTTGCAATCGGTAGAAAACTGGCAATAGTTACATGTACTGCGATATTTAGATTAAGATGGTCCTATGAACAAAAGACTGTACAAACTGGAACAGATGCATATAATCGCCCAATATATGGAACAAGATGGTATTCAAGAGAATACATAGATAATGTTTCAACGAAAGTTCCGACAAATTTTTCACGTGATATTCAATTTGTAGGATTTAGTGTTAATGGAACAACAAAAAGTGCAGGATTAATATGGGAAGCATACAATTACGGCTCTCAATACCCATATGCAGTATTTAATGTTCAAGCAATCTTCGAAAATGCAAAAGGACAAAGGTATTATAGCAATACAATTTCTAAAGCTACTTATGGAAGTGGGTATACAGAGCAAGAAAAAACATTTACAGTAACAGCGCGGGTGCATCTATGATTGATATAATTATAATTTTTAATAATAATAATGATAATTTAAAATTCTTAAAAACAAAACAAATGTTTTTGAAACATACCCGCTATGCTTGTAACTTTACACACATTAGAGGGGCACAAAATGTAATTGTGGATTTTTTAAATACACAAATTGAAAATTCCAAAGCCGACCTAACTATACTTTTTAACACAGATTTGATTATCAATAAATCATTTGATGTATATATTGATAGACTTAAAGAACTAGATTTTGAGCTAGCTGGAACGGTTCAGAATATGCCATATAAACATTGTTTATATGATATAACTTTTAAAATTGAGGAAACCCCGACAAATATAGACATAAATTGTTGTATTATTAAAAATAAAAATTTTAAAAAGATTGAGAAAATCGAAGAAACTTTAATGGAAACATTAAATTATACTTTAACTAAGCATATTGTATTACCATATTTGTACTGTGATAATAATTGTTTAAATGTTGTTGATTTCGAAAATTGTTGTGTTTCAAAAATTGAAAATCAGAAAGACGATCCTACATCATTTCCGGCATTCGTATTTTTGGAAGAATATAATAAAGATTTATTTAACGCTAAATCAAAGTATATGTTAAAAGATGACTATATAGAATCTGAACATCGTTTTATTATTGAGCAAATGATAACTTCAAACATTAAATGTACAAAATCATCACAATCACAAATAGAGAATACATAGAACCTACTTACGTGTGCCTAAGTTCGTTTTTCAAATATAATGATTTAGAAGTTGATTTATATTCAACTTCTAAACTTCCAAATAAATTCAATTTTAAAAATCTTAATATTCATTATGTTGAATATCCTGAAATTCCAAATATAACAACAAATTTAAACTGTTTAAAAGAAGTTTCATTAAGAATAAAACTTTTTGATGAAATTAAATCAGACTATATTCTAAGTTTTGATGTAGATGGTTATTTTAAAGGAAATATTAAGGATGTTTTTAAAAACTATAAAGAAAGTTTTATTGGTTGTAAAGATAAAATAACTCAATTTTATCCCCATATCAATTGTGGTTTTATGATTTTAAATAAAAATAATTATAGTTTATTATATAATAAATATAAAGAATTTTTATATACTAAAGAACATAATATTTTAGAACAATCTTTTTTAAACTATTATTTTAGAAAATCTAAATATATTTTGGAATAAAAATATAATTTAAGAGTTGGCAAAACTATTTCTGAAAATCCTATTTTTGTTCATTTTGCAACTAATTTAAAACCTTTTAAAAATACCTGTAATAATATTTTTGATTTTATCGAATTTAAACATTCTAAATATTATTTTGAATATTATGATCTAGTGAATTCGTTAAACGTTTCAAATGAATTTAAAAATAAATGTAATAATGTTTTACCTACGATAAATAAATTAAAAGAATTAGAGATTAAATTCTATGGAAAAAACTATTAATATTTCTTACGATGATTTATCTTGGTTTGGTGAAGATAAAGAAAGACTACATGCATTAAATTTAACTATTGAAGGTGTTAAATATGGTGATGTAATTGTAGATATTAACAAAAACTCAATAGGTATCGCTTTAAATAAATATATTATTGATAATAATTTGATTTTACCTATTGAAGAAACAGGTTCACAAGAACACGAATATTCCGATGATGAATTGTTTAATGTTATTCAAACAGCAATTACAAAATTATTAAATGATAAAGCTAAAGAAAAGAACTACGATGATGCAGTATCATGCTGTTCATATTACAATTCCAGCATTGAAAAGTTTAAGAACGAAGCTCAAAAATTTTCAAAATGGCGTGATGACATATGGACCATTTGTTACGATTTGATAGATAAATATTTAAATAAGGAAATCGAACGACCAACTTTAGACTACGTTTTAGGTGAACTCCCAAATTTCGAATGGTAATTTATATAAATATAAATATAAACATTTACGAAAATACTTATGAAAATATCAAGTGAAACAAAATTATGGTTTAAAGCAAGTATGGTAAGAGCAGTAAAAACAATTGCTCAAACTATGGCAGGTATTCTAACTGCAAGTACTATCTTTGCAGAAATTGATTGGAAAGTTTGTTTGTCAGCGAGTTTTTTAGCTGGACTAACAAGCATTCTAACGTCAATTGCTGGAATACCTGAAGTCAAATATAATTATCAGCCTTTGCAACAGGAGTCTAAAACAAAGGCAGAAAACTAATGTTATTTTATACAAAATATAATTATAAATTTAAAGTTGAAAGATCACTAACAATTAAACTTCCATTTGTTTTTAACAATTTTGAACATCCTTATATAAAGTTAGCGAATGGTAATTTGACTATTAATGTTGGATATGCATGGGACGGTGCGACTGGCCCAGTTATCGATACTAAAAATACTTTAATTGCAAGTTTAGTTCACGATGCGTTATATCAGGCAATGAGATTGAATTTAATTCCAAATGGTGAAGCAACAAGAAAATTAGCAGATAAAACTTTTTATAGTATTTTAAAAGATAATAATGTATTTATTTTAAGACGTTCTATTTGGTATCTTGCTGTACGTATGTTTGGAAGATTTTTTTGCAAAAAGAAGCAAGGAAATGATGTGATTTTACACAATTAAAAAATAGACTCATAAGAGTCTATTCTATATTTTTCTTTATATTTTTCTATACCTTTCTTAAACTCTTTCTTTCTATCTTTAAAGGTTTTCGCTGTATTGATCAAATAATCATATTTCGCAACAAAATTTCTAGGTTTTGTTTTCATATTCACTCCATTAATTATAAGGATTAATATTAAACTCTTTATATAATAATATTAATTGTTTTGTAATTTTTTTAGATTTAGGATATTCTAAATCTTTCTTACTAGGATATTTAAGTTTAAATTCTTTTTTTAATTTATTAAAGTTTCTTTTTGATAATATTTTAGGCTTTTCAACTTCTGATGGATGAATATACGGATATAAATCCTGGTTATAATATTTAATCAAATTTTGCAACCACTTAATTCTATCTTCGTTGGTTGGCTGATTTAAAAATCTTGTTTGATTATTAAAAATTTTACCCTCTAATGTGTTACAATCGGAACACAGAACTCCTCGAATTTGCCCATTACCGTTTACACCATTTATATCTGATTTTCTAAGTTTATGTTGATGATCTAAAGTAATTCTATCATTTTCAGTTATATGTTTGCCACATAAAGGACAAGTGTAATTTTGCTTCTTTAAAATTTCATTTCTTAAAGGTTTAATATCTGATTGTTTGAGTTGTTTCATAATATTCTCTATAACACTATTAAAACGCCCGCAGATTAAGATTGTGAACTGTTATTGATCTAAAGATCAATAGCTTCTATTTACAATCAAATATTTGATTGTAGTTTAAGTGCTTTTGATCTTGAAAATCTAAACACTTAAAAACTTTATACTCCGAAAGTTCCTTTTCAAGAGTTTGGTAAGATTTGTTGTAAACAACAAATTCACCAAACTTTAAAAGATTAAATATATTTTATTTATATAAAATCTGTATATATGAACCTAAAGGTTCATATTTTTATCCGTTGGTTTTATATAATTTTTATATCGTTCTACAGGCGTTTAAAATATTATTAATCCTTAAATTCAGGCTGATATTCAGGTTTATTCTCTAAAGGACAATTATTATCAAATCCGGTCTTTTCAACGACTCGAGATACATCCCACTTAGATATGTTTCGATTGAATTTTGAATTATCAAACATCCAAGCCATTTCCCTAACATCAGAAACATCCCATTTTGAGATATCTCCATTGAAGTCTGAATTTTGAAACATCATAGACATATCTTCAACATTAGAAACATCCCATTTTGAGATATCACCATTAAAAGTTGAATCTTTAAACAATTGAGACATATCAGTAATTGCAGATACGTCAATTGTATTAAGGCTGATGTTAGTCTTACGATAATAACGCATGAAATGATTGATAGTTTTAATTAACTCGTCTTTGGTTTTTGGTTTAGTAACATAATCGTACTCTAGTAAATTGAAAACAATATCACCAATTTCGCTATTTAAAATTTTATTGATTTTGATTAAAGCGTTATCAGTTTGGGTTGCTTCAAGATACTTTAGAAAATTTGTAAAATTGTGTCTTACAGATTTAATGTCAGTACAATCCCCAATAGCCTCATCAAATGCAAGCTGCATTTCTTCATCGCTATATTCAATTTCGTTTAATATTTCAAGTAATAGTGTTCGTATTTCTTTAACGTGTTTGTAACTTGAGTTTATTTTGCGATAAATCGCAGATTTAGAAACATTTAACTTTCTTAAAGAAATATCATCTGTTCTTGTGTTCATAATTTACCCATTAAAAATATTTTATATTATTTATAAATAAAATATATTTAATCTTTTAAGTGTTTAGATTTTCAAAATCAAAAGCACTTAAACTACAATTAAATATTTAATTGTAAATAGAAGCTATTGTCCTTTAGATCAATAGCAGTTCACATTAAGACAATCACGAGGCAATGCTGAGTTCGATGGAAATCAAACATTACAAATTGACCTTTCAGAAACATATTTTAAAAATGATGATACTATAATTTCAGAATGGAATTTATAAATATTTTAAAAAGAGAATTGAAAATGAACTTTAGAGAATATTTAAAAGAATCAGATTATATCAAAAAAGGAAATCAGATTGTTCCAAAAGATGGCTGGTATGTAAAAATAGGTAGAAAAACTACTTATAAAAATGATTATCAATTAGTTAAAAACATTACAGAATTTAAAGATTTTTTAGATACTAATTTCCACGGATTTAATTACAATGATTTATTAAATACTGTTTATACTCAAACTAATGATATTTATGATGTGGGGTTTGTTGAAGTTAAATCTTTAGGCAAAGTACTATTTACTGCTGTAAGTGTTCCTCAAAGTATAAAATTGCTAACAAGAGAACGTAAATGAAAATAGCGTTTATAAGTTCTTTTGTTATAAGAGAACACAATTTAGAACAGTTGAGAATGTGTATCAACAGTTTTAAAAGATATAACGATATTAAAGTAGATTGGTATGTTACAACTGATTTACCAGATCTTGCACATTATTTCTTCAAAGATTTTAAATCAAATACTATCAATTTGATTTTTAGAGGATTTAAACCACATAATAATTTTTATTTCGATAAATTATCAAATCAACATATTGATAACAATGAATTAGAAATTACATGTGATAACAAGTTAACATATTGGCAATTTTTTAGTGGTTGCTCTAATAAAACTTTAACCGCAATAGATATATGTGACAATTACGATATAATTGCGTATATAGATACTGATTTGATTTTTTATCATAATATATATATATATATATATACATTTTTTAGATCATCAAATGATATATTTGCATATCGAGGCACATTAAGACACTTAGACGAAAATAACAATTTTCATAAAATTATAACACCTAATGCAGGATTTTGCTGGATTAAATGTACAGAAGAAAATAAAAATAAATTAAAGAATTACGAAACATATTTAAGCAACATTCCAAATAATTATTATAACTGTGAAAGTTACGTATTTGATGAAATTTCGATTTTAGAAATGAATTTTAAGATCATGTATGCTACTAATAACATTATTCGTGATTTCGAGAACATAAAAATAGATTTAGCAAAGCTTCCGTGTTGTTTTCATTATCGAATGAGTATGTTAAAACATTTAGAACGTGTAGATTTTGGGTTTTATAATGAACTTCTTATACAGATATTTTTAATCTATCAATCTTCAAAACAATATAATGAACCTAAAATATTAAACTACATTTTAACTTGTACAAAATACGTAATTGAAAATTATAGAAAACAAATACAATATCTAAAAGATTTTATAAAACTTGAAGAATGTAAACAATTTTGGGGTGAACTGCTATTGACCTAAAGGTCAATAGCTTCTATTTACAATTAAATATTTAATTGTAGTTTAAATGTTTTTGATCCTGAAAAATCTAAACACTTAAAAGCTTTATACTCCGAAAGTTCCTTTCCAAGAGTCTTATTTTGAAAATAATATTCTCCAGCTTTTAAAAGATTAATAGCTGAATTGTGATCTCTATCAATTATGTTACCACATTTACACTTTAGTGTACGATTGGTAACATCTGACATTTCTTTATGTCTTTCTCCACATTTAGAACAGATCTGAGAACTTGGATAATATTTGTCTGCATAGACAATGACATTTCCAAATTTCTCAGAATTCTGTTCTAACTTTTTGAGAAAATAACTCCATTGTAACAAACCTACAGATTTTCCATGATTTCCACCTTTGGTGGATGTTTTGGAGTCTTTGTAAGAAGTTCTCTCAGA
>JBGVCU010000018.1:0-2853 GCA_045119035.1 Bacilli bacterium | reverse complement strand
GGCAAGGGTATTAAAAATCAAAATCTATTTCAACTATGCATATACATCAACTACTTTTCAAAAGTAAGTTTCCATTAACAAATGGCCGTCGTTAATGTTAATTCAGCTTTCAGGTTTGATTATCAAATCGTTAATGTTAATTTAAATTAATATTTCTTGTTTTCTTTTATTTTAAACTATTGACTCTCACATTAACGGCAAGCGATGTTAATTGATGCAAACAAAAAGAGAAATGTTGATTTTATTTTGCAACAGGATTTTAAAAATCCAGTACCTATTGAGGTGGGTCGTGGCAGGAAAGATAAAAAGCAAATTACTCATGCAATCAATAATTATGGTGCTGATTATGGAATTATTATCTCAGATACCATAACAAATATTGAAAAAGAAGACAATATCATATATATTCCTCCAAAAACATTTTCATTTTTATAATTATCATAATTATCTTTGAATATATATGTTTTATCTAAATGATGCAAGAATACCACGACCTCTTCAAGGTCGTGGATGAATTGCAAGTTGGGTTATACCTTTGTGAATTGTTATTTATTGGGTTTCATTTGTCATGATAATTGATTTTAATATTTTTTTGTATGGGTATTTGTAATTCAGTGTACTTTCAGTTTTTTTGGGGGGCATTTATTTTTGTATTTTTTTTGATATGTATCACTTTTACAATGGAAAATTTGTAGTTTCATTTGTATTTCATGGGTGTTTATTTAATGTTTCTTGTTGTTTTTTAAACGCTTTTTAGTTGATTTTTGTGGGCGATATTACGTCGAATAAGAAGAGACAATTACTTGTCTCCCCTCTTCTAAGAACCGTACGTGTCCCTTTTAAGACATACGGCTCAAGCATACTTATAAGAATTCATGCATACTTATAGAAATGTTTATAAAGTTGTTTAGCCATATAGATATTCAAATGAGGTTTTTCCATATCTTATAAGGAAATATTCATCGTATGAGGAGTCATATGGGGTTGCTTTATACTTAATGCATCTGGAATATTTTATTCTTGTCCAATACATTTTTTCCACTTGGCAATTTGTGATTGGGTCTGTAAAAATCCATTTATCATTGTATATTGAGTGTAAATGAGTTTTAAAATGTTTTTTGACCATCCATTTGATTGGTTTATTGGGATACCATCGTTTAATTTGCCTGAGTAGAAGTTCATAAATGTAATTATCCATTTTACTAAATATCCTTTTGTTAGATGCCATTTTCCAGTAGTTACTAGTCCCAATAATTAAATTATTAAGTTTTATAATACTTTCTTCAATGTTCCAAGGATAACATCTTCGGATTATGTATTTAGCTTTTCTCTTGAATGATTTAATACTATCTTTAGATGCCTTTATTAATACTTTATCTCGATCATATCCATTGTAACATCGAATATTAAATCCTAGGAAGTCAAAACCATCATTAATATGTGTAATTTTGGTTTTGTCCGGAGCTAAAGTTAAACCTCTTTCATCAAGGTAATCCTCTAAAAGATTATAAACATCTTCAGCATCCTCTAAGGTCTTACATAAAACTATAAAGTCATCGGCATATCTAATAACTACATATTTGGACTTATTTAAATAGGTATTGTTATTTCCATACTTTATTTCCTTATACTCAATGTTTAGTGCTTCTTCCATTCCGTGTAGTGCAATATTTGCCAGTAATGGGGATATGATGCCTCCTTGGGGAGTACCGGTTTTAGTATTGTAGAAAACATTGTTTTCTAAATATCCGGCTTCTAACCATCTTTTTATTAGATTTTTAAGTGGAAAATTACCTAATTTATCCAATATGTGTTGGTGACTTAAAGTATCAAAACACGATTTAAAATCACCTTCAAAAATATAAGGTCGATTTAATCCTCTTGTAAAACTATGAATCTTTGCTATAGCATCGCTTACTCCACGAGCAGGTCTAAAACCATAACTAGTTGATTCAAATTTAGCTTCCCACATAGGTTCCAATGCTAATTTGCAGATTTCTTGATAAATCCTATCAATAATTGTTGGAATACCTAATGGTCGCTTTTTACCATTTTTCTTTGGAATATAAATTCTCTGAACAGGTTTGGGTTTATGTAAACTAATTTTATAATCTTTCAGTTTATAAAATAATGCCATTCGTTCATAATCGTGTTTGAAGACTTTATTATCAATACCACTAGTTTTCCTACCTTTATTCTTCTTTGTTACAAGATTTATTGCAAATAACAAACTCCTTTTATCATTAACTAATAATCTACATAGTTTATTAACTTTTCTATAATTGCCTTCCTTCTCTGCTTTAAATATCCGTTTTTGTATCTTAAATATGTCATACTCAATGGATTTCCAGTTAATATCCTTCCATTCCTTATCAAGTATCTCTTCGTCTGATTTTACAGACTGTAATATATTTAAATTATTATATTCAGTTTTCATTGCCAAAATCACACTCATAAAAAAAATTTTTTTTTTTTACACATTTAATGATATCTGCCGTTTTAAATAAAGCAAGATACACCTGCTAAAAGTCTGCTTATCCCACACAGTTATTATATTTGTCAGTTTTCTGCTATCTTTCGATTAAGTGGGCATTTGCTTTCTTTAGCATCCTCTACCCAGAAAAGAACATCAGATTTCCTCACGGTCACCCTACCATATTATGAATATGGACAGTTCTGGGCTTACCGAGTTAACCAATTGTTAGAAACGATTAGTTTAGGTTCTCCAACTACGCCAGTTAGTATCTACGGGTTGTAACCTATATACATACTGAAAAACTTATGTATGACCTTTAACTAACAATACAATGGCTCTTCGAAACTTCCTACCCATTGCTGAGCATAATGACGCTT
>JBGVCU010000017.1:0-21331 GCA_045119035.1 Bacilli bacterium | reverse complement strand
AGTATTATGGTCATTTCTTTTTTTAGTTTTTTAATAATAGACCATAGCTCTTTTCTTGCTATAACATCTAGACCTAATGTTGGTTCATCTAAAAATAATATTTTTGGTTTTTTTAATAAAGCTAGTAAAATAGAAAGTTTCCTTTGATATCCACCAGATAGTTTTTTTGCTTTTTTGTTTTTTACTTTATCTAAATTAAAAACGTCAATTAAATATTCTAATCTTTCATTAAATTCATCTTCTTCTAAAGCGTTTAGTTTTCCATAAAACTTTATGTTTTCTAAAACTGTTAAGTTTCTTGCAATGCTTGTTTCTTGTAACGAAATATCAATTATTTCTTTTATTTTTAAATCATCCTTTAAAATAGAATAATTATTAATATAAACTATTCCCTTAGTAGGACGTGTTAATGTAGACAATATTTTAATTAATGTCGTTTTTCCTGCTCCATTAAGTCCTAATAATGAAAATAATTCATTATCATTAATTACTAAATTTAAATTATCTAAAGCCTTGATATCTTTATATTCTTTTGTTAAATCAATTATTTCAATACTCATAAAATAACCTCCAAAAATATTATAACAAAATTAATATGAAATATAAATACATTCTATATATTTGGTTGATTTTTACCAATATTAGGTAATTATCTTTTTTATATGTTGTATATAAAAAATAAGGAAGTGAATTAACACTTCCTTTATTCAGTATATTTTCTATATAATTTTTCATCAAATTTAATATTTAATTTTTCTAATAAATAAGGTGTATAGTCTTTTGAATTTAAATTATATTCTAAACTCCAAATGCACCATGCATAATCTCTCCAAGGATCTCCAATACCAGCATCACCTAAATCAATATAACCAATATTATTTTCATTAGTAACTAAAATATTAGGTAAACAAAAATCTCCGTGTATTAAAGTATTATATCCTTCATCAATAATATATTTTTTATCATCAACTAATGTATTATGTAAAATATTAATTGCCTTTACTAATATATCAATTAATAGATTTGGATTTTCTAAATATTTATCTAAACACAAAATTTCTCCATTTAAATAATTTCTTAAATAATATGCTTTATTATTTTCTATAAAAAATAAAATTGGTTTTGATGAATTAATATATTTACTAATCCATAAATCTTTTTCATATTCACCATTTAATCTATTTATATTATCGCTAACTTTTAAAATATATTTATTTCCAATATTATATACTAAATCATTACTAGAGTGATAATCTGTAATCAATCTAATTTCTAAACTTTTAATATATTCACTTAATTTATTTGGAAACATAGTATTTAATTGCCTCATTTATATAGTCTGCTGTACCATCACTGTACTTATCAATATTTTCTTTAAATCTCTCATCGCATACATACATATTTCCTAAACTTAGCAAAACATCGTTACTACATGTATAATAATTATTTGAAATAAAATTTTGAAGTTTTTCTACTAAACATAATGTTTCATTAGATGAAGCAATTAGTTTACTATTCATACAAAAAGAAAAATCTTTAAAAATATTAAATAATTCATTAGTTAATTGATCATATTTATCTTTACTATAATTTTTGGATTTTTCTTCATATTCTTTATATAAACTAGTATTTCCCCACTTAGATTTTACTTCATTACTATATTTATCATTCATAATCTATCCTTTCTTAGTTAATTTTTTTAACTAAATAACTGCTTCCTTGATAACTTAGTTCTTTTAAATTAAACTTCTTTATATGTATTATTTTATCATAAATAAAAGGAAAATCAACAAGCTTACCATTATAATCATTCTTTAAAAATTCAAATACATCATCTATTTTATTAATTACCTTATATTCTAAATAGTCATCTTTAATAAGACAATTTCCAATTAAACTATTTTTATAATAAATTTCATACTTATTCATAACAAAAACCTCTTATATTTATTATATCATAATCTTATTTGATTTTCAAGAAGAATTAAACTCAGCACTATTGTACTGAGTTAAATATATTAGTTATTTTATTATCTTCATGTTTTAATATTAAATTAACTGTCCCGTTATCTCCACCTAAAATATAGGTAGCACCATTTACATAAACCACACATGTATTTGCAATATTAATAGGAAGTTTTTCATCTAGCTCAACTATAGTATCACTAGAAATACTGTATCTATAAATTGTATTAACTAAAGAATTTCCTTCAATAGTTCCTCCATAAATATAAATATTATCAATTCCATCATAAACAGCACGTGATTGAGAAAGAGTTACAGGTAGATGAGCATTTAATGTATCCACATTATAATTTTCCATATCAAAACGATAAATTGTATCAAGACGTGGTCCCATTGTTCCACCAATAACATATAAATATTTACCTACTGTACACCATCCACCTTTAAATGCAACAGTTGGTAAACTTATATTAAGTTTAGTCATTTCTAAAGTATCTAAATCTAATTCATAGATATCTTTGGTACTACCACTAGTAGTTTGTGCACCTGCAAAATATACTTTATTTTTATAATAACCCATTTGTTGACAATGGATTCCAAATAATAATTTTGTATCTAATGTCTCAATTGTTTGATTAACTAAATCATGAACTTGAATAGTAGAAAGTTTTACAGATCCAGTTGTACCACCAAAAATATAAACTTTTCCGCCATATAAATAAACTCTATGTGATGTTGATGCATCTTGAAGCTTTACATCAAGTTCATATAAACTGTTACTTGCAATATTATAACAATAAATACTATTTGTTCTTCTCTTTCCATCATATCCACCATATGTATAAATAGAACCATTAAAATATGCTACATCGGCATTACTTAAACTAGGATATGTATCAACTAAAGAACCTTTAATTTCATGTTTTTTAATTACTGCTTTTGATAATACAACCGCGTTATCAACAACAGAATCAACTCCACCTTCAATATACCCATAATTTGTTGAATGTATCCATAATAATAATTCTAAATTATTATCAACTTCTTTTATTGTTGCTTTTTCATAAGAAAAAATATGTGAATCCATAATTGATTCATATAAACAAGGTGCAGTAAAATCTAAAAAATATTTTAGCATTACAGGATCTTGTGTAGTGTAAACACCATTATCATAAGACCAAATTGAATCATCATATTCAAGAATATCTTTTAATGTAGTGTAATATTCTTCCATACTATTTTTACACACACCAGATAAAGCAAGTTTTACTGAACTAGGAGGAGTTAAAACATTAGAAGTCTCACCATAAGTAATACCATTGGGAATATTGTTATTATATGATGTACCATAATATGAATACATAGAAAGATCTTTTTGACTCATCCATAAAGAATCAACTAAATAATATGTAGTTCTTTTTAAATAAGTTTCCACATGGAAATATTCAGCTAAATCAGCTACACCATTTTCATTTAAATAAATAGTTGTTTCTTTAACATATACACCGTTATTGTAATATTCATTTATCAAATTACTAATCGAAGAATTATTATTTAAATTACTAGCTTTAATATTTGAATTAATATTTATAAATAGTAACGAAAAAACTAATATTAAACAATATAATATTTTTTTCATAAAAACCTCCTAATATATTGGTAATTAAATAACACATTACATAACTCTATCTTATTATACATTATATTTAAAATAAAATCAACATAAGCTATAAGTTATTTTATTATTATATATTAAAATAAAAAAGCCGATACCTTATTGTATCGACTAACATTTACTTAAATTGTGCAGGTGACGGGATCAGACTAACACAAATAATAACAATTTAATTATTTAATCAGTAAAACCAATATCTGATACTTTTAAACTAGAATATTTAATAGATAATTTATAACTAGTTATTCTAGTTGATCCACCATTAGGTATTAATATACCTTTATCAACCCATTCTACCATCCATTTGGAAATAGCTCTTGGAGTTACACCAAATAAAGATGCTAACTCTTTGTTTTTCAATATTTTTATATTGCTTTCTAAACAATATCTTATCAACATCAAATCTTTTTTTGATAATCCATTCAATACATTACTTGTTTCTTTATTTGATGCTTCTTTAGCTTGATAATATATATTTTCAGAGTTTAAAGACATAATTTTACAAAAATATTCTAACCAAATTTCTAAATGCGGAGGATTCTCTCTTCCATCATAAAATAGTGAAGGAAGACCCATTTGTAAAGAATTATAATAACCATCAAGATCACTCATATAATATTCTTCAAACGAATTAAAACCTTTAAAATCATAATTTTTAATCATTAGAACATATGTAGCAATGGCTCTTGATGTACGACCATTACCATTAGTAAATGGATGTATACTTACAAAAGCGTAACTAGTTATTGCAGCTAAAATTGGAGCAGGTAGATGTTGATTATTATAAAACCAAGTAATAAGTTCATCAATTAAAGATTCAACATCACACCATTCAGGTGGAATATATTCCACACGTTTAGTTTTATCATCATATACTGCAAATAAAACTCCAGCAGGAGTAGGACCCCTAAATTCTATCCTCTTTAATTTTCCATTTTTTTCAATAATATCATGCAATTGATATATTAATTCTTTCGATAGTGGTGTATTTTTAGTTTTTTCTTCTTCTAAAAAAGACAGTGCATCCCAGTAATTTTGAACCTCAACTTCTGCAGAAAGTTTATTATTTTGATTTTTATGATTAATTACATTTTCAACTTGTTTTAAAGATAGAACATTCCCTTCAATACTTGTTGAAAAATGTGTTTTTTTAAGTTTAGCATCATACATTAATTTTTGTTTTGTTCTTGTAGGTAAGTACAAATACTCTAAAGCAGTTTTATACTTTTCAATGTTTAACAAATAACTAACAAGTTCATTAGTGTATTTAAAATCCAATTTCATAGTAATCATCTCCACATATATTATACCAAAATAAGGAACAAAAGTCAATAATTTCGTTCCTTATTTGTTCCTTATTTTTTCTTTACTTGTTCCTTATTGATTTTCAAACACTCATAAAAAAAGGATATTCTAACCATTATTGGATAAAATACCCTATAAAAATAAAAAATAGATCCTCTTTTCAGAAGACCTATAGATTTCAAAAAATGCCTAACTGCTACGATATCTTTCTTTTAAAAAGGTGTATGGGACTATAAGTCTTTTTTAAAATTTCTTAAGAATATCATGGTGGCCTATATCAACTAAAATAATTAATTCTTCATTTTCAAAATACCATATTATTCTTATATCCATATTTATACTACTTTCGTACAGATCTTTTTGGCCTTTTATCTTTTTTGTTCTTAATGATGGATGTAATACATTTTCCACAAACAGCTTTATTTTATTTTGAAACTGAATTTGTTCATTATTAGTAAGATCATTAAAAGCTTTTTTAAATCTTTCAGTGTATGCTAATTTATACATAAGCTACTCTTTACTATCATCTTTTAGACTCTTTAATAAATCATCTACATTGTTAAATGTATTATATTCGAATTTTGCATCCTCCCTCAATACTTGGATTTCTTCTGCTAATTTTAATATATATTCTTTAGGGTATACAGCGACAGGTTCAAGCTTAATACAACCATTTTCAATTGATACTTCAAATTTATCTCCTTCTTGTAAATTTAAATTTTTTACAATTTCCCTTGGCAACGTGATTTGTGATTTCTTTCTTAATTCAATAATCATAATATCCTCCTTGTTGGAAATTCCTACTTTCCAACAATATTATATCATACGTAAATAAAATTATCAACTATTTTAAATAAAAAATAATTCAAATGTGAAACAAAATCTTTTAAATAGGTCTTAAAACCTCTATATAATTACTATAAATATGATGACTTATAGACAAATTCTAATGTGTTAGAAGAACAAAAAGGATAAATTTTTCACATGCGATTTTATTAATAAATCTGATAATATCATCTTATTTCTTTAATAATCCTTTAAAAACAAAAAAAGAAGCAATACAATTTTTCAAGTTCAATTGTAGAAACATAGTCTCTAATGTTTCCATCTTTATTTGGATTAGATTTTCGCCACTGTTTTGCTGTCATACCAAATAATGCGACGTTCAATAAATCTGCTTCGCTAGCATAAATTTCTTTTTTTTGTTCTGTTGTAAGATTAATAGTAATTAAATGTTTATTAACTGCATCAGTATGAATAATATAATTTAATTTTGTTAATATTCTTTTCCCTTGCCATTCTAATTTATTCGTTTCTTGGATTTTTAACCTTTGAAATTCTTTTATAATATATAATTTGACTTCAGCTGATATCTATGATGCAAATTCTAAAGCTATATCTTTATGTGCATATGTCCCACCATTATATCTACCTGATTTTACTTTTAGTCCTATAGCATTAGTTAATTCAATCCATTTCTTTGGCGAAATTGTAAAAGCATTTTGACCAGGTTTACTTTTAAACCCCTCGAAATCGGTGGGTTTAAAATTTTCATTATTAATCAACTACAACAGGTAAAAAAAATAAGCCATCAATGATGACTTATAGATACATTCTAATGGTGATCTGTACGGGATTCGAACCCGTGAATGCATGCGTGAAAGGCATGTGAGTTAAGCCGCTTCTCCAACAGACCAGGCTATATTATTATACACTTATTTTTTCTAAATGTCTAATAATATGCTTTATTTTGATATATTTTTTTAAAAATATTTTTAATAATTAAAATTGGCACTATAAAAGTTATTATTTTAACAATTTATTTTCTAGAAAATTTAATATCAGCAAGTTTCTTTGAATGATTCTTTTTTGGTTTTTGTTGTTTACTTGATGAATGTTTTGTTTGTTGTTTTGCTTTTGGTTCTTCTTTTATAATAGAAACTTCTTTAGATGTTTTTTTCTTTGATTTTCTAGAGCTTTGTTTTTTGGAAGCTTCACTTCTCTTATAACTTTTAGCTTTCTTCATAGAAACTTTTGGTTCTTTTGATAAAACTATTCCACTTGAATCTATTTCTGGATTAAGCAAAGTAAGAGCGGCGCATACAGCAAGTTCTGGTCCTAACTGTTTTAATACAAGTTTAGCATTATCTAATTCTTTATACACATTAGGACTATTTAAAGCTTCTTGGAACATTCTTATTGTAGATTCAAAATGAGCTTTTCTAACTTCTTTAGTTGAAGGAGCATCAATAAATGTAATAGTTGATTTTGTTTTTTTCATTATTAATTCTAAATGATCCATCTCTGACTTATGTAAGAAAGTATATGCTTTTCCTTTCTTAAGTGCACGCCCAGTACGCCCAATTCGATGAACATAATATTCGATTTCTTGAGGTAAATCGAAATTATAAATAACTTCAACATCATCAATATCAAGTCCACGAGATGCCACATCTGTTGCAACTAAAATTGGAAATACACCATTTCTAAAACCTAACATTACATTGTTTCTTTCTTTTTGAGTAAGATCCCCATGAAGTGCTCTACATAGAAGTCCTTTTTTACTTAATGCATGAGAAAGTTCATCTGCACGACGTTTCGTTCTTCCAAAGATAATAGCTTTTTTCGGATGATGAACTTCTAAAAATTTTGTAAGTAAATCAAATTTTTCTTCTTCATTTACAAATATAGCATATTGTTTTACATTATCTGTAGATTCTAAACCTGAGCTAACTAAAACTTCTACAGGATTTTTTAACATTTTATCCGCAAGAGCTTTTACTTGTTTAGGAAGCGTTGCAGAAAATAATAAAGATTGAACCCCTTCTGGTAATTCATTTAAAATTTGATCAAGTTCTTCTTTAAATCCAAAACTTAACATTTCATCGGCTTCATCTAGAGTAATTGAAACAAGGTGTGTTAAATCAATTTTCTTATTAACGATATGATCAACAAGTCTTCCTGGTGTACCTACAATAATATTAGGAATTCCTTTAATACTACGTCTTTCAATATTATAATCTTGTCCACCACAAATTAAAGAAACTTTAACTTTTAGATATTTTGCTAATTTCTTAAGTTCTCCTTCTATTTGAATCGCAAGTTCACGTGTAGGAGTAATTATTAAATGTTCAATATATTGATTATTTTCGCTACAATTATTAATAATCGGAATACCAAAAGCAGCTGTTTTTCCTGTACCTGTTTTTGCTTGTCCAATAACATCGTGTCCTTCTAAAATAAAAGGAATTACTTCTTGTTGGATTTCCATCATATGTTCATAGCCAAGGTCAACTGTAGCTTTAACAATGGCTTCATTAATTTTTAATTCACTAAATCGCATATATTATGCCTTTCTATATTCTAAAATAAAACTATAGTATTTTACCATATTTCATCATTTTTAGCAAGTTTATTATCTTAAATAAATAAAAGCTCAATTTAAAATTGAGCTTTTATAACTTTACCATGTTAATTGATATTTATCTTTTACAATCTCTTCGACAAAGCGTAGTGGAATAGGACCACAATCTAAAATAGTCTTATGAAAATCTTTAATATCAAAAGAATTACCATAGGCTGTATATACTTTATAATACATATCTTCTAGTTTTAAATAAGTAAACATATACTTTTGACTATTTGTAGGTACTTCTACTAATTGTTCATATACAGCATCAATTCTTCCAGGAACATATTGAGGATTATCTTTATTATATGTTGCTATATACTTACCTAGGAAGTTTTCAGCTTCTTCTTTAGTCCATCCTTCATAATGAATTCCTATATCAAGTCTTGCTTGAATAATTGTATTAACTTCATCATTAAGTTTTAAGAATCTTAATACATCAGATGGATATAAATCTTTAACAAAAACATATGAGAAAAGTTCCGCATAAGTTGCCCAACCTTCCATGTATCCACCATTTTTAAGCACTTTTCTTAAAACATTAACATCTTTATTTTTAAAATAAATATTTTGATACATATGACCAGGGAAACCTTCATGAGCAAGAGTTGTATATAAATAATTATAATCAAGTACACTTTCACCAGATGCATTGATCTTATGAATTGATTTATTATTTAAATAAATGTATTCTTCATCAAAATTGTCAATAGCAGATACCATATAAGCTGCTGGAGAAAAATGATCTTCCATTGATTTATCAACATATTTAATAACAGTTGTCGGCATTTTTGGAATATCTAATTCTGAAAAATATTCATAAATTACTTCTTCATAAAATGCAAGTTGCTCCTCAGGTGAACAATTCATTAATTGTACATTATTTACTTGATTTAAAATTTCTGGATTGTATTGATAAATTGAACGATATTCATTTAACTTTTCTTCTAATTTACTATCTAAATACAAAACAGCATCTTCCATTTCAATATCATATCCAGTAGCATCTTTAAATAAAGATTTATAATACTCTTTACCAATTTCTTTATCATCTTTTACATAATGAGCAAGCCCCATATTATTAGTTGCTCTATCGTATACTACACTTAAATTATCTTTAACGTAATTATAACCCTCAACTAATTTTGTATTTACTAATTCTTTATTTTTAAGAATATGCATTTCTTTAGTTTCATCACTTAAGAAAGTACATTTATCAAGTTTTTGGTTAAACATTGCAATCATAAAATGATTATCTTGAGCACTATATACTTCATCTACAAAACTTTGACATTGATCAATTACTTTATCAATAACAAAATTAGGCATTGCATATCCATTATCTGCTTTTTGAATTTCAAAATCAACATACTTTTTAAAAGTAGCAGGAATTAATTCAAGTAATTTAAAATAATTTTCAATATCTAAATTATCTTTAAAATTATATTCTACAAGTAAAAGTGGAAGCTGTGCTTGATACCCAAGATAAGATCCTAAATAATTCGAATCTAAATATCCAAATCCACTAGTTTCATTTACTTTATTCACTAAGTTATCTAAAATTAAATAAGTGATTTGTTGGTCCTCATTTAATTTTGCAAAATCATAAGTATATAAAGGACTAAATTTAGCATTTATTACAATTGTTCCAAGTAATGACCCTGTTGATGGAGTAGGAAGGCTTGGTTCATATCTTTGAAGTCCAAACTCTTCAGGCTTTTCAAATAAAATATTAGAAGAAAGTTCATCTCCATTTAATAACAAATCAAAAATACTATCAGCAAACTCATCAAAAGTACTAGGATCACTTTCTACATCATTTCCTAAAGTACAACTAGGAAGCAAAAATAAGCTGAATAATAAAACTATAATAAGACAAATGCGTTTAAAATTTTTCATCATTCATCACTCCTTTATTATATTATAACATATTTTTAAAATAATTTAAAATAAAATTATAATTTTTTTATTTACATTATTTATTTAAAATTATTGCATAACATTTTACAAATATATAAAAAAAGTGTATAATATATATGCTAATAAAAGTTGTCCCTGTAGCTCAGTTGGATAGAGCAACGGCCTTCTAAGCCGTGTGTCGGGAGTTCGAATCTCTTCAGGGACGCCATTTTTTATCAGAAGGTCTAGAAATAGGCTTTTTTCTTTTACTTATTTTTAATAAAATAATGACTAACATTTCACATTTATGTTAGTCATTTTGTTTTATATTTAAATTTATTCAAAAACAATATCTACACCAAGTTTTTTTAAATCCTTAAAAAAATCTGGATATGATTTATTTATGCATTCAGCATTTTTAATAACTGATGGTGTTTTTAAAATAGTTGATAAAATCGCAATACTCATTGCAACACGATGATCATTAAATGAATCAAACACACAACCATTTGGTAATTCATTTAATCCAATTAATTCAACATAGTTATCAAATATAGAAATTTTTACACCAAGCTTTTCTAAATTTGCTTTCATAGATAAAATTCGATTTGACTCTTTATCTATTAAGCGACTTGTATTTATAAATACTGTTTTATTATTAATTACTGAACATACCGCAAACAATATTGGTCCAATATCAGGACAATTGAATAAATCAATTGTTGATTCTTTTAAATTACTTTTCTTAATAACTAGTTCATCATTAATAAAATCTATTTTACAATTCATATTCTTTAATATATCAATCATAGAATAATCTGCTTGTAAAGAATGTTGATTTAAATTTCTTAAACTTAGATCATTATTAATTGCACCAAGTCCCATAAAGAAAGCAGCTTGAGAATAATCGCTTTCAATTGTATACTTAATAAATAGTAATTTATTTGGTGTTTTAACTGTTTTATAAGTGATAATCTTACTTTCTTCTACTATATCAATTTGATAACCAAATTTTCTTAATAAATCCAATGTTAAATCAACATACGGTTTAGAAGCAATTGGTTTAACCACAACCAAAGATCCTTTTTTAATCATTAATGATTGATAAAGTAACAAAGCGGTAATAAATTGACTAGAAACATTACCATATATAATAAAGTCTTCTTCAAATTTATGTTTTTTAATTGTAATTGTATTTGATAATTTGTCAATTACTAAATTATCTTTTTTTACATTCATTAAATTGTTATATATTTCTAATGAACGATTAATTAAATTTCCTTTAGTATGTATTTTAATTTCTTGATTTAATTTTGATAAAAAAGGAATAATTAATCTTAGTGTCGTACCAGATTCATTTACTTCAAAATCTTTTTTGATGTTTTTTAATAAATCAGTATTATCCAAATAAATAATATTATTATCTATTTTAACAATAGAACCTATCCCTTCTAAGAAGTTTATTGTACTTCTTATATCGTTACTAATCGTACAATTATGAATTTCTCCTTTCTCACAAGAAAATGCCATAATGATTAATGCACGATGTAATTCGCTTTTTGACGAAGGTAATATAATATTTTCATTATGAATTTTACTTGGAGTAATTTTTACATTCATATTATTTTCCTACTACTTCTTGAATTGCTTTTCCTTTTTTAACAATATTTGCAAACTTTTCAGGTTTTAATGATTGTACTCCATCACTTAAAGCGCATTCTGGATGATTATGAACTTCAATCATTAAACCATCACATCCAGCAGCAACACTTGCAAGAGCAATTGATTCTACTAAATCAAACTTTCCAGCAGCATGAGATGGATCAACAATAATAGGTAAATGAGATAATTTTTTAACAATTGGAATTGCAGCAATATCAATAGTATTTCTTGTTGCTTTTTCAAATGTTCTAATTCCTCTTTCACATAATATTACTTGGTTATTACCACTAGCCATAATATGTTCTGCACTCATTAACCACTCTTCAATAGTATTACCAAATCCACGTTTTAATAAAATTGGTTTATTAACTTTACCTAATGCTTTTAAAAGTTCAAAGTTTTGCATATTTCTTGCACCAACTTGAATAATATCAACGTTTTGAACAAATTCATCAAGATTATCTACAGACATAATTTCTGAAATGATTGGTAAATCATTTTTTAAACCAGCTTGTTTTAATAATAATATTCCATCAGATTTTAAACCTTGAAAACTATATGGAGAAGTACGTGGTTTATAAGCACCACCTCTTAAAATAACCCCACCAGCTTCTTTTACTGCTATAGCAATTTCTTCAATTTGTTGTTTAGTTTCAACAGCACATGGACCACCAATAAACACAACCGGATTATTTCCACCAATTTTAACACCTTTTACTTCAATTACTGTATCTTGAGGATGAAACTCTCTACTAGCTAATTTGTATAAAGATGAAACTCTTGTAACAGAAGTAACCCAAGGAAGTTGATATAAACTATTAATAAGTTCTAAAATTTTATCTTCTTCAAATAAAGATAAATCCCCAACAACACCTAAATTAATAACAGAATCATTTGAAATATTAACAAGTTCTAAATTATTTAATTTTAATTCTAATCTTAATTTTTCAATTTCTGATTGAGGGGTATTTAATTTTCCAGATATAATCATCTTAATCCTCCTACTTGATACAATTAATTATTTTCTTTAAAGTCTCAGTCTTTCTTATTGAACTGTCAACTTTATAATCTTTCCACTTCATATAAAGATGGTGTCTTTCTTTATATAATTTTTCCCAAGCCTCAAGATTACTGCTTAAGGGACGATTTTTTTGTAAAGTGTAATAAGTTGGTGTTCTTTCTAAATAAATAATAATTGAATTATGTTTAAAATAATCATAATTACTATCAATAGTTACAATACCACCACCTGTAGAAATAATTGAATTTTCTACATTGCTATATTCTTTAGCGACTTCACTTTCCATTTTTCTAAATTCATTAACACCTAGTGTAGTAATAACTTCACTTGGTGTCTTTTTATATTTATAAAGAAAAGCTAAATCTAAATCATAATAATTCATTTTTAATTCATCACTTAATAATTTACCCATTGTTGATTTTCCAGAACCAGGCATCCCAATTAATACAATATTAATTTTTTTAAGAAGCAATTCATTATAAATACTTGAAATTAAATTTTTCTTTTCAATATAAGATAACGCTAAATCATCAAATAAATCCACAGCATAAACCGCTTGAGCAACAAGCATTAATAATCCACCAACATATTTTACACCAAGTTCTTTTGCTTGTAAAAGTAAATTTGTTTTAATTGGATTATAAACAACATCAATAACAGCCTCAAGTGCTTTAAATTCATTTAAAGATAATGCAGAATTATCAATATTAGGATACATTCCAACAGGTGTTGTATTAATGATAATATGAACATTATTTAATAAAGTTTTATTTGCTAAAACCTCTTCATATGTAAAAACATATTTTTGTTTGTTTCTAGAAACTTTACTAACTTTATTTGCTTTTAAATCTTTACAAACTTTATAAACAGTATTAGATGTTGCTCCAGTTCCTAATATTAAAACATTTTTATTTTCTAAAATAATTTTATTTTGTTTTATTAAATATTTAAAACCAAAATAATCAGTATTATAACCATATAATACACCGTTTTTATTAACAATTGTATTAACAGTTCTTGTTTTTAAAGAAACATTATCTAAAACATCAATAAAATCAATCACACTTTGTTTGTATGGAATTGTAATATTTAAGGCATGAAATTTTTTTGATTCTAATAAATTTTCTAACTCTGTTTTAGAATAATCTAATAATTGATATTCTTTATTATTAATTCTTTCATGAATGATTTTTGAAAAAGAATGTCCTAATGGATGACCTACTAATCCTCGCATATAGAGTCCTCCTTAGAAAGTAATAAATCTAAAATACCAAAAGCAATAATACTTTCAACCACAACATACCCTCGTAAAACAATACATGGATCATGTCGACCAGTAAATGTATGAATTACATTTTCTTTTGTTAAAACATTAATTGTTTTTTGTGGTCTACTTATTGTTGGAGTTGGTTTAAAAGTAGTATTAATAATTAAATCATCAGAATTAGTTATACCACCATTTATACCACCATTATAATTATGATAAAATTTAATTTTATCATCATAATAATAAATTTCATCATTTACTTTACTACCAGCTGAATCTTTAAAATCTTCACCCAATCCAAAAGAAACTCCTTTAACAGCAGGAATACTAAAAACTAAATAACTTAAGTATCCTTCAACACCATCAAAATAAGAATTTCCAATTCCATATGGTAACCCTTTTACATAAGTAGTGATTGATCCTCCACATGAATCATTAGTTTCTTTATGTTTTAAAATTTCTTCAATAAACAATTCATAATCATTTAAATTAAGAACAGGTAAATTATTTTTTTGAATAATATCGATTTCTGTTTTTTCTAAACGATCTAAATATGGAGTAGATGTTTTTACCTTACCAATTTGTTTAATTAAAGTATATAAATTAATACCTTTTTGATTTAAGATTTGTTTGCAGATTGCTCCAATAAAAACAATTCCAACAGTTAAACGTCCAGAAAATTTCCCACCACCAGTTGATATATGATTAGTAGTTAAATAACTTACTAAATCAGAATGTGATGGTCTTACAATACTTAAAATATCATCATAATCTTTTTTAATAATATTCTTATTAAATATACGAACAACTAACTTTTCACCATTAGTTAAATTATTAGTTAATCCACTAATAATTTCATATTCATCTTGTTCAATTCTTGAAGTTGAAGTAATTCCATTTGGTCTGCGTTTTAATAATTCATCTTCAACCTTTTTTAAATCAATAAAATATCCACTTGGTAAATTACTCATTGAAACTTCAATATATTCACTATGAGATTCACCTATTAACTTAAAATCTAAATATTTAAATTTACTCATAGTATTCCTCCTTTAGAAGGTGAAAAACTTCATCAAGTGAATATTTAGTAAATTCAAAATTAGTTAATGAATTTAAAGTCACAACAGTCAAATCATTATTATTCTTTTTCTTATCATGTTTAATAAAATCAATTAATGTAGATGGATTAATATTTAATGAATATTCGATATTCATCTTCTTTAAAATCCTTTTTACTTCTTCTTTTAAAGAATTATCTTTAATAAAATATAACATACCTAATGCAACTGCTTCACCATGATAAATCATATCTAAATTACAACTTTCGATTGCATGTCCAATTGTATGTCCAAAATTTAATACTTTTCTTAAATTATCTTCTTTAGGATCTACTTCAACAACATGTTTTTTAGCTAGAATTGAAAGCTTGATAATTTCTTCAATATTATTATTAATATTATCTTTAAAACAATTATATAAATTTATATCTAAACAAAGACCCATTTTCAAAGCTTCAACTAAGCCGTTATTATAATGTCTAACTGGTAATGTATCTAAAACAAAAGTATCAATTAAAACAATCTCAGGATTATAAAAAGAGCCTATAACATTCTTTGTATCATCTAAATTAACACCCACTTTACCACCAACTGAACTATCAATCATCGATAGAGTTGTAGTGGGAATATTAATAAATTTAATACCTCTATTATAAATACTAGAAACAAATCCACTTAGATCACCAACAACGCCACCACCTAAAGCAATAACTTGACTAAATCTATCAAAGTTGTTTTCTAACATTACTTTTAAAATATCATTTACAGTCTTCATTGTTTTATGTTTTTCACCATGTTTCATAACATAAAGTAATGAATCTTCTAATTGAGAACAAACTAAATCACTATATTTACTTGGAACTAAATCATCTGTTATAACAATTGATTTAATTTTTGTATTAATATATTGATCTAAATTCATTAAACAATTATTTTTAATAACAATTGGATATTCTTTATTAAAACTTTTAATCGTTATAACCATTTGATTTACCTCCTATTCTATCCATTTATTATAACATACTTTCCTAAATTTTTCAATAATTTAGAAATTTATATAAAAAAGAGTTCTTTATATAAAGAACTCTAATTGAATTGATCTTTAATTTTATTAAAATCATATTCAGGAATAATAATATAATATTCATGATTATGTAATTCAAAAATAATTTTATATACTTTAGGAACTGTATAATAACCTCTTTTGACTGATACATTATAATCTTTATATTCTTCACTTTTAATTGGTGAATCTTTTAGCCATCTATCAATATTAACACTATAATCAGGTGATATAATTTCTTTAATACAAGATTTTTCTACTTTATAAAGATGTTCTATATTAGCAAAATAAATATTTTCTGAATCTGAATAAAAACCAAATAAAGAATTTATAAAATCTATTTTATCACTTGCATTTACTCTTTCATCATTCTTTATAATATAAGGAGTAACAAAAACATCTACATCAATTCTAGTTTCAGGTACACCTAAATCATCCATAATATGTTTTAATAATTCATTGTATTTATTATTTAAGGCAATTGCTTCTTCAGAATCTTTTAATGCCTTTGATAATTTTGTTCTAATTAACATAAAGATAATACTTGCTGCAAATAAAACTATACTTAAACTAAATAATATCCAATTTTCTTTAACAGCAACTTTAAAAGTTTTTTTAGCCCAAAAATCAATGAAAAAGATAAAGCTTAAAAAACTTCCATAAAAACAGATCATTTGAATTCTAGCTAATAAATTAGGTTTTTTTCCTTTTTTAGCTAATTCTTTAAATTCTTCATTAGCAAGTCTTATTTCTTCTTTAACATTGCCGCTAATATCTTTTTCAATAATACGATCACATTCTTGTTCATTATTTTGTAAATTTATGCTGAAAATATTTTTCATATACTACTCCAAATATTTAATAATTTCAAGTGGATGATCAACAAAAGTTAATTCATAACCACTATTTTGTAACTGTTCTTTTGTTCTAAATCCATAAGTTACAGTAATCATTTTAATTCCCGCATCATGAGCCGTTTTTATATCAACTAAAGAATCACCAATATATAAAATATCTTCTTTTTTAAGACTATATTTATCCATTGCATATTCTAACATTGAAAGGTTAGGTTTTGTTTTTAAAAAATGATTTGGTCCAAGTGGTAAATCAATTAAATCTTTAAAATATGTATTAGTTATTTTTTCTACACCTTCAATAAACTTATTTGATACTATAACATTAATAATATTATGTTTTTTAGAATATTCTAAAAGTTCCATTATTCCATCATATGGATATGTTTTAACATCTAAATGATTTCTATAATATTCTTCAAAATCTTTAAAACATTCATCAATAATTTCTTCACCTGTAAAATCTGGAACAACGCGTTCAACAAGTTTTTTAATACCATTACCTACACATGAACAAACAAATTCACTTGTTACTTTATTAAATCCACGTTTAACTAAAGCATAATTACATGCTTCTGTTAAATCATCTAAAGTATTAACAAGTGTACCATCTAAATCAAAAAATATTGCTTTATACATTTTATACCTCATTTTTAATTACTTATTATTATATTAAGTATATCATATTTTGTCTTTTTTTTCAAACATTTAATCTATTATTCATATAATTAATTAGTTATATGAAATATGAAAAATTTTTAAATTTTCTTTTATCTTTTTTTATTATCTGTTCTTTTATTTATTTAACTATTAACAATCAAGATTTATCTGAAATTTTATATGAATCAATTCATTTATGGTATTTTATAATAATACCATCAATTTTACCAACATATTTTATAGGTAATTTGTTAATTATTAATAATAGTATCTTTAATATAATATATAAGTTAACAAATCAATTGTTTCATTTTGAAAATAAATATTCTTGTTTATTATTTTTCATCTCTTTTTTTATTAGTAATCCTTCAATAACATATTTAATAAAAGAAAGTACTATTAATAATGAAATTTCATTAAATGAAGCAAATAAATTATCAAGATGTACAAATCATTTTTCAATAATTTATATAATGAAAATAATTAATAAAGATTTCATATTAATTGTAATATTAGCATTATATTTATCTTCTATAATTATTTTTCTTTTTTCTAAGAATAATAAACAAAATTATTCAAATAATTATTATATAGAAAAAGATTTATATAAAATGTTTGATGATAGTTTCTTATTGTTACTTAAAATATTAATGATTATGATATTTACCAATATCTTATCTTATTTATTAATTAATCTATTTAAAGTACCAAATAATTTAACTATAATACTTGAAATAACACAAGGAATAAATAATTTAAACAAATTAAATTTATCAACATATCGATACCATTTATATTCTTTAATAATGTTATCATTTGGAGGACTTTCATTATTAATTCAAATATTAATTGTAAATAAAAAAACAATGGATACTTTTAATTTTATCAAATACCGCATTGTTCATTTATTTTTAAGTTTGTTATTATTTAATATTTTTTATTTATTTAAATTTTTCAATTAATGCTTCTTCAACACATTTAGGAACAAACTTTGATAAGTCACCTTTAAATCTAGCAATTTCTTTAATACTACTGCTTGATACAAATGAATATTCATTTGTAGACATAACAAAGATTGATTCAACATCATGATCTAGTGTTTTATTTAATGCACTTAGTTGAAGTTCATATTCAAAATCACTAACAGCTCTAAGTCCTCTTAACATAAAGCAAGCTCCAACTTCTTTTGCTGTTTCTACAGTAAGTTTTGTAGATGAAATTACTTCAACATCATTATAATCTTTTAAAACTTCTTTAAGTAAATTAATTCTTTCTTCTAATGTAAATACTGTTTTTTTAGCAGGATTAACAGAAATAACTACATAAAGTTTATCAAAAATTTTTCTTCCTCTTTCAATAATATCTAAATGTCCATTTGTAACTGGATCAAAAGAACCAGGATAAATACCTATTTTCATACTTACTCCTTTTCTAAAATTAATATTTCACTACTAGAATATCTTCTGCATAATTTAATACTATATCCAGGATATTCTTTATTTACAACATCTTCTAAGGGATATTCTGCCATAATATATCCACCTTCTTCAATTAAATCATTTTCTGTTAAAAATGTTATCAATTCATCTATAACTTTTAATCTAAAAGGAGGATCTAAAAAAACAACATCAAACTTTACTTTGCCAATAAAAGTAGGTAATACATTTACATAACTATTATGATATATTACAAGTTCAGAATCTTTTACTTTTAATGCTTCTTTATTAGATTTAATAATATTAATAGCTTCTATATTAGAATCCATTATATAAGCTTTTTTTGCTCCTCTTGATAATGCTTCTAAAGAAAGTGCACCACTTCCACCAAAAACATCTAAAACAACATAATCAGGTAAATAATTTCCCATTGATGAAAAAATTGCTTCTTTTGTTTTATCAAGAGTTGGTCTTGTTTTTAAACCAGGTAAAGTATTTAATTTTCTACTTCTATATTTTCCCGCAATAATACGCATAACTTTTTTTCCTTTTAGTGAATAAATTTAAATTTTTAACAAATAATATAATTGCAAGTTAATTATTTAACTTGAAACTCTCTTCTCCTCTTTACGAAGTTATTAATGAATAATTAATAACTTCTTTTTATTTTACCAAATAATAACTAAATAATCAATAGAATAAGATTAAATATTTAATAAAGCTTTACAAATTCTAAAAATATCAGTATTATCAAGAACCTTAGAAGTATTTAATAATACCTTAACTAAATCATCATATCGATCATCCTTTAATTTTAATTCAAAATAATAAGGAACATTTTGTTTAGTATGATCTTTACTATTATATAATTCTTTAGTAATTTGATCTTTACTTTCTCCATTATATTGTAAATCTCCACATTCGTGATCAGCTGTAACTAAAATAGTATAACTATCCAATTTATCTAACATTCTTTTTGCTGTATCAATTGCACTACTAAATTCATTAAGATATTTAACCATTTCAATAATGTCATTATTATGACTTACCTTATCTATATGAGCCCCTTCTATCATTAAAAAATAGCCTTGTGGATAATTTCTTTCAAAATATTCAATAGCAAATTCTGTTAATTTTGTTAATGTAGGTGTTGTATCACTATGATTATCATATCCAACATCTTCAAAACACGCTAAAATTTTTCCATCTTGATCATCTAATTCTTCATACTTAGTAACATAAGTGTATCCTTGAGGAATGAATGATACATGGTTCATTTCGTAAACATTATTAACTTCTCCAATAAGTAAATCAATATTACTTGAGATTTGTGATTTTAGAATATCTAAAGTTTTCCCTCTATCTTGTGCATGTGCAGAAAAGGCAGCTGGAGTTGCTCCATTTAATGTATCAGATGTAACAATTCCTACACCATATCCATGTTCTTTTGCATATTCACTTATTGATTTAATGTTTTCATATTTAAACTTAACTTCTGTTTCTTTCATTGCAATAGCACTATTTGAAACTTTTTCTCCAGTAGCCATTGCTGTTGCTGCTGCTGCACTATCAGTAATACCTGATGCTGCAAGTGATTGAGTAATTACCTCACCACTATAAGAAAAATTAGTGAAATTATAATCAGTTTCAAAATATGCTTCTGAAACATTTATATGATTAAATCCCATTCCATCACCAATAAATAAAACTACACGTTTTGTATCATATACAATAGCATCAGGTTCTTTATCTTTTTTACAAGAACTTATAGTAAATAGACTACAGATAATAATTAAAACTAATAATAATTTCTTTTTCATAAAATCACTTCCTCTATTATATTTATTATATCATAAAAAATAAAATATTTTTTTATATTTAATAATATATTTGAAATAAAATAAAAAAGGCGATTTGAACCTGTTCGGTAAAAACGGACAAGTTAAAAAAAGATACTATTAAGAGTTAACTTCCTAAATTCAAGCGGAGTTAGCTCTTTTATTTTCTCTTGTAATCTTTCATTATTGTAGTACTCTATAAATTTATTTATTGTCTCA
>JBGVCU010000016.1:0-2908 GCA_045119035.1 Bacilli bacterium | reverse complement strand
CTAAAGTGTAAATGTGGTAACATAATTGATAGAGATCACAATTCAGCTATTAATCTTTTAACAGCTGGAGAATATTATTTTCCAAATAAGACTCTTGGAAAGGAACTTTCGGAGTATAAAGCTTTTTAAGTGTTTAGATTTTCAAGATCAAAAAACACTTAAACTACAATTAAATATTTAATTGTAAATAGAAGCTATTGACCTTTAGGTCAATAGCAGTTCACTAAACTTCAAACCACACCAAAAGCTGTAATGTAGCATTACGATGTGCTTTGTACAATTTATTGTTTGTTGTGCAATACCAAAATAATGCATCATTATCTGCATCAGTATATTGTGGTGGTTGTGTTCCTGTAATAATTTTGATATATTCTTTTAATGTTTCTGGAAGTGATGATGCACGCCACAATGCCTCTACAGCGTGCTGTGCAGTCATTCCTGAACCATATGGTGAATAGTTGCTTGGATCCTTAGTTTCTAACATTGTAATTCTCGTTAAATTTATTATTATTTATATATATTTAAATCAATTACTAAACACTCATGTATTCAAACTGCAAATACCAAAATAGTAGTTGGATCATATATGAATGTTGTAAATGAATCATCTTTTGACGAATTGATGAGTTCATCAAATTCAGCGTAATCTGCATTTACAACTCTATATGATTTTGCAATGTTGTCTAGAACTTTAAAATTTGTAAATTTATCATTTGCAGTTTCATCAATCATAAATGCAGTTTTAAAGTATTTTCTAAATATCTTTAAATCTTTAAACGACATATTATATTTGTATTTAAAATAAAATAATATGCCTGCAATTTTATTATTCAATCTTGGCAACCTCAATGTTATTATCTTGCAATGCTTTGTATATTGCATCACCGTCTACAAGAGATACTTGACTAAAAGATGGAGTTAATCGAATTAAACGATCATCTTTAATTTCTTGTAACAATGTTACAGAAGTATCAAACGGTCTTTCAATATTGTAAACGAACAATCTTGATTTACCACAACTGTCTATAATTTTAACAGCATTTAAAAGATTGGTACATATATTTTTATATCCTTTAAAATATTTCTCTTCTAAAACATAAACGTACGATGTGATAATATCAATTAATGATGTGCGCTCAACTATACTTGGAGGGAGTTCAAATTTAATTTCATCACCAATACAAATTTCATAATTCTGTTGAGTTGGTTTATGATCGCATATGACCTCGTAATACTTAGTATTAGAACCATCACGCTCATAGGTTAATAAAATATTAGTAAAATACATTTTAATATTGTGTGCAATAATTTTCATAAAAGTTCCTCAATAAAAATATTTTCTTTATATTAATTATAATATAAGAATAATAAAAATCAAATAAAAAAACACTCAATAATGAGTGCTTTTTTAATATTATAATTTCTTTCTTACTTTAGATGAAAACAACGGATAAACATATGATCCTAAAGATTTATCCGTTGATTTTTATAAATTCGTGATAATGATGACTCTTGTAAAAAGTCCTTAAAATTAATCATTAAAAATCCTATTAAAAGTATTACTACAAAGCATTCCAAATGTATTGACAGGTTGATGCTTGCATATTTCATCACAAATTAAATCATACTTCCAATCAATTTTATTTGGTGCAATCTTAATTTTCTTTGTGCCAAAATGTTCTAATATTCTATTTATGTTTTTATAATCATCATCAGTAAATTTATCATTCACTTGAATTAGATACAAATCTGTATTTTTATAACTAATTTTAGAAATAATAAAATGACAAGCATATAAACAATACAAATATTCTGATTGTTCAGAAATTGTGATTGCAATCATTTCTTTGGAACCATGCCTGTAAACATAATTTTCTAAAAAGAATTTATTTGGATGCTTACGAATGCTCTGTATATAATCATAAATAAAATCATTAATAATCATAATTTCCTCATCATTTTTAATATCATGCAATCAAATACTTTTAAAGTTCCTCTATCTACACTTTAATTATAATGTGTTATTTTTAAAATGCAACAATTTTATTTGATTATTTTGGTATTATCACAAAAATATAATAAATCGTCTATAATGCTATTTAAACGCTCGTAGATTAAGATTATACACGTTTGTGTATAATCCTATTATAAACTTAATTATATCGTTCTATGAACGTTTTTAACGTGTTATTGTAGGTTTTCATAAATACTGACATAATCATCAATGTTAGATGGTACCAATTGATTAATATTATCTAAAACGTAATCAAAGCATTCTGCAAATGTTTCACAATCTGTAAAAACTAATTTTTTAAGTTCTCTTCCTCCAATTTCAGTAATAATGCAATTAAAAACATATTCATTTTCTGTTTCAAATGTATTATTATAATTTGGAATTTTTTTAACCATTGCTTTAACTACATTATTTTCATTTGCATCTTCATTTTCAGTTAAAATAATTGACATTTCTTTACAATCAAAACAAGGGTATCCAAAACATTCTTCTAAATACTCACTTGTATCTGTGTTTATTTTTTTCAATTTATATAACCCCAACGGATAAAAATATGAACCTTTAGGTTCATATATACAGACGTTGTACTTTTAAATATTTATTTTATAAATAAAACAAAAAGGGCATTCTAAATTGAAAAATAAAATTTCTGAGAAAAATAATAGAGGTTTAGTGTTAACACTAATTCCTACTCCTGCTCAGAAATTGCTTTTAAATAAACATTTAAATGATACAAGATTCATATATAATCAATATGTTGAAGAATATTTAAAAGCTGTTAAAGAGGATAGAATACCAAATTATAAAGATTATAAGGAATTACGTGCGGAGCACGAATTTCTTAAAGGTTCTTATTCATGGACTGTTCAGCAGGTTCTTTATAAATTTAAACAA
>JBGVCU010000015.1:0-16976 GCA_045119035.1 Bacilli bacterium | reverse complement strand
GGTCCAACAAATCAATAGATCGTGACATACTACCTATCAACTAAATATAGTATAACATATTA
Organism: Bacilli bacterium; assembly: GCA_045119035.1. GTDB lineage: Bacteria > Bacillota_I > Bacilli_A > ML615J-28 > CAG-313 > CAYVQA01. The sequence continues at coordinate 16,914 of JBGVCU010000015.1, read as the reverse complement.
TTGTCAAGTTGTCAAGGGTTAGTTTAAAATTGTGACATACTATCACATGCTATTTGGAATCTTTGAATAAAAATATAATCAACTGGCTCATTTAACCAACCATTTCCAGCTCTATTTAATACTTTGGGATATAATCTAATTTTACCTTCATAGATAACTACATCTAAAGTTACATTGAAATAGCCACTACTAACTGTTTTAATAGTTGCTGGTACACTAGCTGATACACTAGCAGAACGTCCCATTAGAAAACTTTCAATTGTACCAATCTCAATTGGATTTGTTAAATCTAAATTTTTAGTACTATCAAAAAAGAAATACCAATCTCCAGTTGTAAAGAAATGACTTGAGCCATTATTTATATAAGTATATAAATTTGGAGTATTAGCACTTGTTGAAGTAACATCTTCATTTGTAACAGTAAATGTTGATTTAATGTTTGCTGGATAACTATTGATACTACATGAACCACTTAACCATGCTTGCATTATATTAACAGATAAAGCATATTGACCATCACTATTTGGGTGATTATATGATGAATCAATATAATTTAAATCATGCATTATAAATTCAACATTATTTAAATATTTTACTTTTCTTGAATATTGACATGCATTTTTATAACATCTTAATACTGAACACAATCCAGTTATTATATTAAACCAATTATCAATATGATAACTAGCCCAACCTATCATTCCAATATGAATTGTTGCATTTGGATATGTTGAAGTAGCTGTTGATACAAATGTACTAATAGCACTATTTATATTTGATTCACTATAACCATAATCATTAAAACCACCACAAACAATAATATCTGTAACTAAATTAGCTGGTATTGTGATATTTTCAGTTAGCATTGTTATAAAATTGTGACTGTTTACTGTATTACAGAATCCAGTACCACTAATTTTATTAATATTGCAATGATCATTATCTAAACCAGCCATAGTTTTTATTCTATCAGCCCAACCATTTTCTCTATTTGCGTAACTATCACCAATTATAATAACATATTTATCTTGATTATTAATAATTTTTTCAGCTATTAAAGTATTAGATACATCTAAATCTACTAAATAATCACCATCAGCTGTATCACTTACTTCTTTAGTTCTAACTTTATAAAGACTACCTAAACCATCATTAAGTGTACTTTTACCAAGTGTTTTACATACTGATCCATTTGTTAAGTTAAGAGCTTCAACCATATCAGATAAGGTATCAAAACTGATTATAGCTTGTGAATCTAAATAAGCTGATATAATTTCAACAAGTTCGCCACTTTCAGCCATATCATCTAATTTATTATCAATTTCAGTTTGAATATTTAAATTATCAAAATAACTATTAACATAATCTTGAAGTTCAATAAATAGGCTTTGTACTTCTTTTAATGCTTCAGCATTATTATTAATTGCTGGTATTACTGTATCACCTAAATATTTTGTAAACCATAAAATCATTTCATAATATGTCATAGTTTCAACATATGATGTTGGAAGTTCTCCTATAGTCATACAAAATCTTTTAAAAGGTGATAAGAATTTAGGTTTTATATCAATTTTTTCATTCATTTAAAATCACTCCTTTAATATAAGCCCATGAATAAAGGCTCTAATTTTTCTATAATTTCTCTATCAATTGCTCGTATATTTGCACGATATTGCTCAACCATCTTTTGAGCTGTTGCGGAAACACCAGAGTTACCTTTTACTATTTTTGTGTATTCTTCAGCCGAATCAGAAGTTGAAGATGTTTCATTTTCTGAAGCACTAGTTGAAGAAGCATAATCTCCAGCAAGGATTCCAGTTTTTGATATTCTTCCTTGAGGAGTATCAGAAGCAACTCCTAAACCACTTGAATTAGCATTTCCAGTATTATTTGCTGTTCTTTCAAAAGTTTCTGTAAAATCGACATTAACTAGAGGATCATATTTTATAGCACTTGAATAAATTAAAGGTAAATACTCTTCCATTAATTCTTGCATTGTAACTTTTGCATAGTGTTTAAATAATCCAATAGTTTCTTGACCGATTTCTCTCATATAAAAGTGATCTACAATTTTACGAGCTAATCTATCTTTACTCCATACATTAGTTGAGTTTATAACATCAATTTGTTCTGGAGTTAAATATTCATTTATATTATAATCCTTAAAAAATCCTTCCACTTCTTCTCGTGTATAAAGAGGGGGATTGAATTTTATTGGAGTAAATAGTTCTCTTAATTCTAATGTATATTTAGCCATTTTATCATCTCCTTTATACTAAAACTTTAATACCACCATATATTGTAGTACTAAATGTTAACGTTACTTTAACATAACTTGATGTATGTTCAGCAATAGTTGGTGTCATTGTTATATTATTTAAATTACCAATTGTAAAACTCCATATTTGAGAAGCATTACCAATTGAAACAACTCCAGCCCAACTTTGAGAAAATACTAAAGCACTTTTTATATTTCCAGTTGTTGCATGAGGTATTGTAATTGTAAATGTTGTACTATTTGTGTCATAAACAATTGGTATTTCTGGCTTATTTGATAAGTCATTATAACTTCCACTAGTTGCTACAGTACTTAATGCACTTGATAATGTATAATTAGTTAAGTCATTTACAGTATTAGTAATAAATCCAGAATCATTAGTTAAATCACTTGTCTTAGTTGGTATAGATGGAATAGTTGGTAAATCAGACATAGTTGCTATTTTATTTGTAGTTTCATTATATGCACTTTCTGTTATTATGTTAGCAACATTACTTGATGTAATTGATGTTCCATTTATTTGTACATCAGTTGCTGTTCCACCACCTACTGTTATATTTCCACTTCCTAAAATAGATTCATTATTTATTGTTTTAATGTTTGTACCACTAACTAAAGTATCTTGTTTAGTACTATCATGATAATTATCAGTAATGAATCCACTATCATTAGTTAAATCAGAAGTTTTAGTTGGTATAGTAGGTAAATTAGTTAAATCATCATATACACCACTAAAAGCTACTTCAGAAAAATAACTTGTTTCTGTATAATTAATTAAATCATCAACAGTATTTGTAATATACCCACTAGTATTAGTAAGCTCACTAGTAGTTGTAGGTATAGTTGGTTTATCTTCTAAATCATCATAATCACCAGTTAAAGCAACTTCACTTAAATTACTAGTTAAAGTATAATTAGTTAAGTTATTTACGGTATTAGTAATAAATCCAGAATCATTAGTTAAATCTGAAGTATAAGATGGTATTGATGGACGATTTATTAAATCATCATATTCACCAGTTATACCGACAGCTGAAATATTATTAATTGTTATATATCCACTATTATTAGTAAGCTCACTTGTTTTAGTTGGTACTACGACGTAAGCTATACCATCAGTTACTACGCTTTCACCATTTACTAAAACATCATATATATTATAACCTTTTCCATTTTCATCAATATAAATTATTTGATTTTTTGATTCATTTATATTAACATTTTGAGGATTTGACGCACTTACATCAATTGCTTCTAGTGATAAATTTCTTAATCTTATAGTTTGAGGTGTATTTGTGTTAATACTTATATGTTGTATTTCTTCTGGATTAATATTAATGTTTTGTTCCATTAGCTATATCCTTAACTATTATATCACTATCAGCACACTGAGGATATCTATTATCACCAACTATATACATTATATTATATCTATACTTATTATCTTTTAATGTTTTTGTAAATTCATCACTTATAATCATAGTATATTTTCTACTATAATTAAATGTAAATGTTAATAATATATCATCATTATATATTGAAGAGATTGTGAATTCGCATTTACTACCATTAGCGAATATAAATTCTGAAAAATCAAAATCTATTGAAGATGAAGCTCCTCTATAAAGATATAAAGTAGTTTGTTTATCTAACATCTTCGCTCACCTCTTCTTTTAAATTTTCTTCGTTATCTATCTTGCCATTATCCATATAATCAGAAACAATTGATTGTTCATGTTTTATTATATTCTCTAAATCACTTCTCACACGAACACTAATTTCTTTATCAGTTCCAATAAGACCGAATTTCTCATTAAATTGTCTGCAAGCTTCAAGTCGTGGAGCTAACATTGATTGAAGATTTAAGTTTACAAGTTCTGTATTTTCATTAGATTCATTTTCAGTTAATCTTTCTTTCTTTTTAACAGATACATTGTTAATTCCTAAATATGTTAAAGCTTCATTGAAAATCTCTTTCTTATATTCTGTTAATTTATCAACAACATATGGAGCTTGTGTATTTAACACTTTCATTTCTTCTCCGGTTAATTGCTGTTTATTTCCGAATATAAAAGGCTGATTTCCGTCATATTGAGAATATAAATTCTCTAACATTAATCTTTGTTTTTCGTCACCAACAACCATTACGGGAAAGCGTTGACTTGATACATTTACATCGCAAGTTCTTTGTGCTAAATATAACCTATAAGCGAAAAGCTCCATTGATCCAGCTGTTGGTACACGTTCCCAGTTATTCATTACTAGGATACACTCTTCATCTTCTTTAGATTCATTAAATTCATTACGACCAACATATAAATCTCTATCTGTTTGAAAGTCATAACTAAAACAATGTAATTTACTAGGTAATCCATAAATATTAACATAACCATTACCAGCACATTTAGTATTTATGAATCCATATTTTTTATCATATAAAAGTGAAGCTTGACCATTAAAGAATAAACATTCTTCTAGGTATCTCGCACTCATTGTCTTTGGCAAGTTCACCCATTCAAAAAGCGATAAAGCTATTCTTCTAAATCTATTTAGATAATCCATATATGTTTCATCATTAAGATATAATGAATCTTTAAACTTTTGATTAGGAGTAGTTTTTCTTCTTCTCATTTTATCACTCCTTTATTATATATCTATATTTTTTAATTTTACACCATATAATATAAAACAATAACTTTATAAAATTACAATGTCTTATAATACATGTTGTACCTTTATCAATTATTATATATCTCATAAAATCTCCTATAAAATAGAATTTGTTCTACTATAATCTAAAAAGTAAGTAGTTGTATGCCAGAAAGTACAACCATTATTAAATAAACCTCTTATTGTATCTAAATCAGCTTCTGGTATATTACCCTCTAAATTAACTTGAATACATTTTATATAATCCCAGTTACTACGTTTATGAATATTTGGTGTTTTTAAACTATTTACCTTATAACCATAAAGTGAGAAGTAATCGTCGATAATTTTCGCGTATTCATACTTTATTGACATCTTATAATATGTTGGTGACATTTTATGATAAGCATAACCTATATCACCCGAATTAATTTGACCACCTATAACATTTGGAGTCATTGCATGTCTATAATTTTCTTGAACAGCTCCGAATATATTTCCAATACCCTCTGTTCCAGCTAAAAAGTTACCAGTAGCAATTCCAGCAATTGTTTGAATAGCACCAGCTCCAGCATTAGCTGTCATAGCATCAATTCTATGTCCTAAAATATTAACACCATTTTGAGTAAGCCAGTTTGTATATTGATCAGAGTTCCATGATCCTTGAGGATATTTACCAATAGGCATTCCCCAATTATAACCAGCTTTAGCATTATCATATTTTTTATAATTTGATGGCCATAACATTATCGAACAACTAGGTGTAACAGTACCAGTTAGATAAAAGTTAGGTGAATTATTTACAAAATCTTCATAATGATACTCGATTTGTGTACCTACATTATTTGTAATTGCAAGTGCATTATAAGGATAAGTAAATAATTTATTATTTTTAGGTGTATAACCATTTAATGTTGCTGGACTAGTTAAGCTTATATTGTTTCTTAAAGTTGTTGATATTTGATTTGGTAAAATACAAAAGTTAATTCCAGATTGTCCACCTAAACTTTCAGTTCTCCATCTTTCATCAGTATATGATACACCAGTTAAAGTTTGAGGTATCATAAAAATATTGACAATTGTTGCACTTGAATTTTTTCCTAGTGTATCAATTGCTTGTACGAATTTAGCTACACTTTCAGTAAATTTAAACAAAATATAACTAACACCACTAAATACTCCACCATATACTCTATTTCGCGTATAAAATGGTGTATTATCTGGAAGCCATGACACACCAACACAATAATATGTTGTATCAAGATCAGTTTCCACGTCACCAGAAGAATTAACTATATATTCACCAGTTTCTAAACCCTCTGGTATAGTATGTAGTCCAATCGTATCATCTGAAACATGCTCTCTTTCTACAAAAGAGTTTTTATATTGTAATTCAAATTGCCATGATTGAAAAGTGTCTGTTTCAATTTTTACTTCTGTCATACCATCATTTATATATGTAATATCAGTTACAAAAGCATAAAACCATTTATTATCATAACTTGTATTTTGATACATACAATAGTTATACTGAAGTAAATCTTCAAAAGTTAAACTTGAATTAGTAGCAACTCTTATAACACCATCTTTTCTAACATATGTATAATCCCACTCTTCAATTTTAGGTAAGTTATAGAAATAATCAAATTGTTGACTAGAATTATTAAAAGTTATTTGATTATAATTATCTAATTTTAAAGGTGATTTTAGAAGTATAACCCTTGAATTTGGAGTTATAACCATATTATCAATCCTTTCATTAAAATAGAGATAGGGAATAACCCCTATCCCTAAATATAAAAATTATTAACTTCCAGCAGCTGCATTAACTGTAACACTAACAGTAGCAATTGAAGTTCCACCAACTGAAGCTGTTATTGTACTAGATCCAGCAGCAACACCAGTAACTTCAACATGTCTATTATCAATCTTTTCAACTGTAGCTTTTCCAACTGTTCCAGATGTAAATGTAACAGTATCAGTAGCATTGAATGGTACAGTAGTTAAACTTAATGTTATTTTTTCACCAGCTGTAACTTCTGGAGTTGATTCATTAAATGAAGCACTTGTTATATGTACTGTTGGAATAGCTCCAACTAGCATATAAGCATTTGCAAATAATGAGTAATTAAAGCTCTTAATAACATTAAGATATTGTTGCCAACTTCTGTTATTAGCATTGTAGAATTCGTCCATGAACATATCTTTTGTACGAATCTTAAACCATCTCTTATCACAGATTAAAGCATAAATAGATGATCCATCAAATTGAGTTTGTCCTTCATCATCAATAATATCAAAGCTATCAATGTAATATACTTTACCCATTAAATCAGCTTTATCCATATTGAATGCTGAAGCTAAAACATCAACATCTAACTCACTTGCTAATTTATTTGAAATAAATACAACTACATCTTCTGGCTTAGACCATGAAACGATAGAACGTCCATAACCACCAACTTTAGACCATGCGTTATATTTTGTACTAGGTGACTTGAAATTCAAGAAAGTTTCTCTTAATTTCTTAACAAAACCTTTTAATTCAGCTTCAGTAGGAGCAGAAGCATTAGCAAATGTAAATGTTTCCATTTGTACAGCATTGTTTCTGTAAGCATTAGAGATTAATTTTTTAGTATATTTATAATCATCAATGTATGCTCCATTATATAGTGAAGTAGAAATTCCCATTAAGAAGCTTTCAAAATCACCCCAAGAAACAAAAGCTTTTTCTAATTCCTTTCTAATAATAGTTACTGGATATTGTACGTCAAAATTAATCTCATGAAATTCTTGTTTTACATCAACCTCATAGCGTGCAAGTAATCCAGCGAAATCGTCTATATTGTAAACTCTTCCACGAGCTGGATTTACATAAATCTCTTGACCGATAGCTCCAAGAGGTAAATCATCACCAGCTAACTCTTGTAAAGGATTTTCAAAATAATCCATAACAAATTTTGTATAAGCTATACGATTAACTAATGATTGAATAAATTTATTTCTCATATCACTAGGTAAAGCAAGTAAGCTTTGTCCATAAACTTGAGATGAAGTATAGTGATTTACTAGAGGGATTTGTTCTTGATATAGACTATTGTTTTGAATAAGAGTTTCTCTAATCTCATTCAAAGCAGTTTGTAATCCATCAGATATCACAAAATCATTCCTTTCTTCTGGCTTATTCCCAGATTCAAAAGAAGAACGAGAGGTTAGGAGTTCTTCTCTTGAATCCAGAAACAAGTTCTGGATAATAGAGATATGCCTAATAGTTAGGTATTAGTGCCTATAGCTTCCACATTACTATACTGAGAGAGTTCTCGTGGATTAGCAGAGCGAATCTACAATAGTTTAAAGCCTCATAGACACCATAGAATAGATAATGGAGTATTTAGCAATGTCATCAATTATCTACTCTATGCTACCTATAAAGATAGCATGTATTATCTTTTAAATTTACCGTTTTCAAAAACAGTACGAAAGTCAAAATCTCTAGGATCTCTTTCTTTTTCAACTTCTGGTACTTCTTCCTTACCTTGAGGTACTTTAAGAAGTAAATTTCCGTTTGCTTGTATTAACATTTCTTTGTCTTTATTTAATTTATCAATTGTTGCGTTTTTCTCTTCAATTATTTTATTGTTTGATTCTTCAAAGATTAAAAGATTAGCTATATCATCAGCAATTTTTCCGGATTCTTCTACACCTAGCTTCTCTTGTATCTTATCAGATATTTCAGTTATGTTCATATATCTTATCACCTCTATTATAACATATTTTACAGTATTTTTAAAGTCCACTTCTTAACTTTCTAGCATATAAAACCCATTTAAAACCATTCTGTTTTTTATCTTTACTAGTTGGTGATGGAGTTACTCCACCCTCATAATCTCGCCAATTAAGTCCCATACCATTCGATATAACTGTATTATTTTTAGCAAACATATTCCACATATGATAAGGATTTTTTAAATGAAGTCCACCTACAGCCCATGAAACACGACCTTTAGCTACTTCCATATGTAAATGATCTCCAGTTGATTGACCATAGTTTCCAGTATGATACCATAAATCCCCTTGCGTAAATATTGTTCCAAGTCTAGGTGGAGCTGTCATTGAATGAGCTACAAGTACAGTAGCATAATCAAGTGTTCCATCTACAAATCGTACTTTATTAAGTGATTGACAAATCATATTATGATCATTACCAGTATATGTTACTCTACAACTAAACGGAGCATAACATGGACAGTTGTAAACTCTTCCGTTTGCATTCCACCCTAAAAAGTCTAACGCATAAAGTTGATGTTCACCTTGTGACATATAAAGATACTCCATAGGAAAAAGTGCAACTTCATTACCATCACTATCTTTCATTTTTTGATTAGGCCTCACTTTATCACCTCTTAAATTTTCTAGTTATATAATAATCATATTCACATTTCTTGTTTCTAAATATTAAACGCCCACAGACTAAACATTCGATATATGGTATAAGATCATAAAAATTTACAGAATGACCACATTTGCATTTTACTTTTGTTTCTTCAAGCCATTTAGGATCATAACACCGATTGAAGTTCTTTTTCTCCCTCATTAGCTTCTAATTCCTTTTTATACTTTTGACATTCTTTAAACGATCCTTTAAACAATCTTTTAAATCCTCTACCATATCTTGTATTTGAATATAAAACGACTAAATGCGTCCCCTCTTCATCTGGAAAGTGGCTTTTTTCAACCTTTAATTTTTTCATAAATAATATCTCCTAACTAATTTTATTCTCGATATCATCTACTCTCGATTGTAATGTTATTAAGTTTCCTTGAATAAGTGTTAAAGTTTTAGATATTTCGCTCATGGTATTATCCATTTTGCTCATATATGTATTTATAAAGTAAATAAAAGCTATAAAAGAGGCTACTCCTAAACCGTTATTTACAATTGCATTTATTAATTCTTCCATAAAGACAACCCTACTTTCTTATAATACTATTATACCACATTTTAGAATTTTTTAATAGCCCCTATAAGCTTTTTATCTTCTTTAATTGTAAATTCTGTTTCTACAAGTTTTACTCCACCTTTAACATGCTTAAATGCAAGTTTTCCATCAACCTTTAATCCCTCTTTAAAATTCTCCCATGTAACTTGATCATAACACCTTTGAGGCAATCCAGCACATGTTATTTTTGTTTCCCATATATCCTTTTTTGGATTATAAATCTCTTCTAAATAAGTCTTTTGTCTTATAAATTTAGCTTTTCGAAAATGAGATTCATGAGCAAATTTACCAAGTTCAACATCATCAATCTCACAAAACTTTTTTAATTCTTCTATAGGTAATAACGTATGTATTGAATCAGTATCAGAATAACAATACATATCTTTACCATACTTTTCAATTGAATATGTTTTTATTGCTTGAGATGTACGAATAATTCGATCTCTACCATAGGAAGTAATAAAAGCTCCCATTGGTAAATAAACACCTTTTCTTTTTTCTTTTTCCCCGAGATAATATCTAACTATTCCATTATCATCTAAAAAAGGTATTTTACTTTGTCCATCAAGTGAAGTTGCGAATTTTCCATAAAGTGAATTAAGCATGATTTTTGCAACTTGCCTCATTCCTTTATTTCCTGTTATGGTTGACTCATTCTTTACTTCAATCCATTTATCAATATAAGTATTAAACATACCACTCATAGCTTTAAACTTCCAACCACCCTTATACTCTATATCTTCTATATCATATTGTTCTCTAAATAATTTTAAATCAATAGAAGTTAGAGTAAGAGCTACTGGTAAATCTCCAGAATCAGTTAAATACTCATTATCAATGAATCTAGAGTGTTTTATTTGTATAGTTGGTATTTTATCTTTTTTAAGATGAAAAGAACAAGTTATTCTTTGAATATATAACGGATATACTTTATCCTCTTTATATTGTCCTTCAAAAAAGAATGGCTCTCCAAAGGGTAGGAGTTCGTACCTCATTATCGATGGATACATGCTGTTTACATCTAACACTTCACCCTCTCCAGTTGTGATTCCTTTAAAAGCTGGATTGCAATATGTAAAACCACCTTTATATGAAGCTCTAATATCCCCGTCTATTTCATATGTTAATGGCTTATACATTTGTCTAAAAGTATTCATTGTAATTAATTCTTTAAATTCCGATAAAGCATTAGCACCAGCTGTCATTCTAGTTAATCCCATATCATACAAATATTTTAAAGCTTTCGCAACAATTACAACATCATTTTTAATATATGCTATCTCTTCATCTGTTAATACATGACCAACTTCACGTGGATAATTATAATCTATCTCAAGCTTGTTTTCTTCTAAATTAAATGTATTTGGCATTGATTCTACAGTTTGATTGATAAGCTTTAATGAATCATTAAAAGTAATCTTTTTTGTTTTCTTTTTAGTAACTTCAAAATATACTTCAATCTGGTAAAATAATCCCATATCAGATATAAGAGTTGAAAATGTTTTATCACGTTTTTCATTTTTTCCAACATATTCATATCCATTAGATAATAAATAGTAAAGAATAAATTCACCATCAAATTTTAAATTATGGAATAGAATTAAAGCATTTTTCTCTTTTTTAATACGTTCAAAAAATGATTCAATACTATTTCCGATTTCTACATTCTCTGGATTATCAATATCACATAAAGCCCAAGCCCATACATAACTTTCATCTTCAATCCATGTTGCAGTTTCAAAATCAGCTGTATATCTTTTCACTATGTTTCAATATCTTCAATTCCTAAATGAAAAAGTAATGATGAGTTAAAAGCTTCTTGATTTGATGAAAATGATCCATAATGCAAAACTTCTGGATTTTTATACCATAAGAATATATCCATTAAAATTGGTGATTGTTTAACATATTCAAAAAATTTTTGAGGATTTTTTATTTTATCAAGTTCTTTTTTAAGTATTTCATAATTTTCAAAATTAGATACACCCTCTAATGCTGTATACATATTTTCTCTAAATGTTAATGCTTTTTTCATTCTTCTGTCAGCAACACCTAATTTTTGAATCCTTAAAATAGTTTTTTCAAAATTTTTTCCAGTTTTATTTTCTAAATTCTGAAGTGATGTTTGAATTGCTTCTATTTCAGATATTCGTTCATCACCCATTCCAATTGATGGACGTTCTTCTAATATTTTATTTTTCTCACGTGTTAAAGATCGTAAAGCATTAGATCGTTGTTTTTTAAGTTCATCATATTCATATTTAGTTAAAGATTCTCCAGAATCAAATTTAACAGTTTTACTCAAATTTTCTTTATTTGCTCTTTTTAAAGAGTTTACAACTCGATTTAATTCTTTTCGTGTAGTAATACTTGATTTTAATTCACTATACTTTTGAATTTCTGGTAAAGTTTCTGAATTAACAGCACTTGTATTGATTAAAGTATTATATCTTGACACAGCTTTTGATAATTTTACATAATCTCCTCTTTTCCATTTTATAAGTGATTCCATATACTACACCTCGATTTCTGTAAAAGACACGTGATCTTTCTTTATGTTAATTGTAAAGTCATCTGTTACATCACAATATCTTTTAATATAAAAACCTCTCTTTTCAATTCTTAAATAATAAGCCATTAATAAATAAAATCTAATTGATATTTTTACACCATATTTAGCTATTATTTTATCCTCTTCAGTTTTAATATAGGATTCGTACCCCCTCAAAAATCGTTCCTTATTAAAAGAAGAGGAAAAGTAAAAACGTGTCTTTAATAACTCTACATATTCAACCGATTCTGTTAAGTCATAATATATTTTTTCACTCTTCCTCATATTTTCACCTCTTAAATAAGTTCAAATCCTAAACCTTTGTTTTTAGAACCCTTTATATCTTTTTCAGTTATTTTAATTTCTAATCCATCTTTAATAACATCATTTCCAAAACGTGCGATAAATCTCAACATCTGGATTGCAAATATCTTGCTTGCTGTTACATAAGTTTTTCCTTGATCATCAATTAAAATTGTTATCTTTTTATTAAGTGGTGTTTCTAACTCTTCACCATTTTCATCTTTGTAATAATCAAAATTCTTTATAAGTACTTCTTTAACTCTTATGTTTTGACCTTTACAATCATTAAGCTTAAAGTCACATGAAGCATTATCTAGGTTGTATAATGTTTTCACATCAGTACTGTCAATAGTTGTATAGATACTCATTTTAGTACTTGATTCACTTTTCTCTAATTCACCAAAATTAGTAACTACTAAACTATTCTCCATCTTCTACAACCTCAACTTTCTTAGGTTGTAAAAAACGTACTCTATCAACCCTAACTTCAGTTTTATAATGTTTTACTTCATCTTTTTCATAAGTTGATGTTTGAAGTGATCCCTCAACAGCAAGTAAATCACCCTTTTTACAAAACTCTTTCATATTTTCTGCTGAAGCATTCCAGATACTACAATTAATAAAATCAGTATCTACTTCTCCATCTTTATTTTTATAGTTACGAGGAACAGCTAAACTAAAGTTAATTACTTTGCTTTCTCCTACTTCTTTTAATTCTAAATCATTTGTTAATCTTCCAATCAATACGACATTATTCATTATTTTTCCTCACTTTCTTCATTGTCATCAATTTCTTGAAAATATTCTAGATCACTAATTTCATGAGCTAGAGATATCATAGAATATATAATTAATATATTTATGATAATTAAAACAGTTAATAATATTATTGCAATATGTCACATCTCCTTTCTTTAATTTATATAACAAAAGGTACGATAATTTAAGTACAATAGGGAGTTCCTTTCTAAATATTTAAACGCACCTTTTATTACTACATGTAATTATATGAATTTATTACTTTTAACTTTTTACTATATTTTAACTTACTTACAAACTTTTGTCTATCATATTCGGTTTTAAAATATTTAGTAAATATTTTAAGTGTTTTTAAATCAATTAATTCTAAATATATGTTATTCATTTTCATCATCTTCATAATAACAATCATAAAGATCCTCAATCATATTTATCATTGTTTTATTTAATTTTCCTAATTTTTCTACTTCATATTCTAAATTTGCTATACGAGATAGTAAATCATTTATAACTTTATCCTTACTCATTATCTTTCTCCTTATCTAATATATCTAATATTGGTGTAATTGCTTCTACTGGTAAATCACTTCCGCTAACATGTCCACAATTTGCAATATCCCACTCAGTTATTAGTTCTGACATTATATATTCTCTAACTTCTTTTATGATAGAGTGTAATTGTTCATTTTCTTCTGCATACTCTTTTAATTCTTCTTGTGTTGCCATAAAACCTTCGTATATTTCTTCATTTCTTTTTCGCAAAGTATCTATTGCATTTTCTAGTAATTCATTTGAATTTCTTAATCGGCATCTTTCTTTTTCTATTTCATTTATGATATTATTTAGTCTTTCTATTTCATAAGATAATCTTCTACAGTCTTGAGGTGTTAATAATTGTTCTATATCATAACCACCTTTTATTCCTAATAATTCTATATCTTTTTGTATGTCTTCTATTGTTCTGTTCACTCTTTATCACTTCCTCTTTTCTTTTAGTTCATATAAATATTTATATACTTTATAATACATATTTCTAGTATCAAATTTTAAATCACCTTTTTCAATATCTAATATAATTGGTATATGATCCAGTAGAAATTGCATTATTTCTTTGTATTCTTTATCCATGTTATCACCTAGAACATTAATCTGTTTAGTAAAATAAGTAAAATAACAATTCCAGAAATAGTCACAAGTCCTAATACCTCAAGTGTTAAGTTAAGTAATTCTTCTTTTATTTCCTTTTTTAAAACATATCTCTTTTTAATCATTTTCTAACAACTCCTCTAATAAATTAATTTCAATCTTAACTTCCATTATTCTTTTTGTTAAGTATTCTTCTGTATATAGGTGACCATTAATAAGTTCACTAACATACATGTCTAACTCTTCTTGTAATTCTTTATATTTTGCTTTTACTCTTTCTTCCATTTCTCCTAACCTACCTTTCTTTAATGTACTTTTATTTTACTATAGTCTTTTTTAAAAGTCAATACTTTTTATAAAACTTTTTTGTAAAGTGTCAATATTTTACAAATTTATGATTTTATGGTATAATATAAATAGTGATGTATTATATTCAAAATATAATGATCTAGCTGGAATATCATACGTGAAGAGCGTACCAGTTATTGATATTGGAGTGATGTCCTGTTATATTATATAATATTATTGCTATTAAATGAGGAGTGTATATTATGGATAAAAACATCTATTACAATTATGATAGAATTATCTCATACAATGCACTCCTAAATATTTTAATTGGCTCACGTGGTGTTGGTAAAACTTATGGAGCTACTAAACTTGTGATTAAGGATTTTTTAAAGAAGAAGCGACAATTCATATATTTAAGAAGATATAAAACAGAGCTTTCTAAATCTATGAAAAAATTCTTCACTGAAATAATTAAAAATGAAGAGTTTCCTAATCATACATTTGAAGTTCATGGTAATGCTTTTCTAATCGATGAAGAAGTAGCTGGATATGGTGTAACATTATCAACAGCTCAACAACTAAAATCAAGTAATTTTAGTGATGTCTATTATATTATATTTGATGAGTTCTTAATTGAATCTGGACAAGGATATTATCTAAAAGATGAAGTGCTTGCATTTTTAGGTTTACTTGAAACAGTAGGTAGAATGCGTGATATTAAAGTCTTTATGCTTGCGAATGCTGTTACTGAAGTTAATCCATACTTTATGTTTTTCGACCTAGCTTTACCATATAATAATGATATAAAGCTTTTTAAAGATGGAATGATTCTTTTGCAGTATTTACAAAATGAAGCTTATATAAAAGCGAAAAAAGAAACAAAGTTCGGTAAATTAGTTGCTGGTACTGAATACGAAGATTATGCAATAGATAATAAATTTACAGATGATAACAGAGTTTTTATTGAAAAGAAATCTGGACAATCTAAATTTTCATTTAGTTTTATATATAAGGATATAAGACTAGGTGTATGGATTGATTATGATAACGGAAAAATGTATGTATCTAATGATTATATAGATAATGGATTTGTGTTTGCAACTACAACAGCTGATCATTCACCTAATACACTTTTATATTCAATTGCTAAAAAATACAATTGTTGGAATTCATTTATAGAGAATTATAAACTCGGAAATGTTTATTTTGAATCAGTAAAAATTAAAAATATATGTAAAGATGTAATTAAAAATTTAATAGTTAGGAGATGATTATATGACATATCAAGAATTTAAGAAAAAATATAATGGAAAATATATTGATTTTGATGGATATTATGGTGCGCAATGTTGGGATCTAGCTCAATTCTATATGGTTGAAGTACTAAATCTTCCATCTTCAATTTTATCTGGTTGTGGTAATGTCAAGAATATGTTAGTAGAGCCAAAACTATCACTACTTAAAAAATACTTTGATGAAGTACCAGTTACAGCTATGAATCAAGGCGATTTGTGTATATGGAGTAGTAATCACATAGCAATATTTGACCATTGGGACGGAAAGAGTTGTTGGTACTTTTCACAAAATCCTAATAAGTGTCAAGTTATGGTTATTAATATGAGTGGCTTGCATGCTTTTAGAAAAAAGTCATCAGCTCCAAAAGAAAAAGTTGACCAGATTCTACATAAAGGCTCAAGAGTTCAATTAACTGGAACATATACTGTTAAAGATATTAATGTAAAACAAAACACAGCATTAATTAACATAGCTGGTAAAGACTATTGGATTTCTAGTACTCCACTAAAAGAAGTAGAATAACCCTTGACAACTTGACAATAATATGTTATACTATATTTAGTTGATAGGTAGTATGTCACGATCTATTGATTTGTTGGACCTCATGATACCTTGGGTGTTCTGTAGGTTTAGTCATTTTT
>JBGVCU010000014.1:0-4167 GCA_045119035.1 Bacilli bacterium | reverse complement strand
TTTAGAGAGCAATTTTTGCTTTCTAAGAACCTTTATAATCAAGGAAGGTACTTAATTAATGAACAATATAATGAAAACAAGACTTTTATAAATGAAACAACATTAAATAGAAAATTAAGATCTGAACCAAATCCTGAATATAATAACTATAAAAAATTCTGTAAAGCTAAAGTTGCTCAAAATACACTTAGAGCTTTATGTAAATGTTATAAATCATATTTTAATGCACTTAAGGATTTTAAAGTAAATCCTTCAAAATATAAAGGAATGCCTAAACCACCTAAATATAAGGACACTTTAGGTATTCTATATTTTGACTATCAGTCCATAAAGATTAAAGATCAATTTATAGTTATTAATAAAGAACATAAAGTTCATATTCCGAATAATATCTATAAAGAGGAATTAAAGAACTTTAAAACTATAAATTTTATTCCTAAAGGAAAGAAAGTTAGAGTATCTATAAGTTATGAAGTAGAAACAATAAATGAAGATTTAAATCAAAATGATTATTTAAGTGTTGATTTAGGTATGAATAATCTTTGTTCCTGTGTTTCTAAAGATGATTGTTTTATTTTAAATGGAAAACCTTTAAAGTCTATAAATCAATACTTTAATAAAGAACTAAGTAAATTAAAATCTGAAAGACCTTTAAAAGGTGATAAACAAGATTATAATTATAATAAAAGTAAAATTGAAACTTTATCTTTAAAACGAGAATTAAAGATTACAGATATACTGCATAAAGCATCCAAATATCTTGTAAATTATTGTGTGAAACACAAAATTGATACAATAGTTTTTGGCAGAAATAAAGACTGGAAAGACTCCATTCAATTAGGTAAACAAACCAACCAAAACTTTATATCAATTCCATTTTATAAGTTATTAAAGATGCTAGAGTATAAATGTAAGATGATAGGAATAAATCTTGTTACACAAGAAGAATCCTATACATCAAAGTGTGATGCTTTAGCTTTTGAAGAAGTTAAGCATCATGATAAATATAAAGGAAGTAGAATTAAACGAGGTTTATTTTTATCTTCATTAGGTAAAGCATTAAATGCTGATATTAATGGAGTTTTAAATATTCTACGTAAATATCTACATTTAAAAGAAGTCAACGAGTTTCCTGTTATACAGGAAATAATTGATAGAGGTCTTTTGTATAGACCATATAGAATTTCATTCTATTAAATAAAAAAAGTATTTTAATGTTAAAAAATTTATATATTTTTTAATAGTTTTTAATAGTTTTTAATGGTTTTTAATACATGAGAGTATTATTTTATAGTTGTGTTGAATGTCCTATAACAGCAGGTGATCATGCTGATAGACTTGAGCGAATTTCTAAAATCCTAAAATCACATTACGAGAAATTGATCAGTTCACAGTCATATAATTTTGATTATATTTTAAATGTTGGTAATGATAGTATAGTTAAATGGAAAATTAAATTATATCCATATTCAAAAAACATTATATTCAAAAAACATTGTGATTTTGAATACTATAAAAAATACAAACATTCAAAAAACCTCATATGGCACTCTAAACTTTTTATAGCGTGCGAACAAATAAAACATTATGATATATGCGTTCATGTTGATTATGATTTTTTATTGATGACGGATTTGAAATGGATTTTTGAAAAATCTAAAACGTGCGACGCAATTGCTTTTATCAATCGTGACGATTATAGTAAACTTGACATAAAAAGAAGAATAGGATCAGAAATTTTTATTTGCTTTAATGATAGCATAACTGATTATTATCGCGTTTATGATAATAATACTGATGATTCCATTTCAGAAGAGCATTTAATCAACAATTGCAACCTCAATATATTAAATCTACATGAGTTTATAACAATTGAAAGTGTAATACAATCAATTGACAATGGAGGATTGCCTCCTTATGTGCATTTGAATTATGGGTCAATTCGTTTTCAAAGTGAATTGAGCAAAGCTAACAAACAATCAGAAGCAATGACAGTTGTGTTTATGTTTGCACTCGATTACATATCATGTTGTCGTGCTATGAACATGGATATAGCATATGATATTTACCATAGACCATATAGTGTAATATATAATAGTGCTAAATATAAGCATGAAATTGCATTGAAAAATGTTGGTATTCGTGAATATAGAGAATATGCAGACGTCTTTAATAAGATTATAGAATTTACATGTAAACAATTTAATCTTGAATACGTAAAAGTAGAATAAATTATTTTAAAGGTGCAGATATTTGCATACAATACACATTAAATGATTTCCTTTGATATCCTCCCTACCTATAGAGGTATGGGAGTTATTATGTAAAGTTAAATATTGAACTAATTAAGATTAAAAATAAAACTAATATTTCTTAATCAAATGATACTGTATTAAGTGCGTTTGTGAATTTTGATAAAATAGTATTTTTATATTTGTTTGGATTGTTATTATAATCTTTAACTAGTTTCTTAATTTCGTCATTATCGAAATAATCAAGCATTCCAACATTTCCATAAAAATCTGAAAACTTAGATAGATTGTTAATAATATACTTTTTATATGCATTGCTTAGATCAGAAGTAATATAATGAATGTACCCAAATTTAGATAATGAAACAACTTCATGATCTTCAATTAAAAATTTATAAGAATCTAAATCGAAGTCAAGTTCCAAATGCCTGGTCATTTTTGAAATTTCTAACGGTGTAAACTTAGATAATTTATTATTAAAATCTTTTAACTCAAATGCTTCATTTTCCTTTAATTTATCACCAATTGTGATGACATCATCTGCTGGAAAATCCTCAATAAATGATGTAATTGCACTTTCAGTATTAACACCTGCTAAGCTAAAAACTGACAATAAGTCTTCAAAATATTGTTTTTCTAAAAACTCAATAATATCCATTGTTTACTCCTTTAACCTTGATTTTAGTTCTTTGTTTTCTTTAATTAACATTAAAATAATTTTCATAAAGAAATAATGAGTTCCATCGAATGTTTTAAAATATCTTAAATAAAAATTATAAACATCGTCTAATGATGATATTTCAGCATCTATCAGCTGTTTTTGTTTTTCAAAATCCGTGCTCATCTCTAATCCTTTAGTTTATTTGTGAACTACTATTGACCTAAAGGTCAATAGCTTCTATTTACAATCAAATATCTGATTGTAGTTTAAATGTTTTTGATCTTGAAAATCCAAACACTTAAAAGCTTTATACTCCGAGAGTTCCTTCCCAAGAGTTTGGTAAGATTTGTTGTAAACAACAAATTCACCAAATTTTAAAATATTAAATATATTTTATTTATATAAAACCAACGGATAAAAATATGAACCTTTAGGTTCATATATACAGACGTTGAGATTATATGTAAATATAAATATATTTATAATTAAAAGGAATTTAAATGAGACAAAAGAAACAACCTAACAAGACTATCAGAGGTTTAGTTCTTGAACTAAGACCTGATGATAATCAAAAGGTTCTTTTGTCTAAACATTTAAATGGCTGTAGATTCATATATAATCAATATGTTGAACAGTATTTAAATTGTATTAAAGAAAATAGACTTCCTAATTATAAGGATTATAAGGAATTATGTACTGAGTATGAATTTCTTAAAGATCTATATTCATGGGCTCTTCAACAGGTTCTTTATAAATTTAAACAAGTTAATAAAATTAATAGATCTAAAAGAACAAAAGGTCAACAAGTAGGATTAATTCGTTTTAGATCTAAAAAATCTCACTCAGATTATTTTTATAGTAATAATTTAAAGTTATCATACGATCATGACTGCAAGTCAAATTCATATGTTTATATTCCAAAAATAGGAAAAAGTTCAATTCAGATGTAAAAATATTAAATCTGAATTTTTAAATGGTAAAATTAAATCAGCAGTAGTTAAAAGAACAAAAACTGGATCTTATACTATTTCATTATGTATTGAGATCAATAAAGTTCGTGAAGATCGTAAAGAAAACAATCATATAGGATTAGATTTTTCATTAAGAGACTTCTTTGTTGATAGTTTTGGTGCGAAAGCACCAGAGTTTTCAACAAAGAGATCTAAAATGGAATCACTTCAAGAGAAGATTGATTCTTTAAATACGACTATTTCAAAGATGAGAAACAAATCTAAGAAAAAGCGTAAGACCTCT
>JBGVCU010000013.1:0-2661 GCA_045119035.1 Bacilli bacterium | reverse complement strand
ATTAAGTACCTTCCTTGATTATAAAGGTTCTTAGAAAGCAAAAATTGCTCTCTAAAGAACGTATTGGAATCAATTAGAACATTAGCACTTAACTGCATTTATAATCCTTTTTAAAATAACTTATATTATTATAATTTTTTATATAGAAAAATCAAGAGATATTTTAAAATAATTAATACTTTTCAACATAATTATGTAAAATAACTCTTGTTATATTTAATAATTTTAAAACTTTTTTGCTTTCATTTTTAATATCATTTATAATTCTAATTTTTAAAAAAAAATAACAAAAATAACAAAAATTTTAAATATTTTTTAATAGTTTTTAATATTTTTGTATACTATACTGAATTTGCTTTTGATTATCTTTTAGAGGATAATCAAAATACCAACCTAAATTTAAGTAATAAATCAATTAAAACGTTGATAGAACGATATAATTAAGTTTATAATAGGATTACACACGAATAAATAGCATTATAGACGATTTTTAAGTTAATGGAGAAAACAATGAAATTTGCCGATTATATAAACGAAAGAAAACTTAATGTTATCATTGACGATGGTAAATCAAATGAATATCTTGAAAGAATTGAAACAATATTGTCTGAAATAAAAGTTAATTGTAATACAATCGAAGATATAATTAACACAGATTTAATAGTAACTAAAGACAATTTAAACGGTGTTCTTGAAAGTATACTAGAATATCAACAGCAAATCACAAATCAATCTGAAAAGATAAAAACATATATTAAAAAGATTTCAAATACTTTTAATTAGTGAACTGCTATTGACTCAAAGGTTCATATTTTTATCCGTTGATTTTATATAAAATACCCTCTTTAAAGAGGGTATAATAAAATTTATTTTTCAATGTTTAATAATGGCAATACTGATTTTCCATCATTTACCACAACAGTCTGAGGAACTGTGCCATTCCATTTTTCAGCAAGTTTTAAATCTACTAAATCCTTATTAGCTTTTAAGGCTTCAGCTTTTAACTTAATTGCATCAGATTCAGCTTTTGCTTTTACTGAAATCTGATAAGCTTCAGCATCTGCTTTTAACTTAATAGCCTTGTTTTCAGCCTCTGCTTTTGCAACCTGCTGCTGGGTTTCAATTTCAATTCTCTTTAATTCATTTCTTGATTTCTCAATTTCTTGTTTTTTCTGAGCTGTTTGTTCGATAACATTCTCATAAGTCTTTGAGAAATTAATGTCTATAATTTGTACCGAAATGATTTGGATAGGATATTTCGATAATTGTTCTTTAATTCGATGTTCTAATGCGTTGTCTAGTTTAGCACGATCTTGAACAATGGTCTGTGCAGTAAACTGACCGAAAATAGTCTTTGATGTTTGCTGAATTGTAGGAGATACGACAGTTTGAAATATTGACTCATCATCTGAAGTTCCAAAATATTTGTAAACGTCTTCAATACGTGTAGGATCGTAATTCCATGTAATTGCAATTGAATAGTTTTCGATAATCTGTTGATCGTTAGAATATGCTGACAACACTCTATCTTCATCACCAAAAACAGTTTTTTGAACTCGTACAGAATATCTTTTTACTGACTGTACAAATGGGATTTTAATATGAAATCCTGCACTCCATGTTTTACTGATTTCACCAAAATTGGTTACAACTGCTTTCTCACCTTGATCGACGATATAAACATTTGCAAAAAATAAACTAAAGATAAAAAATATAGTTGCGCCTAAAGCAATTTTAATAATTTCCATTACAATATTCCTCTTAAAAATATGTTTTTATTATATAATAATGCATTCAAAAGTATTAAAAACTATTAAATCGGAGGGATTCGAACCCTCGACCAACAGATTATGAGTCCGCCGTTCTACGACTGAACTAAGAAGGAACTCAAAAAACGTTTTTCTAAGTCTCTTTTACTTTTTCAAGTGATTTGTAAAATTTCTTAGAAGGTTGTTATCCTAGTCAATATCTAGACCAAATAAATTCTTATCTTACTCGTTTAATTAAACAATGTACCATTATCGTTCAATTTAGATACATTAACACTTAGCAATCACAATAAAGGCAGTATGAACACCTTTTGAATTGACTTAATTATAACTTTCGACCTCAATTTATGAGGCAAGTCAAATAGGTCACTACTCCTATTCAACCTTTTCGGCGTTTTTACTAAAACGTCTTAAAAATGGTTGCGAGTGATGGAATCGAACCACCTACCTTTAGGTTATGAGCCTAATGAGATACCACTTCTCCAACTCGCGATTATTCTACTTTAAACATTCAATCTGGTGTACTCGGAGGGATTCGAACCCTCGACCAATGGATTAAAAGTCCACTGCTCTACCGACTGAGCTATGAATACATGGCGCACTCAGAAGGACTTGAACCTTCGACACATGGATTAACAGTCCATCGTTCTAACCAACTGAACTATGAGTGCAAAATTACTGAGTTCCCACCACACGGTGAACTGCTATTGACCTAAAGGTCAGTAGCTTCTATTTACAATCAAATATTTGATTGTAGTTTAAGTGCTTTTGATCTTGAAAATCTAAACACTTAAAAGCTTTATACTCCGAGAGTTCCTTCCCAAGAGTCTGGTAAGATTTGTTGTAAACAACAAACTCACCAAATTTTAAAATAAATATATTTATTTATATA
>JBGVCU010000012.1:0-17598 GCA_045119035.1 Bacilli bacterium | reverse complement strand
ATTATAAATAAAATTATATTTGTTTGCTAGGTATGTTAAATACAACATATAGATGATATAATCAATTTCATCTAGTGGATAATTCCAGTTTGCTAGGTATGTTAAATACAACATATAGATGATTTGGACCTAGACTTGATAATGAACATTATGTTTGCTAGGTATGTTAAATACAACATATAGATGATTTTTTTTAATGCGTGGGTGTCCACATGCTCTGTTTGCTAGGTATGTTAAATACAACATATAGATGATAATTATATTAAATAGTTTTTTATATATAATAGTTTGCTAGGTATGTTAAATACAACATATAGATGATATTATATTACTTGAATATTTAGGACTAAATGTTTGCTAGGTATGTTAAATACAACATATAGATGATATAGTTTTCGTAGCATTGCCATAAATTGTAGTTTGCTAGGTATGTTAAATACAACATATAGATGATTGATACTTATGAATATTTTAAACATCTTTAGTTTGCTAGGTATGTTAAATAAAACATATAGATGATTGAAATAATAGAAAAATCATTGAATTATGTGTTTGCTAGGTATGTTAAATACAACATATAGATGATATAAAAAAAGCCTGTATAGACTAACTATAGTTTGCTAGGTATGTTAAATACAACATATAGATGATAGCTGCAAATTTAGAAACACACCAGGACACTGTTTGCTAGGTATGTTAAATACAACATATAGATGACGAAAAAGATGAAAGTACCAGCAAAAGAAACCGTTTGCAAGGTATGTTAATAATTATAAATATACTCAAAGGAGAAATTTATATCGTCTTTTATAAATGTATTAAATTTAATAATTTGAGAAAATAGTTTTATGGTGATAATATTTATAATTTAAATTTAAACTAATAAGGAATAAAATATGTACAACAATTATTTGGTAACTCCGTGCAAAGAAGAAGTAGAAAAATACTTGAATTTATGGAATAGTTTACCTGACTATGTAGCACAAGAGAATGCACTGGATAAATTATTCTTTGGAGATTTTAAGTATAATGATAATTTAGAAAATATATTAATTAAATGTAGTGTTCTAAACGATTTTTATAGCACAAATATTTTTAAAATATATTCAGTTGCTACTCACATACTATCATTAAATATAGATGAAAGATTAGTAAATTGTGATCCAACACTTGTAGATGATATTGCTAAAGTAACAATTTCTGGTAAAAATAAATATTTCTATTCTTTTGCCTCAAAGTATTGTAGTCATCATAATCCTACAGCTTATCCTATATATGATTCATATGTAGAAAAAGTTTTAAAATATTTCAGAAAGATAAATCCAAACTTTAATTTTAATAATGATGATTTAAAACAATATGATAAGTTTAAAAATATATTGATTGATTTTCAAAAACTATATGGAATAGAAGAATACAATCTAAAAGATTTAGATAGATATTTATGGCAATTAGGGAAGGAAAAATTCCCAAATAAGTATTAACATATTAAGTATGCTTTAGGTTTTAAGGCATACTTTTTTATTAAAATATTATTATAAAAGAACTGACGTATTAATTTATTTGCGGTATAATAACCGTAGAAGAAGTAATAATTCCACAAGCATTAATAGGTGTAACATAAATGGTATTTGTTTTTATAAATATTTTATATTTGTCTTTCATATAAGTAGTTTAGTATTTTATGTTCAATTATGTACCACCAAGATTGTGGATAATTTTAGTCATGTCTATAAAGGTGTGTTATTATAAATTAAAATTATATCAGGTTTTAGATTTTTCTTCAATTATGAAAGTCTCACATCAATTTTAACATAACAATAACAGGGAATTATTAATAAAAAAAGAATTTGACATTAAATATGTATTATGTTATAATTTATTAAGATAAATTATTAAAGGAAGTTTTAATACAATGTTTAAAAATAAAAAGAATAGATTATTTAAAGGATTAATAATTACATTTAGTATAATATTTGTATTTATTATTATATTTGTAATTTATGTTTCAGATTATTATCACGCTGATGAACTTGTAATAGAAGCATATACTAAGGATTTTAATGTTGAAAAGAAAATTAATAAAAAAGGTATTACTTCATATATTCCAGAAAGTTATGATACAGGATTTATTTTTTATCCTGGTGGAAAAGTAGAAAGCACATCATATGAAGCACTTATATATGATCTTGCATCAAAAGGAATACTTTGTATCCTAATAGATATGCCTTTTAATTTGGCAGTATTTGGTATAAATAAAGCAGATGATGTCTTTGATTATTATCCAAATATAGACAAGTGGTACATTGGAGGTCACTCATTGGGTGGTTCTATGGCTGCAAGCTATTTAGATAAAAATAGTAGTCGTTTTAATGGATTAATATTATTAGGATCATACTCTACATATGATTTAACTGATAACAATATTGAAGTGTTATCAATTTATGGAAGTTTTGATAATGTTTTAAATAAAGACAAATACAACGAAAATAAAGATAACTTACCAGATGGTTATAAAGAAGTAATAATTGAAGGTGGATGTCACGCGTATTTTGGTATGTATGGTAATCAAAAAGGTGATGGAACACCTACAATTACTGCTTTTGAACAGATATCATTAACTTCAGATTATATATTTGATTTTGTTAATGATTAAAAAGATTTAATTACATAGATATAAGTAAAACAGATAATACTTTCGTATTATCTGTTATTTTTATATAGTCTGTAATTGCGTGATATTATAAATTAAAATTATATCAGGGTTTAGATCTTTTTTTAATTATGAAAGTCTTACATCAATTGTAACACAACAAGTTCGTTACATTAAAATTTTTCAAAGAACTAGATTATTAGTGCTAAAAATGATATAATTAGTAACAAAGTAGGTGAAGTTATGGATTATCAAGAAGTGAATGCGTATCATAGAAGAAAAATTAATGAAATAACAAATAATAATATTGAGATGGAGTGGAATGATCCAAACTTGTTAGAAATACTTATTGGAAAATTACCAAAATTAGCAGCTTATGATTCTAGAAAAGATGGATATAAGGAATTTTTAAATTTAAAGAAAATATATGATTCTTATAATTCTTTTGAAATAGATAAAGAAAAATTTTTAATGCAAATAAAAGAAATGGAAAATGTAATCTTTAGCAAAAATGAATTATGGTCCGGAATAAATACATATTATTTAGAAGATGTAGTGAAAATGCATGAATTTTGTGTAATAAAAGGTCCAGGAGGTATTGGGAAAAGTTATTTTATTAAGTGTTTAGAAGATGAATTATCAAAAGTTCAAATATCTCATTTATGCATATATGGAAAATTTTTAAAGGACTTATCTTTTATAAACTTCAATGAGCTCGCTAAAATAGTTGAAAATGAAAAGTTTATTTTTATAGTAGATGCCATAAATGAAATTGGAAAAGATATACAAATCAAATTATTAGATGAAATATCAAAGTTAACTCTAAGCGAAAATATTAGAATAATAATTACTTATCGAAATAACACATTAACAAATGAAGTAATTGAAAAACTTAATACAATGTTAAAATATCAATTAAATTTTCAAGGTGTTTCATATGAATCAGCATTAATGGAACTTCTTAAAAAACCTGTTCCAGATATTTATAAATATGAAAATATTTTGTTTTCTAATAATCCATTATTGTTAAATATGTTATGTAATTTACTTAATAGTTCAAAAATTATTGAGAATCAAAATAATAATATAACATCAATAACGTATATTTATGAACATTTTATAAAAGATGTGATTGATAAAGTTTTTAAAAAGAATAATTTATCTAGTAGTGGTTTAGATATATGGGAGGATACTAAGAAAATTGCTGAGTGGATGTATCAAAATAACACAAAATCTATTGATATAAATAATTTAAAGTTAAACACAAGTCGTTATATTGAATATATAAATGTAATGAGTCAAATTAAAATGATAGATAAATTTGAATCAAATGGTATTGATTATTATTATTTTACAATTGATTCATTATCGGATTTTTTAATAGCTCGTTCAGCTTTTAAAGATTTAAAAGATAATACAAAAGAAGATCAAATTAAAATCATAATCTCAAAATTAGAAAATATGCCATCTTTAGAAGAGGCACTAATATTAACTATATTTGATAAATATGGATCAAAATATGATATTATTTACGAAATTCTTAAAGAAACAAAATTAATTGAAGATTTTGCTCCTGAAACATTACTGAAAATTAATTTTGATAAGTCAACTATTCCTAATTTTTTAAAATATTTTAAGTTAAAAAAAGATGAAGAACTTTTTGATATTTGTGGTGGATACACTGATAAACCATTTAATTGTGTAAATTATTTTAATGATTATTATAATGATGAAAAAAAACAAACTGCAGAATTATCTAAACACTTATCAGGAAAATATTTTTTAGATAATATTGTAGGAAGGCTAAAGAATTTATTGTATTTTATTACTGTTAACAAATCAGAAACTAAAAGATTAGAGGAAGCATACTATTTTTCAATATGGTGTTGTTCCGCTTCAAATAAAGATGTAAGAATGCTAGCCACAAAATTATTGTATGAAATTGTTTTGTATAATAAAGATTATAAGTCAAAGTTAATTTTTGATTATTACAAGTTTAAGGATTATTATATTATTGAAAGTATAATATTTGTTTTATCGTATTATTTGTCAAGTGATGATGAAGTTACCGAATTTATGAAACAGTTAAAAATAAATGAGGAAAGGTTGTCTGCAAAGAGTGTAAGGAGAATTGCATCTTATTTAAATGAAGATTATGAGTTCATATATTGGGATAGAAAGAACATCTTTTATGAAAATGAAAATTACGATATTTCAGAAGAATTAAATTCATTATTAATTACAGTAGATTTGATGGATAAAACTTTTTTGCCATTTAGATATTGGGGGAAGAAAAATATTAATTTACATAATAAATTTTTGAAGGAGAATAAAGAAACTATTGGATATATTAATAATATATTAAAAGAAGAATTTAATTGTGTTAAAAATGGTGAATGTAATAGTAGTATGAAATTTTATGATATTGCAAAACAAAAATTAGGACTTTCGTATAATAGCGATGTATTAGATATTAATTCTTTTCTATATTCATTTGAAAAAGTGATTAATGAAATATTTGATTATTATGATGAATCACTTGATGTAAATAAAAGATTTGATCACCCTGGAGAATTCGAAAACTCATTATTTTTAAAATGTGTAGATATTTCTAAAGGACTACTATATGGAAGTTTGATGTGCAATTATTATTTAAAAGATTTTGGAACTTATAATAATAAACAAGATTCAATTGGTTATGAAGTATATGATCCACTTGAATATGGAGAAGAAATAAATATAATTGCTCCGATTCCAACTTATCAATATAAGATAGAAAAACTTGATGATTTGCTTGTTAATAATGTTGAAATACCAAGTGTAAAAGATGATATGTGGCTTAAAAATGTTGAGTTAACTAGAAAAAATATAATTAATTTATTAAAACCAATTGTTTTAGACAATGCGGAGTGGCTGATTTTAGGTGGAAGAATATCAATTAAAGATAGTGATGTTCAGGGGATATTATGGGAAGATACCTATTTACTCTGGTGCTGTACATCTAATGACGAAACAATTAAAAGAGATGGAGAGGCTAGATATTTAACAATTGAATTGGATGAATATAATAAATGTATTGAACAATAT
Organism: Bacilli bacterium; assembly: GCA_045119035.1. Classification (GTDB taxonomy): domain Bacteria; phylum Bacillota_I; class Bacilli_A; order ML615J-28; family CAG-313; genus CAYVQA01. Next base: position 11,858 of record JBGVCU010000012.1, on the reverse strand, counting down.
TACATGTGTAATCAAAAACAATGGTTGTGTAAAGACATTAAAACCATTAGCTCTAACAGTGATATATTAGATAATACAACAATGTCAATTCCTCCTGCTAGTCTTATTTTAAAATTAAATTTAAAATATAATAATTCAGATGCAACATGGAAAAATTCAAATGGTGAAAGTATAATAATTTGTAATAATAATAAAAGTTCTTATTATTCAGATCCTGCCTCATTTACTATTTTTATAAGAAAAGACTATTTTGACAAATTTGTTAATGATTCCGAATTAAAATATTTTGGTTTTGCTGAACGATATATTAAAAATATAGGTAGACCTCGTGAAACATCAATTCACTTTGAAATAAAGAATAATCAAATCATAAAAGAAGTATTAAATGATGATTATTCTGAAAGTAAACAAGAAGTTGCACTTAAATGTAAAAATTGTAAGTGGAGTTTTTATGAAAAACAAAGTCAAAATGATTTTTCGGATGAATATAAAAAACAATTAGCGAAATATGGATATTTATCTGATGAAGAAGATTAATTATTTGAAAAATTAATTCAATATTCTTTATTGGCTAACATTCTGTTTCACTCTCCTTTACTTTTATTCCATGTTATGTTATACTTGTTATACCAAAGAAGCAAACAAAAGTTAATAAACTTACAAGCCAAGTGTCAAATTATCAAGGGGTAATTTGACACTTTTTTAATGTCTGGTTTATACTTGGGCATGTGGAATTTGACAGATTTCAACCCTAGAATTTGACACTTTTGCTACTAGTGTAAAAATAGTGACTAAAAATGTTTCTGAAGACTATATATGCAAAACAGCTTATAAGTAACCTATTTCTGGTTATTTATAAGCTATTTTTGTACAAAAATCTCATATAATCAGCTACAGAAGCACACAATTGTGATGGATCAGTAGCATAGGAAGTATTTAAAATTTGACAAATGGCTACGTAGTATCGGGGGCGACAGTATAATAATAGTTTTGGGATATCAAAAGGGTATGGTAGGTCATAAAATTGGCCACTATGCTTAAAGAGCGGGGTGCCAGTCTAGTGTGGGGAAGAATAAAAATAATCAGTAATCAGCCGTATATTTACTAGATGGGGATATATATTATTATTCAGAAGAAAAATCTACTACTGGTGGGTTATATTGACATTATGTAGATGGTATTATTACTGTTTGGGAATAATTTATCAATAATCAATAAGTATTATATTTCAAATTATATTATAAAATATGATATAATATCCATATACAAATAAAATATGGAGTATTGTATGAAATTAAATAAGGAAAATATTATTAAACTATCTATAGTAACTATTGTAGCAATACTAATAGCTTTAGTTGCAATTATTCCTATAAATTCTAAATATGAAAAGAAGTTATGGATGAAAGATTTAGCTAATGATACTGTTATTTCTGATATGTCAATACCAGGTACGCACGATTCTGGGGCTACTAGATCAATTTTTGATGTTGCTGGAAAATGTCAAGATATGAGTATTGTTAATCAATTAAAAATAGGTGTAAGATTTTTAGATATAAGACTACAACTAGTTAAAGATGAATTAAGAATAGTTCATAGTTTTGTTGATCAAAAGTTATTATTTAAAAATGTCTTAAAAGATATAAGTGATTTTATTAAAGAAAACAGTAGTGAGTTTATTATTATATCTATTAAAGAAGATGCTGATTCTAAAAAATCAACTGTTAGTTTTTATGATAAAGTGTTAGAAGAATTAAGTAAATATGATAATATTACAGGTAGTGCTTTACCTACTACTTTAGGCGAAGCAAGAGGTAAAATTTATATTTTAAATAGATTTACTAGTGAATCAATTGGAATAAACGCCTATTTTGGTTGGAAGGATTCTACAAGTTTTGAACTAGGAGATTTATATGTTCAAGATAATTATTGTTTAGAAAGTATTGATGTTAAAAAACAAGATATTATAAATACATTAAATTATTCTTTAACATCAAATAAATTAGTTTTAAACTTTACTAGTTGTTATTTAGAAAATTCATTTCCTCCATTATACGCAGGAACCCCTGCAAAAGATATTAATAAATGGTTATTAGAAGAAATTAATAAACAAGATAAAAAGTTAGGAATAGTTATAGTTGATTTTATTACAGAAGAATTAGCTAGTGCTATTTATAAGGTGAATTAATTATGAAGAAGTTGTTTAATATTTTATATTATTTTGTTTGTTCTTTAATATTAATTTTATCTGTTGTAATGGCTTTTTTAGAAATTAGATTAATTGTTTCTTTAGATTTTTTATTATATGATAACCCATTTAATGGCTTTGTTAGATATTTTTTACGTACTATTATAGCTCTTAGTTATTTGTTAATGGTGCTAATTGTATTTATTAAAAGATTCAGAAATAATGATTTTATAAAAAAACATTTTGTGTTTTTAGAATTTGGTTTATTAATAATTAGTTATATTTTATATCTTACAACAGCAAACTATATTGGTCTTGTTTGTTTTATGTTAATGGGATTGTATAGTATATTTAAGTTTTTAAAATATAAGTTTAGTTAAAGAAGTGTATGTAACACTTCTTTTCTTTTATTTAAAATAAATGATTTAAGTATAGGAAATAATCATTAAACAATAATGTATAAAATATACTTATAATGTATGTGTTTTTTTTATTTTTTATTAAGATGAATAAAATGTAGAAAAATGGAAAATAGAAAATGTTTTCATTTTTTAAATAAAATATTGTGAAATATATGTGATTTATTATTCTTTTGCTTGAGAAAAATATTAAAAAATTGTATAATATATATGTAAAATGCTGTAATTTATGCTAAAATTTTACAGCCAAATTTCATAGATGAGGTATAAATATGAAAAAAACTAAACTATTATTTATCCTGCTTCTTACCTTAGTGTTAGGTTTTGCTGTTGTGCAACCTCTAAATGCTAATGCTGTTGAAGCAGATCAAACAAATAATCATATTCAATATGATGTAGATGGTGATGGTGAAATTAATTATGTTGCCTTAGGTGATTCTACAACTAATGGTTACGGATTATCAAACTATTATCTTCGTCAACAAAAACATAGCCAACCTGGTCATGTATGTGATAATAACTGCTTATTAAAAGATGGTCCTGTTATTACTCGTACTGAACAACGTGGTGGAAATAACGTTGGTTATTTAAATAATGCTGCAGAAGCATACCCTAGTTTACTTGCTGGTAAATTAGAACAACAAACTGGATTAGATGTTAATTTACTTAATATGTCTATTTCAGGTATGCGTCCAGAAGAATTACGTTTATTATTAGACAGAGAATATATGGGAGATGGTTATACTGCTCACATGTTCTTTGGAGATTCTAATATTGGAGCTGATGCTAGTGCATATTTCCAATGGGCTGATTCATTAACTTTTAATGATGCTAAAGGGTTCGTTCCTGAATATGCAAAAGAATTAAGAGAAAATGTTAAAGCTACTTATGGTGTTATTGATTCTAGTTCATCATTCTATGTAGATTATCCAAATGCTAATAGTAATATCGATTTAGCTGCTGCAAGAATTAGTGCTGATTATACTTATGCAATTTCTAATGCTGATGTTATTAGTATTGGTCTTGGTACAAATAACTTTGGTACAGCTAGTCAAACTACAATTTATAGAGCTTTATCAGCAATGTTTGGAGTTACTATTGGAAATACTACTCAATATAACTATGATTTACGTGACATTTTAACAAGTCATCCTGAACTTGTTGATATGTATGCAAATTTCAAACCAACATTAGAAAAAATTGTAATTAATGCGTTTGGTCAAGAAATTCATGATAAATATTACGATAGTGTTATTGACATTGTTCAAACATATACTTATGGTTTATTTGGATTTATGTCAAATTATATGGAATCAATTAAATTAATTAGAAGTTTAAATCCTAATGCTAAAATTGTTTTAGTACCTGCTATTAATTTAGAAGAAGGATTAAAATTCACTTATAATGGTACTTTAATTGATTTTGGAAGCATTTATGGAAAAGTAATTGAACTTGCTAATATGTGGCTTGCTACATTTGCTTATTCTTTAGAAAATGTTTCTTATACAAAAGTTGGAAAATTAGATTTAATCATTGATGAAATTTCACGTGGTTCAATTAATCCTAACATCTTAAGTACAATGACTGGTGATTTAGCTGATAACTTTGCTGGTGGAAGCCAAGAAGTTATGAAACAAATCGCATGGTCTTTCAATGCTTTAGAATATAATCCTGATGGTAACTTTACTGGTAACATTATGGATCCAGCTGATCAACAAGTAGCTGGTCAAATTATGGCTAACTGGTTAGTAACTAGAAAAGGTGTTCCATATGATCAAAATCTTCCAACAGTAGTTAATAATTATTTAACAATGTATGGTATTGCATCTACATTAAGAGATGCAATCGTTGTTGCTGCTGGTAAAGATTCAATTGATATGAATGGATTACTTGAAGTATTTAGCACAGTAGGATTTAATTTAGGTGCTTTAATTATGGATCAAAATGGTAACATGGATCCAGCTAAATTATATTCTCCTGAAGTTCAAGATTTACTTTATGTATTTGTTCGTATGATGTTTGCTGCTGGTGCTGGTGTTCACCCATCTGAAGCTGGACATCAAATGCTTGCTAATAGTATTTTTGATACAATGGAAAGCGGATTTGATAAAGAAATTAAATTACAAAGAGCATTTGAAATTTTAAAACAATCTGTTGAATCTGTATTTGGAGAACTTCCAACTGTTCAAGAAGCTAAAGCAATGCTAGAAGCTAAGATCCAAGAATTATCAGTTAAATATCCTGAACTTCCTGGATATATCGCTAAAATTGAACAATACTATGCTGAACTTAAAACATTAACTAAAGAAGAATTAATCGCTGTTGCAAAACAAGAACTTGCAAAACTTGAAGCTAAAGTTGAAGCTATCTTAGTTGAAGCAACAACTACTAAATATATCTTTGATGAAAATTCTTACTATGTTTCATTAGGTGATAGTCAATTAACTGGTCATGGTTTAACTGGTTATAAAAACTATGGTTATAACACTTACGTAAATGGAAGTGCACCATATGAAATTGCAAAAGAATTATTTGGTTCTAATGCTAAAAACCAATATAAACAATTAAGTATGGGTGGATTTAGAACAGAAGATTTACTATGGATCTTAAATCCTTCATTTACACCAGATGCATTTGCGTTAGATTATACAATGAATAATTTAATCACATATGGTGAATTTGATACAATTGAAGATGCTCGTAGAACTTATGTATCTGAAATTCAAAAAGCTGACTTAATTACATTAAGTATTGGTGGAGGAAACATTTCTACATTTGTTGGTCAACAAATTAAATTACACTTAAGTGAATTAGATACTCCATATGAAATGGATTGGTCAAGATATGTTGGACAAGAAAATGTTCAATATGTAGAACAAGCTTTAGCGTTAATTGAAAAAGGATTAGATGTTGTTGGTCTTCCAGCACAAATGAGCTTCCTTGGTAAAAATGTTAATACTCAAGAATTATTAAGCTTAGTAATTGAAAGCTTCATGTATGGTTATGTAGGATATACTCTTAACTATACTCAATTATTAGAAACTATTAAACATATTAACCCATCTGCGAATTTAGTAATCATTGGATACTTTAATCCAGTAAGAGGAATGGAATATCCTATAACTTTAGAGGATGGAACTAATATTAATTTAGATTTCGATCAATATCTTGAAGCATTCTTAAAACTTTCAAGTGCTCAAAATTTAGCACATGCAGTTTTATCAAATGAAAAAGTTACTTATGTTTCTGTTAAAGATGCTGTTACTTTCTTAGATGAACATATTCAAGCTAATGGTGAAGTTTCTTTAGCAACATATTTAGAAGCTATTTATACAAATAGTGCATTAACTCATGCTAGCGCTGCTGGTCATGAATATATCAAAAATCAAATTTTACATGCTATTAATGCTGATCATGTTTGTGTAGCTGAAGAAGATGACAATGATTGTTCAACTCCAATTAACTGTTCAATTTGTGGTCATGAAGTTGTAGTTGGAATTAGTCATACTTATGATGATGCTTGTGATGCTACATGTAATAATGATGGATGTCAATATGTAAGAACTGATATTCATGATTGGACAGTTGTTCCTGGATTACCAGAAACTTGTGATCAAGATGGATATACTGAACACAAAGTATGTAATGTTTGTGGAACTATTGAAGGTTATGTTGTTCTTCCTGCAAGACACAATGTAGATCAAAACGGATTATGTGTATGTGGTAATGTTTACGCTGATACATATGAAGAATTATATTATGGTTTACGTAATGGATACGATACATATTTATTATGTGATTTAGTTATCACAGCTGATTATACTGCTCCTTATGGTAATAAAGTTGCTTTAGACCAAAGAGGTGGAACATTCTATGGTAATAATCATAAATTAACAATTTATGGTTCTGGTGATTACTATGGAATTATTACATACGGTGGTACAATTAAAGATTTAACAATTGATAAAGCTTGCCGTGCTATCGTAAGTTATACTCCTAATCAAGATGTTATTTTAGATAACGTTCATGTTATTGGAGAAGTTTTATATGGATTAAATACAGCAGAATATGCTACACTTCCTGGAATTGACTTAGTAGTTACAAACTCAACAATTTCTGGATGGACAAGTACTGCTGGTGGATTTGCAACTGTAACATATGATAATTGTACATTTGATCATTCTACATACGGTTATGGTTGGCCATATGACTGTTATTTAAGACCTTATACTAACACTGTATTTAAAAATTCTACATTTATTGGTACAGGTGTTGATACAGGTTATTATTTAGACTTTGCTTATGTAAGTCAAGGTTTATCTGTTGTTATTGAAGGATGTAACGTTGATGGTGTAGAAGTTACTGCTGAAAATTATAAAGATTTATTCGGTTACGTAAGATTAGCATCAACTGGTTCAGGAGAAAGTGCAACTACTGATGGATTAAATGTTCATACTCATAAATGGGTTGCTGCTACTGGATTAGAACCTACATGCGATACTGATGGATATACAGATTATAAAGTTTGTGAATTATGTGATGCAATTACTGGTAAAGAAGTAATTCCTGCAAGACATAATGTAGATCAAAACGGATTATGCGTATGTGGTAATGTTTACGCTGATACATATGAAGAATTATATTACGGTTTACGTAATGGATATGATACATATTTATTATGTGATTTAGTTATTGCTCCTGCTTATACTGCTCCTTATGGTAATAAAGTTGCTTTAGACCAAAGAGGTGGAACATTCTATGGTAATAATCACACATTAACATTTGATGCAAAGGGTGATTATTATGGTATTATTACTTATGGTGGTACAATTAAAGATTTAACAATTGATAAAGCTTGTCGTGCTATCGTAAGTTATACTCCAACTGAAGATGTTATTTTAGATAACGTTCATGTTATTGAAGATGTATTATATGGATTTAATACTGCAGAACATGCAACACTTCCTGGAATTGATTTAATTGCAACTAATTCAACATTCTCAGGATGGACAAGTACTGCTGGTGGATTTGAATCTGTAGTATTTGAAAATTGTAAATTTGATCATTCAACTTATGGTTATGGTTGGCCATATGATTGTTTAGTTAAACCTTACGGATATACAACTTTTGAAGGATGTACATTCGTTGGTAAAGGTGTTGGTGTTGGATACTATTTAGATTTATCTTCACTTACTCCTGGATACGATGTAATTATTGAAAACTGTAACGCTGATGGTGAATTAATCACAGCTGAAAATTATACAGAATTATTTGGTGAAGTTGAATTACCTGGTAATACAGTTGAAGGTTATGTAACTTCAAATGGTATTAAACTTCATAATCATAAATGGGTTGCTGCTACATGTACAGCTCCTCAAACATGTTCAGTTTGTGGTGAAACTGAAGGTGAAACTTTACCTCATACTCCTACAACTTATACTTATGAAGTATTAGCTGATGGATCTTGGGTTAAACATTCAATTTGTAGTGTATGTTCTAATCTGTTTACTTCATCTCATGAAGGTGTTGTAGCTGGTATTGGAAACAATCCATATGATTCATTAGAAGCTGCATATCAAGCTGCAGTAAATGGTGATATAATTACATTATATGCTGATGTAACAATTAGCGATGTTAATGGATTTGCTATCGCAAAAGAAATCACAATTGATTTTAATCAACATACAGTTGAATTTACAACTAAAAAAGCATTTAGACCTACAGCTGATGTAACTTTCAAAAATGGTACAATTCTAAATGAATCTGTAAATGGACGTTGTATCAATTTAAGAGCTACATGTGACGTTGTTGTTGAAAATATGAATTTAATTGCTTCTGCATCATGGGGAACTCAACCTATTACTGTTGGTGTTGGAAGTGGTTCTACAGTTCAAGTAATTAATTCTACAATTGAAGCTGGCGATTCAGGATATGCGATTATTTTATTTGCAAAAGCTGATATCGTAGTTGAAGACTCTACAATTAATGGATGGAATACATTATACTTTAAAGATGATGCATCTGGAAGTTCTGCAGGATCAACTGCAACTATTAAAAATACAGATATTTATTCATTAAATAAATATGTAGATAGTACTAATACAAATAGCTTTAACGTTATTACTGTTGAAGCTGGTGAAATTACTGTTACAGTTGATGAACAATCATCAATTACAGTTGAAACTACAGGGGACCAAACACAAAATGTTCTTGGTACTACTACTGGATTTAAACCAAGAAATTATGTTGTAACAATTGATGCAACTATTACACTTGTTGGTGATCATGCTGCATTAGCTGGTGGTGTTCCTTGTACAAATACATTATATGTATTAAAAGAATATGCTTCTTTATTATCAGGAAATAATGCTGATATTGAAGAAGATGGTAAATATGTAAAAGCATCATTTACTAATGGTCACGTATTATCATTTGTAAAATATACAGTTGTTAATAACGAATGGTTTAAAGAATTTATTTGTGATGAATGTGGATCTACAGTATTAGAAGCTTACAGTGGTGTTGTTGCTGGTATTGGAAATAATCCATATGATTCATTAGATGCTGCATATCAAGCTGCAGTAAATGGTGATACAATTACATTATACGCTGATGTAACAATTAGTGATGTTAATGGATTTGCTATCGCAAAAGAAATCACAATTGATTTCAATCAACATACAGTTGAATTTACAACTAAAAAAGCATTTAGACCTACAGCTGATGTAACTTTCAAAAATGGTACTATTTTAAATAATGCTGCTATGGGACGTTGCATTAACTTAAGAGCTACATGTGATGTAGTTGTTGAAAATATGAACTTAATTGCTTCTGCTTCATATAATACTCAACCTATTACTGTTGGTGTTGGAAGTGGTTCTACAGTTCAAGTAATTAATTCTACAATTGATGCTGGAAATTCAGGTTATGCAATTATTGTATTTGCAGAAAATACAGAAATTGATATTACTGATTCATCATTAAGCGGATTTAACTTATTATACTTTAAATCTGATGATGCATCTGGTCATTCTAAAGGATCTAGTGCAAATATCGTAAACTCTGATTTATATTCTATGAATATTTATACAAGTGATACGAATTCATTTAGTGCAATCATTATTGATGATAGCGATATTGAAGTTACAATTGATTCTACTTCAAGTGTAAAAGTTGAAACAACTGGTAATCAACAACAAAGTGTTGTTGGAACAGTTGAAGGTTATAGACCTACAGGTAATAGCATTGCTATTGATTGTGATATCACATTAGTTGGTGATTATTCAGTTATTGCTGGTGGTGTTACTTGTCAAAATGAAGTTCGCGTATTAAGTAAATATGCAAGCGAATTTGATGGAAATTGGAATGTAGTTGATGATGGTACATACATTACTGTTGAAACTAATATTTTCCATAAAGAAGAAATTATTCCTGCAGTTGCACCAACTTGTACACAAACTGGTTTAACTGAAGGTAAACGTTGTGCTGAATGTGGTGAAATTTATGTAGCACAAGATGTTGTTCCTGCATTAGGACATAGTTATCAATCTGTTGTTACTGCTCCAACTTGTTATGAACAAGGTTATACAACTCACACATGTTCAGTATGTGGTGATTCTTACGTAGATTCATATACTGATATATTAGATCCAATTGTTAAAGTTGGAAATACATTATATGGTACAATGGAAGCAGCGTTAGCTAATTGGACACATAATACAACATTAACATTATTAACAGATATTACATTAACAGATGTTATTACACTTAAATCTACAGAACATCATATCTTAAATTTAGGTACTTATACATTAACAGCAGCTAGTGGTCAACACGCTATCGTAATTACACCTGAAGGTGCTGGTCGTGCTGCAAGTTCTTGCTTAACTATTAATGCTGATGCAACTAACCCTGGTGGTATTAATGCAACAGGTAAATCATGTATTTATTATAAGAGTACAACTGCTTTATATGATAGATTAATGATTACAATTAATGGCGGTGTATTTAATGGAAGTTATGCTATCAGTAGTTCTGCATCAAATGGTGGTCAATATTGTCCTTATGTTTTAATTAATGGTGGTGAATTTAATTCTCAACTTTCTCTTACAAAAGCAATGTTGAAAATCACTGGTGGAACATTCCATAAACCTATTCAATGTACTGGAGATTCTACAGCTCACAGAGTAATTAGTGGTGGTAGATTTAAATCATTCATGTTTATGACTACTGGTGCTGGTAAATTTACTTTTGGTACTGATAAAAATAGAACTGATGTTGGTTTATACGTTGACGCTGAAGGATATTTAGTTGTTGGTGGAGCTGTTATCACAGAAGCTGGTGACAGATTTGAAGCTTCATTAGCTCATTCATCTACTAAGTGGAGCATGTATACTACATATTCAAGTGCTGCTACATATGGTTTATATTATGAAACTGCTCAACAAGCAGTTAAGGATAATGCTTCAAAAGAAATTACAGTTTATAAAGGAACTTTAGATCTAACTGCAATTAACTTTACAGGTAAATTAAACGTTACAAATTCTTTAACTGTTTCTTATGAAGAAGGTTCTGCTGAAGGTGATAAGATTGCATTTGCTGGAACTGCTGAATGTCAAACATATACTGAAAGTGTTGCAAATGGTGTTGTAACTCGTAATTATAGAGCTGATATTCATGTTGGTGGTGCAAGTGTTAAAGAAAATATCGTAGATCCTCAATGTACAGTTGATGGTTCATATGATGAAGTTGTATATTGTTCTTACTGTAATGCAGAATTATCTCGTACAAACGTTGTAGTTCCTGCATTAGGACATAATACAGTAGTTGATAATGCGGTTGATCCAACATGTACAGAAACTGGTTTAACTGAAGGTTCTCATTGTTCACGTTGTAATTATGTATTTGTTGAACAAGACATTATTCCTGCTTTAGGTCACAGTGAAATCGTACTTCCAGGTTATGATGCAACATGTACTGAAGAAGGATTAACTGAAGGAAAACAATGTACAGTATGTAACGTAATTACTGTTTCTCAAAATATTATTCCTGCTTTAGGACATAATGAAACTATTCTTCCTGCAGTTCCTGCAACATGTACTGAAACAGGTTTAACAGCTGGAAAACAATGTACAGTTTGTGGTACAATTACTGTTCCTCAACAAGTTGTTCCTGCAAAAGGTCATACTGAAGTAACTATTCCTGCGGTTCCTGCAACATGTACTGAAACTGGATTAACAGCTGGAAAACAA
>JBGVCU010000011.1:0-10309 GCA_045119035.1 Bacilli bacterium | reverse complement strand
AAAGACTTTTCTCTTTATCAGACTATCTGTTAAATGCAGCTAATTTAATGTGCTCATCAACCAAAAAATCTGAGTTCACCTTATGCTCTTTACATGACAGCTATAACAGACTCAATCCTGAAAAATCTATGAGTCATAAGTTTATTTTTATCTTCATTAGGTAAAGCTATTAACGCTGATATTAATGGAGCTTTAAATATTCTACGTAAATATCTACATTTAAAAGAAGTCAATGAGTTTCCTGTTATACAGGAAATAATTGATAGAGGTCTTTTGTTCAGACCATATAGAATTTCATTCTATTAAATAAAAGTATTTTTAATATTAAAAAATTTATATATTTTTTAATAGTTTTTAATGCTTTTGAATACATTGAAAAACTAAATTACCACAATCAAATAATCTAACATAACCATTATTAATCATATTTTGATATTCAGATAAATTATCATCATAATTTTCTAACAAATCTTTTAACTTATGTTTTTGACATTTATATCTACTTAAAACTTGATTACCTTTAATGTAATAATAATTAGGATTAGTAGTTCCTTTTAACTTAAATCCTAATGTATTATATATTGAACCATTTGAAAATCGTCTATTTGCATAACTAATAATAGATCTAGGATTATATTTAAGTTTAAAATACTTAAATAACTTAGATGCTCCACCTACAACGTAGTGATATTTTAAAGTACATAATCTTATTAGTTCGTAATCATATTGTTCATTAAATCTAGGTTTAGAAAATGTCATTACTTCTATTAATATATTATTATAATATAAACCTATATTAATATTAGAAACACAACTTCCTTGAAGATGATTTTGATCTAAAAAATCTTTAACTTCATTATATTTTAATTGTTTTATAATACATTTTCTTGCATATATCTTTTTATTCAATTTTAACTTATTAGAAATCATTGATTTCCAAATATCTAAGTTATCAAATTCAAAAATATGAAATAATTGTATATTGTGTTCTAAACATTTTAACGTTTTATTAAGATGATAATTTTTATCTACGAATAAATCACTATGCCAAAAACTACCATTATATTCTACTGCTACCTTATAATCTTTTAGATAAATGTCTAACTCTAACGGTGTTATAATGTTTCTATTTTTACTTTCTTTATTTTTAGTAGGTATCCAATTGAATAAATCTATTTCAGCTTGTGACGTTCCTTTAGAATTAACATTTGGTATATCAATCCCTAATTTTTCTTTCTCTTTATAGGCGGTCATTAAACTGTAGAAGAAATATTCTTGAAACTGTTTAAATTCGAATTTATTATCTTTAACAAAATTTTCTAAAATATATTCCTTTGTTTTGTTGTTAAGATGTTCATCAAATACTTTTTTAAATTCATCTAATGTTTTAAATTGATAAGATTTAAAATCTTTAAAATACACAGATTCTGAAAAATGTTCATTTCCGTATTTTTCTAAATTTGTTTTATTACATTTCTTTTGAATTTCACTATTTTCAAATCCGTGTTCACAATCGTATTTTTCTAACATTGTGGATTGTGATTTTTTGTATATGCTTGGATTTTCTAACGAATATCTAAAACCATATTTTTCCAATCTTGATTTATTTGCTTTATCCTTAAACTCTTGATATTGAAAAGTATTTTCACAACCATACCTTTCTAAGTTTGTTTGTTTTGTCTTATTTTTAACTTCTATATCGTTGTGTGCACATTTTGATGAGCAATATGTAGTTAAAGTTGGTTTTCCACAAACTTTGCACGAATTATATGTTTTATTATAAAACTTAACAATTTTGTTAAAATCAGAAAAAGAATTATTATGTTTAAATAATTCTAATGGTTCATTAAAATAAGATTTAAGTCTTGCAAATAATTGAGCGTTACTATTATTATCAAAATGAGTCAAATAAAATTTAACAGCAAAATCTACATTTCTTATTTCTACGAGTTTTTTAAATGCCTCAATTTTATAAATCATAAGTGATTTATATTCTGATAACTCATTAATTTTAAGAGTTGAAATCTGTTCCAACTCTTTAATTTTTTTAGTTATTTGACATGCTTTAATTGTCATTTTCTCTTACTCAAAATATCAGCAATGATTTCTTTTTGCTTTTCGTATGCAAGCATTTTCTTTTTATCAGCTTTTCTTTGTGTGTAAATATCCCATACCAATCTAGGAATAATACCTTCTTTGGAGGTATCAAACAACGCTCCGTTAATACCTAAACTTAGGTGATATTTCTGTAAAAGTGGAACAATTTCATCCCATACTTCATTAGGCAAATCTAATACTTTACTTTCATCTTGCGAATTAAAGTATTTCTGAATATATGGTCTTAATTCAGATGGACACTTTGATAAAGGTATATAAGTTTCTGCTGAAATATTAAATCCCACCATGTTCATTGGGTACATGGAGTTATAATCAAAACTCATAACCCAATGATGTTTACCTCTAATAGGATCTCTAACAAACCCACCTACAATATTAGGATTTTCGTTTTCAGTTTTCTTAGGTATTACTAAATCCATTTGATAACATACATTTGCAATGTAATTTCCCCAAGGCTTTAGTGTTCCTAATGTATCATCAAATAAACAACCCATTGTTGATGACATAGACAAAAGAATATTTGTTATACTAATTTTATCGTCTAAACGTTTTAGCAAATAAACATCTTTAGCACCATAATAAACAAATTGAAATTGTAAAAGATTTTTTAATCTAACTTTATCATCATTTGTTAAAGTGTCGTTTTGTTCCTTAATTTTTAACTGTCTAATTTCTTCTCTAACCTTATCTTCATATGGTGTCTCAGAAATAATATAATCATCACCTGTATAAAACGAATCAAATGTCGAAAATTCAGAATGATCAACTTTACCTTCACCCAACTCATAATTTGCAATATAGTCTAATGCAAAACTTGATTTTTCAGAAACAGTAATCTTTCTATATGCTTGAATTAAATCAATATAAAAATGTCCAGGTGCGTGTAATTTATACACAGTAGTATTATTTCTTCCTACAGTTTCTTCTAATTTACATTCACCATAATTAGACATTTTGTTAGGATCTAATCCTAGATTTTTAAGACGATTATAAATATACGGATAATCAAATCCTTCGCCGTTCCACGCATAAATAATTAAAGGATCAAGTAATTTAAAAATCTCACAATACTTAGTCAATAAATCGACTTCATCTGTACATCTAATATACTTTAAAGGGAAATCAAAATCATAACCTTCTTCTTTATGATAGTCTCTAGTTCCTAAAATAATCATGATTTTTCTTGTAGTATCATAAATCTGAATTAATGTGATTTCTTTTTCTGCAAGACTTGGAGTTGGAAATTGAAAATCTGCCCTAGTCTCTATATCCAGCATGAATATGGTAGGATTGGTATTATACTCGCCATTTTCACCCCAATGGTGATCACGAATATACACATCAATAGGATTTCTGACGCCATAACCATCTTGAGCATCTTTATAACGACCAAGTTTTCTAGTCATTTTTAAATTTTGGTCTAAAATATACTTAAATCTGCCATTAGAGTTTGGTTCGTAATATTCAATAGATGAAGGAATTTCTATCTTTTTTGATTTTCCGTTTTCATTAACTCTTGCAAAATAAGAGTATCCTTCTTTCCATGCTGTTTCAAATTTACTCATTATCCTCTCCTCTAAAATGCTGTATAACACGTCAAAAACGCTCATAGATTAAGATTATATAAGTTTATGTATAGATATACTGTAAACGTCTTAATATCGTTCTATCAGCGTTTTAAACGATGTTTTCATCTTTAAAAGAATTCATCTTTTGAACACTTTCGATTTTTTACTTACACTTGTGAACTGCTATTGACCTGAAGGTCGATAGCTTCTATTTACAATCAAATATTTGATTGTAGTTTAAGTGCTTTTGATCCTGAAAAATCTAAACACTTAAAAGTTTTATACTCCGAAAGTTCCTTTCTAAGAGTATATATGAATCTAGTATCATTTAAATGTTTATCTAAAAGCAATTTCTGAGTAGGAATTAGTGTTAACACTAAACCTCTATTATTTTTCTCAGAATTGTTCCTTTTCAATTTAGAATGCTTTTTATTTTTGTTTTATTTATTATATGATTTTAAAAATAAAAATCAATATTTTTTATAAAAAATTATACAATTACAAACTCTGTTTTTAAACGGTTTTTGAATTTTTAATTTAAATATTTAAAAGTACAATGTCTGTATATATGAACCTGAAGGTTCATATTTTTATCCGTTGGTTTTATATAAAGGAGATATATGAATGTTTTAAAACGATATAACTCCTATTAATATAACAAAAAATATTAATAGGAGTTATAAAAAAATTAATTGCCATTTCCAATGCAATATGCATTTCCATTTGTATAGTAGAATGTTTGTTTTGTACTTTCGTTGTAATAAATTTGTCCTTCTCTTAGACTTTCAGAACATTTACCAATATCATTCCATTTATTTGTTTTTTCAGAGTATTCCCATATTATGTCATTTACCATATCGTAAATCTTTTCATCGTTGAAAATATATCTTTGTTCTAAGATTGTAAATAATCCATTTTGGGAATGTGTACCAACACCCATTTGTGATGCATTTAACAACATTGTCCGCATATTACTCCACATAGCATCAGTCCAATCATCTGGTTTTGAACTAGGTAAAGTATAATCAATTAAAGAGTCTTCATTTACTGTTGTAATAGGTGTTGAAACAACATCTGAAGTGTAACATTTAATGTTAGTTACATTTCGTTGACAACTCATGCAAGCGTAATTTGTTCCCCAACCGTATTCTGGAATACCTGTAGGTGCACAATATACGTTAGTATTATTCGCAAGTTCTTTCTGGGTATCCTGTCTATAATCGTAAACTAATGACCAATAAAATTCCATGTCTTTTTTATCGTCAAGATAAACATCATTACCTACGCCTGAGCGTGCTCTTACTAAATCTATTGTGTGTTCAATGCCATCAGAGTCTTTCATAAATGCAACATTAATCAAGATACCGTTGTTGTCATCGTCTCCACCGCCATAAACTTGAATCTTTAAATACCATTGTTTTAGTTTTAGTGGATTAATAAAACCTGCATAAACTGGAGAATTTCGATTAGACTTAATCATATTTGATGATTTATCATACGTCCAATCATTTCTTGCAGCAGCATGTTCAGTACCAGAATATTTATTATTAGGCATTATATGACCTGTATTTCCACTTAAGTTTTGCTCACTTCTCCAATGTGAAAATCTATACCAATCTGAGAAAATCGAACTCATGCCAACGGGAGCTGATTTTAATTGGTTTAAAGTATCTGTGTTATCTGCAATTTTGCAAAATTCGATTAAAGGATGTGAGGTTACAACATTTTGGTTTTTTGTTGTATCAAAAATAGCTGATAATATCTGACCTTCTTTAGCATTACCAACCATGTTATTCATAATTGTACTTTCTAAATCAGAAGTTGTTTCAATCGTAATATCATTAGCACCATTGAAACTTGCTGAACCTTGAACTACACCTGTTAAGCCAATATTAACAGACTTTGCTAATTGATTTGCATGATTTGCATGATTAGAATTTTCAACATTTACAGATGTGCTACATTCAACATTACCAGAACCATCAAATTCAAACGAACCTGTTACATCTCCGTTTAAAGTAATGGTTCTAGGTGTTTGTAATCTTATTGTTGACTCTGATAAAATACTATTATCTGATGTGTTAGAATGATTTGCATTTTCTATTGAGGTTATGTTTAAAGTAGTTTCAAACTGTGTATCTTCAGAACCATCAAATTCAAATGAACCCGTTACATCTCCGTTTAAAGTAATGGTTCTAGGTGTTACTAATTTTTCTGTTTGTTCTGAATGCATTGCATTTGCAATGTTTGAAGTTGACGGAATATTTACAATTTCTGTGTTGATAGTTACGTTATCTGAACCATCAAAATTAACTGAACCAATAACATCACCAATTAAATCAATAGTTCTAGGTGTCTGTAACTTTTGTGATACTTCGGACATTTTAGAATTAGTACAAGTTATATCACATTCAACATCTTTAGAACCATCAAATTCAAATGAACCTGTTACATCCCCGTTTAAAGTAATAGTTCTAACGTTTGTTAATTTATTCGCTGTTTCTGATGCACTTGCAACTGCACCAACGAATTTGTTAGCAGTAACTGTACCATCTGATGAAATTGTAACAATGTTGTTTGAACCATACTTGAATAAGATATTCTTTTGTTTGTCGTCCAAATCAGACAAATCAAATACCAGGTTAGATTCTGTATCAGTAATAATATTTTTAAAACTATCATTTCCAAATACAATACCACCATTTGCAAAAGAAATACTGTCTGATACCATTCCACCACTTAATTTTAAGTAGGTTTCGTTTATTTTATTTCCTTCACTGTCATTAATTGCATTGTCAGCGAGTAACGCATGATCTGAATTATTAGATCTTAAAGCATTCTCAACATTAGACAGATTAATATTTTTTTCTTCGTTATTAATACTAGAAATAATAATTTTTCCATTATCAAAACAAATATCTTTTACTAAAGTATCTGCTAATTCGTATCCATTTTGATTGTTAATTGAGTATGTCGCTAATGTTGAAGTATCTGCATTACCATGTAAATCTCCGTTTACGGTAATATCTAATTCATTTGGAATTTGTAGTGTAAAATCAGATGCTCCATTTATGGGAGTTGATGAATAGTGAACACCATCAGTTAAATTTGCATTTACTGTTCGACCCCACGTGTTAGTGGTAATTGATTGCGAGCCATCAAATGCTGTATTATTGATGAGAATAGCATTTGCAAGTTTGTTTGCTGTTGAAATATTACCGTCAATTGATTTAGTAAAAGTTTTAGCGCCATATATAGTTTGATCGTTCCAAACATTGACAAATCTTTCATCTGCATCATTCTTTAAATATACGTTTTGTAATTTTGCTTCAGTATCACCTAAAAGCTCATATTTCTCACCTGTCCAAATATATTCATCATAGGTATTACTTTCGGTTTCACCAATCGTTTTTGGTATAAAATACATTGTATGCATTCTACCAATGTTAGGAAGTTCGTTTACAACTTCCATTTTAAAGTCGCCTGATTCTAAATCTTCAACTTTCTTTTTAACTTCGTTTAAATTATTATTAACAGATTTAATTAAGTCATTAATATCACTATCTGTATATGTTGTGATGTTGATACTCTTTGAACCATCGTATACAGTTCCATTAATCGTGATTGAGTGTTCAACTTTACCTGCAACTTCTGAAATGCCTGATCTGTCTGCGTATTTCGTTTTATCTAAATTTAAATTATCAATTCTTGTATTGACGATATCAATTTTATCATTCGTATCGGAAATTTTTGATTGAAGTTGTTGTGCGGTTGTAGTTAAATTATTTTGTAATTTCGTATCTTCGGATGCTGACTTATTATCTACGTCAGTAATTGAATTTCCTAAATGTTGTAAACTTGAATTAATTTCTGTTAACTTAGTTAAAATATTAGAAAGTTCATATAAATTACTATTTACTTCTTTACCCCAACCAATTTCACCTTCGTCTGGAATGTAGATGTTGTTTTCTGTATATTTACCCATTTTTGACTCAATTAATATGTTTTTATTATTTATATATTAATAATGATTTTGTAAAGTTTGACTACATTCAAAGATGAATAATTAATTTTGTTAAATTTTTCATCTTATTGTATTTCAATAAGTTAAGTAGTTCAAACAGTAGTTGAACTACACTTTGAACTTAATCAAACAATAATTGAACTACACTTTGAACTTAATCAAACAATAGTTGAACTACACTTTGAACTTAATCAAACAATAGTTGAACTACACTTTGAACTTAATCAAACAATAGTTGAACTATACTTTGAGATGCTTAACTGGTTGAAATATAAAGAAATGAGAAAAATTCAATAAAATCTTTTTATTATATGTATATATAATATAAATATTAAAAAAAAATAATTACACAGCTATGAATTTTAATCTAACCCATAAAAACGAATATGTTTTAAACAATGCAATGATTTGTGAATGTATCAATTTATACGGAATTGAAGTTAAGTTAATTAAAACAGAAAAACAAAACTACGATGAAGAAGTTTTTGGAGATTGGAGTCATATTAAAGTTGATGGTAAAAATAATTATGACATAGTTATTTTACCAGAAACTCCAGATCAGGTAGATAGTCAAGATTATAGTTTTGGTGATTTTGGATTTTCAAACTCAGATACATGCACAGTATATGTAAGTGCACAAAGATGTTTTAAATTAGGATTTGACATTAATAACTTAATGGGTTGTTTAATTGTATTTCCTTCAAATAAAATTATGGAAATTACAGATGTAAGTTTACAGGCACCGTCAGTAAATAATTTATGGTCATATAACGATGCAAAATCAGTTTTAAAGTTATCTTTAAGTGCATACAACTTTAAATCTACCGATGAAACAAAAGATATTCAATTTACTGACGAAATCGATAACATTGATGATTTAGATAATTCTACTTTAGCAACAGGTGATTATGATGCTTTAGACGGATATTTTGATAAACTATTAAACGATAAAAAAGAACAAGATTTTGAAGCTGAAGTAAAGGATTGCGTAAAAACTGTTAAGGTAAATGGTATTGAAAAAGGTATTGACGATATAGTTAAAAAGCCAATCGTCAATAACGATGAACACGATGTTTTCGGATGGTAATTCTATACTATATAAATAAGGTATTATCAAATACTATTTTTATGAATGCGATTATTCAAAATCAAATAAACCAAAATGCAATGCGTTTAGAAGTACTAACGTGTGAACATTGCAATTTAAAATGCAGATATTGTGCAAGATATTCCTGCATCGCAAAACCTAGATTTTATGAATTAGAACAATTTAAACAAGATATTTTAGACTTAAAGAAAACAAACATTAAGATTTCGTCACTTACATTCAGTGGTGGAGAACCACTGATGAACCCAAATTTAACTAAGATGATTGAATTTGCAAGATCACAGTTACACAATACGAGTCTGATGATTCTGACAAATGGTATTATTTTATCTAACAAACCATTAGATTATTTCAAAACTTTAAGCTGTTTAAAAGTTGGGATTATATATACACAATATGGAAAAACAAATACCAAATATCATGTGCTAGTTAATAAATGCAGAATAGCCAAGGTTCAAATTGTAAATATTGGTAATATTTCGGACTGTCCAACCGTTAGAACTACATTTAATCAAAATAAAATTTCTAAAAAATGCTTTAATAATGCTCATTCTAATAAACAATATTGTACACAGGATTGTACCGCACTGTACAATGGTAAGATTTATCAATGTGGCAAAACAGCATTTAATCATATTTTAAACGATTATTTTAAAACAGATTTTGAAGTAACTAATAAAGATTATTTAGAAATCAAAGATTTAAAGTCTTTCAAACAATTTAAAGATTTTATTTCTAATGAAACTCCATTTTGTAAGTATTGTGGTGCACCTTGCGAATCAAATTTGGAGTGGGAAACAGTAAATAAAGAAATACCTTTATCAGACTATGTAGTTTAATTAGGTAATATTCCTATAGTAACAATAGACAAATTCACTGATTTTCTATAATGTGAACTATTATTGATCTTTAGTTCAATAGCAGTTCACATCATACATACTATTTTATGAGAACGTTCCGGAATTAAGAAAAATGATAATTCAGAATTATGGTGCGATCTTCCTATAAATCTTGCTTAATGCAAAAATATAATATTTTGCAATCTTATAAGTAAACTTAAAATAATTAAAAGGTAAAATAAAAATATATAATGTTATTAATATTAAATATAATAAAATAAAAAATAATATTAATGGGACGTTAAAAATATATCTAAAAATAGCAATAAAAAAGTTATCTCTAACTTCTTTTAATTGCTCGTATTCTGATTTTAATTTATTCATAATTTAACCTACAAATTTTGCATTATTCGTTAATGTATTCAAAAGTCCTTGTAAACTTGTCAATGTATTCAAAAGTATTAAAAACTATTAAAAAATATATAAATTTTTTAACATTAAAATACTTTTATTTAATAGAATGAAATTCTATATGGTCTATACAAAAGACCTCTATCAATTATTTCCTGTAAAACAGGAAACTCATTGACTTCTTTTAAATGTAGATATTTACGTAGAATAATAACTTTACATTTTATAAAAAGTTGTTTTA
>JBGVCU010000010.1:0-30057 GCA_045119035.1 Bacilli bacterium | reverse complement strand
AAAATAAGACTCTTGGGAAGGAACTCTCGGAGTATAAAGCTTTTAAGTGTTTAGATTTTTCAAGATCAAAAGCACTTAAACTACAATTAAATATTTAATTGTAAATAGAAGCTATCGACCTTTAGATCGATAGCAGTTCACATAAATAGTTACTTCTTGAATGTTAAAACATGATTTATACGATCCCAACTTGCACGATCAATGGTTTCTGGATATTCTTGAGATTCGATCGTAAACAAGAATGAATGCTTTTTAGTATAATCAATATTTCCATTGTATTGATTTTTCACATAATCATCATAATCTTTAAACGTATCACCATCATCTGAATCGTTAAATACAAGGAAGTAATCAGTATCATACTGAAAGAAAATATCATCTACAACATACTTGGAACTATCCATTACATAAATTTCTGAAGTATTACATTCTACTTTAGCATAACCTCGATAAATGTAACATAAATTATTTGGATAATTTGAGTCTGTATAATTATCTAAATTTACTTTATCTATTGTTGTCAGATCACAAGCATTTGTTAAATTCCATTTACCTAATGTATCGTTTATATTTGTAATTATATTACCGTTTGCATCAGCATTAACACCATCAAACATTTGATCAGGATTTGATATGTTAATATGATTAACTTGCTTAGGTGCATTGTACTGTATAAAATTAGGATACTGTAATTCAGAATTATATAAATCCCTTTTAAACAAATTCGTTGTTAGATGTAAGTTATCAACATAAATATTTACTTCATCATTAATATATAATACTACATTAAAAACATTATCATTAATAGAACAGTTATATGTTTCACCATTACATATTAAATTTAACGAGTTTAACGTTGTTGTTCCAGTAATAGTAAGTTCAGAACTTAAATCATCATAATCCCAATGCGTAATTTTAGTTCTATTATTATGTTTATCTAATATATTTGTTCTTAAATAAATATCACTATCAATGGTAAGAGCACGAATATTAAGATATTCACCGCCATATTCAGATACACTTAGTTTAACAGTATTTTCGCCAAAATGTGTAAATGTCTGTATCCACTGCTGTCCGAAATCTGAGTAAACTTTAATATACGTCTCTTGTGTATTTTTAAATGTAAAAGAAATATCAAAATTTTTATCAAATTCTCTTAAATTACCGTTTGGGCAACTTAAGTTATATTTTGTCTCATCGTATCCTTGCGTATATGTATATGCATTGCCTTTTAATTTAAAAGCATTATTAATATTAGGCTCTAAATATGATGTTTTAGCTTGTGTAGGTTCAAAGTTAAACCACCATGAAACATCATCTTTATATATGAATTTATATTCTGTTCCATTTTCAATTTCTTTAGTTGAACCACAATCTAAATCAAAGTAGCCTTCAAATTTGAATAACTTTTCAGTAAATGGTAGTCCATCATGAGAATTGTTCAAATCACCAAAATAAACATTGTTATTATCAGAATATATAATTTTATTATTAGTAAAAGTAATCAAAGATGATTTATCTGAACCATCCATAGTATAACTATTGTATTGTTTGTACGTATAGTGAACTAATAAAACATCTGCATCTTTAAAATACTCATCTAGTTTGTTAGGATCGAACTCGTTAAGTTCTTTAAATCTAAATTGTTCAATTTGTTTAAATGTAATACTTCTTGAGAGTTTATCATCCTGATCATAATATAATGGTCGTTCCATCCAAATTGTATGAGAACGGGTTTCGTCTGATTTTATAGCTTGTCTTAAAGAATTTAAAAACTGTTCCTGATTAAGATTTGTAAAGAAAATATATTGACTGTTAGAATTTTTAATTACAATTCTTGGTAAAGTATATAAAAAGATAATGCCGAAAACATCTTCCAGCACAAATTGCAGTACCGTTGTGTATGTATAAACCCATCCTACTGGATGTGCTAAGTTATGTAAAAAATTTGTGAAATAATATTTGTGTAAACTGCCTTTATAATCACTAACGAATACACTAGGCATATGAGATTTGGTATCAAGATCGTCAACCATATATCCTGTTTCCAAATATTTTGAAAATTGATACATATAGTTAAACGCATTTTCCGTACCAACAGATTGTTGAACACTTCTAAACGAACCCAAGAATTCAGAAGTTAAAGTGTCTGTTTGTTCTTTATAAATTAAACTATCATTATAATTTCTTAATTTTGTTGCTTGTCTAATTAAGTTGTCTAGTTGTGCAGAACCAATACAATCGTACAAAACACCTAGATAAGTTAATAATAATCCTTTTTTAAGATTATTCTTAGACTGTTTGAGGAATTTAGAGTCAGAAATAGTAATAGGTTCACCATTACTATCTAGCTTATACCAAACTTCATCATCAATACTAAAAATCTTATTTATTCTTTGAGATATCTTAGCATTTCTGTTCAACATCTCAATGAATACTTTTAAACTTTCTTTTACAACTGGGAGATCTTTAATATTGTCTGGAACAATACTTTCGTATATTACACTTAAATTCATTTGGTACTACATGATTGTTTTATGTATTTATATAATAAAAGAAAAGTCCTCTTGTTTGTTATATTACAAGAGGACTTTTTAGGAGGTCACGTTAAAACTCTAATGAACACAAATTTTATATAAAACCAACGGATAAAAATAAGAGGCAGTTGCGATACTTGCATCTGTAACATCGCTGTTTTTCAATAATTTTGTTTTAATTAATTTCATCTAAAAAATATCCCCTAATACAAAATACCAGATACTATATCCGATACCGGCAAACATACATGAAATCAACAAATATCCAACAATAGCATCTTTCATAAACAACTCCTCTTCTTTATGTATTCAAAAATATTAAAAACTATTAAAAAAATATATAAATTTTTTAACATTAAAATACTTTTATTTAATAGAATGAAATTCTATATGGTCTATACAAAAGACTTCTATCAATTATTTCCTGTATAACAGGACAATTCTATCCTTTCCTTCAATTTGTTTAATATCTTTAACTGTTACAACATAAGCCATGTTTCACATGATACTTCCTCTAATTGTTTTTAAGTATTTTAAAATTAAATTTGATTTATTTTAAAGTAACTCAAAAATTATCTTTTTTGAGATAGGTCTTTAATAATTCATTTAACTTTTCAATATTGTTAGTCTTGAAAAGTAAATCTTTAAATCCAACTAAAGAATAGATGATAGTGATGAATACCAGAGCAATCATTCTGAAAATCTTATCAGAAATCTCTCTTAGCGCAACTAACAAAAGAAGTGCAAGAATGAATGGTAATGCTAATAAAAATAGTATTGTTGAAACAATAAATTCACAAATTTTCATTTTAAATCTCCTTTATTCTTAATAGTCACGGTCAGATTTTTCTGCGAATTCAAACATATCATGGAAATTTGTTTCAGTGAAAAGCTTTGGATACTTTTCAAAATGATCTAGAATTATGAAACCGATTTTGTTTAAAATTGTCTCGTAATCATAATCGATATAACAAATTGATTTATCATAGTAGTCTATCTCAAAGAACTGCTTAATTGTAGGCAGCTGGGAGAACAGATATCTAAGTGCAGGGTTAACTGTTTCTCTGCCATAATCTTCACCAGCAACATCGCCATCGTTGTAATAACGATAAATAACGCGATTGTAAGCTCTTAGAATTTCACCTGCTACAGTTTCACACTTACCTTCAGGAGAAACATACTGATCTGTGAGATCGTTAATTTTGCTTTCTAACTTAGAGTCTAACATATTGTATTCCTTTTTACAATATTATTATAAACCAAAAAATTTAAAATGTAAACTATTTTTTATAAAAATTTTAAAAATTTTTAACGATTTTGATGAACGTATCAAATCTAAATAAGTTTTAAAAAATTAAAAAACCTCTCTTTCGAAAGGTTTTTGATTGAGGACTGAGGATGAGGTGTAAATTAGATTTTGTCGATTTTAGTAATCTTCATCATCTTCTTCATCTTTATTTTGAAGGAACACTCTTACAATTTAGAAGATTCTTATTCCGTTTCTTTAACAAATTTTATGTCAAGAATATTTTTCCAAGGAATTATCATACCTTCTATTCTATATCTACCAGGCTCAACCCAAGTCCATCCTAGTTGAACACCATCTCTATCGAAATTTACAAGTTTTCCTGAATACGTTTCTTTTTTACCGGTCACTTTAATTCGTTTTCCTTCGTTTTGTCGTAATGGCAGTAATATATTACGTCCTTCGTCATAAGAAAGAGATTCATCTAAATCTTCATCATCTTCACCATCAAGCATACTTAAAAATGAGTTAAAATCACCTTTATATACGCTCACAGGATATCTACCCTCGATTTTGCCATTTTCATCAATGTGAACAGAAGCTTCAAAGTACTTTTCTATTTTAATTTTATTTATGCTCTTTGGTGTGACTATACCGACCAAAGAACCAGTAACAGCGATACAACCGTGTGATAGACAACCGATAACTAGAAATCCGACTGTTTCACCGTACTTATCTCTGTAAGTTCCAAAATCACCTACCTCGAGCTTAACTGCTTCGTTTAAGTTTTCGTCGCGGTGACGATAAGCTAAATAATCATCGAAATTCATTTTTTCGCCATTAGTTATTAAATATATTATTTATAATTTTAAACTAAATCAAAAACTAAAACTGTACTTGGATCGTAAATGAATGTTGTAAATGAATCATCTTTTGACGAATTGATGAGTTCATTAAATTCAGTGTCATTCGACCTTACAACTCTGTATGATTTTGTAATTCTGTCTAGTACTTCAAAATTAGTAAATTTTTCATCTGAGTTTTCATCAATCATAAATTCAGTTTTAAAGTATTTTCTAAATATCTTTAAATCTTTAAAAGACATATTGTATTTGTATTTGAAATAGAACAATATGCCTGCAATTTTGTTATTCAATCTTAATATTCTTATTATACGAATTGTGATTAGTTTTTATATGCTTGAAATTTAACTCAATGTGTTTGTTAAAAATCACTTCAATATCATGTACCTGTTTTTTGGTAATTACTTTATGTGTTACGCAATCAAGCATTGAAGCATTCATTACATTTGAAAGTTTTAAAGCAGTATCAGAATCGTTTGCAATTCCACTAACAACTATTCCGATTACAAACCCTATGATTGCTCCTACAAGGAGACTAGTAAAATATTCCATTCTATATCCTCATTAAATTTCTAAGATATTTTTGGTTATCATTCTTTATCCTTGATGAATCTAACTGTCATATAAATTAAAATTCCTAAAGGAAATAAAACAGCTACTAGAAACATTCCGAGTATACATGAACTCATTAAAGTACCGATCATTTTTTACCCTCACTAAATTCCTGATAGTTATCATTATCTGCAACTAGAATCCATTGCCATAAACCATTTAACAATTGAAGCTCATAGTGATAGCCATCAGGAACATCTCTTTCTTCATAATCACCTACATTATTAGGTATCAATTCTTTATGAGTTTTCATTCTTCATCCTCTTAACACATATCTCTACAAAGTTTGGATTGTATGAATTTTGATCCCACCATACTAATTGATATGATTTGAACTTTTCAGAATTAAGATCTCTTAGTTTTGCAGTTTCAACTTGTACTCTTTCGGAGTAGTCATCTTCATAATCTGGATTTAATGACCAATCATTGTAGAAGATCGATATAGTTTTATCTAGGAAAACACCTTCTTTGTATACCTTTAGTTCTTCTAAAAAGTCAGATAGTATCTTCATCTTCTTCGTCTTCCTCAAACAGCTTATCGAAGCACTCTTCGCATAAGCCTGAAATCTCTACTTCTCTAAGTCCTGCTTCTGTACTGCAATGCTCTTTTGCAACTCTTCCGCACTGATAACAGATTATATCTCCATTTTCGTTACTTGTGAATGGTCTTATACTGCGAGTTTCTTCAAGTAAATCTTTTAGGTATTCTATAACATTTCTTTCGCTCATGGTTTATTTCTCCTGAACTTCTCTAATTTTCATCTATGCTCTGATTTTTTTTTAAGATAATCCTCTTTTTCAAATCTGTATTTCTGCTTTACATCAGGATACTTCTCATGATCTACTTCACTCATGAACATATCCAGAGGACAGATGCATGGATCATAAAAAGAGCTATTCTCGTTACATATATCATAATAAACTACCATTCTTTCTTTGGTTTCACTATGATGTCCTACAGTAACGATCCTGTAAAATTTACCTTTAAAATGCTTATATATTTCATACTGTTCTGGTATATCTCTGTTCATAATTCTAACCTTTGTTAAAGGTTCTTAATTTTGTTGTAAATGAGTTCTCGAAGTTTTCCTAAAAGATTTTTTCTTTAGGTGTTTCCTCATCTTTAATAAGTTCTAAGGACATTTGTTTCTTGCCATTGTTCTCAGCAAAACTTAAATGTGAAATTACTGAATTATGATATATCAATAATATAATAAAAATTATTGTTTGTGCAACAAGTTTTTGTCATCTAGTAAATGTGCTTTTATTTGATCTAATATTTAAAATTCCCTAAATAATGAAAAATATAATAGTCTTTATTTTCTTTTAAACACGGATTGTGAGAAACACTTATTATTTTAATTCTATCTTTAAATTTATAACTCAAATATTCCTGTTCACAACAGGTTACAAATCTATTTTTTAAGAATTTGTTGTAGTCGTCTACGTCAAAATCAAACTTAAATGTAAAAATTAAAAATCCTGCATTTATATATTTTAAATAATGAACTTTAAAAATATTACAAAAGTTTCTTTTAGATAATGTAAAATTATTATAATTGTCTAATTCTAAACTTCCATATATTGAGTTCTTCTTTAATTTTGGAAACAAATCTTTTAAAGATTTCTTGAATTCTGTATCTAAATCAATACAAAATACAATATCTGATATTTTTGTTAGTTCGTCAAACGCAACCAATTTATTAGAAATTAAATTTGTAATATCTCTATATTTTTTTATATTTGTTATACTCTTTAATGGTTTAATCTTAAATTTTGGATAGTTCTCTTCTATCCATCTTGGTGTATCCGTATAAACATAAAAATCAAATTGATAATCTTGTGTACTTAACATACTATCGAAACATTTGGTTGCATATTTTCGATATTCTGGAGTATCTCTAAAAACACAAAAACCACTAACATTCATAAAATTTTACTTTGTTAACGTTGTTATCAAGAATATTTATTCTGCATGTATTCAAAAGTATTAAAAACTATTAAAAAATATATAAATTTTTTAACATTAAAATACTTTTATTTAATAGAATGAAATTCTATATGGTCTATACAAAAGACCTCTATCAATTATTTCCTGTATAACAAGAAACTCATTGACTTCTTTTAAATGTAGATATTTACGTAGAATATTTAAAGCTCCATTAATATCGGCATTTAATGCTTTACCTAATGAAGATAAAAATAAACCTCGTTTTACTCTACTTCCTTTATATTCATCACGATGCTTAACTTCCTCAAAAGCTAAAGCATCACACTTTGATGTATAGGATTCTTCTTGTGTAACAAGATTTATTCCTATCATCCTACATTTATACTCAAGCATCTTTAATAACTTATAAAATGGAATTGATATAAAGTTTTGGTTGGTTTGTTTACCTAGTTGAATGGAGTCTTTCCATTCTTTATTTCTGCCAAAAACCATTGTACCAATTTTGTGTTTCACACAATAATTTACAAGATATCTTGATGCTTTATGTAGTATATCTGTAATCTTTAATACTCTTTAATATTATTTATAATTCTAATTCTCAAAAAATAACAAAAACGATAAAAAATTTAAATATTTTTTAATAGTTTTTGTTATTTTTGTATACTATATTTTTAAAATCTTAAATACCAGCTAAAATAGAGTCAATATCTAAATTTGACTGAGGCTGAGTATCAGGATTGATAGGCTTATTTACAGTTTCGTTAAGTGTTTCTACTGGCTTTTGAGCAGTTGACTCAACTTCAACGTGTACATCAGAACTATTATCATTGATCTGAACTTTAGGAGTATCAATGTGTGAACTTTCTAAAGCAGGAATACCATACTTTCCACCTACTAACTTCTGCATTTCAGTGTAAAGTTCATCATAAGACTTGAAGTTTTCAGGCTTATAGAACTCACTTAAATCATAAGTGTTATTTTTGATATCTTCTAATGCCTTAGCACCACTTTCGTTGATATGTTCCTTGGTATCAGTGTAGCCGTAAATACTTACACTTGAATTATCAGGATCTACCTTTTTAAATTCTGGTGTGTAGTTATAAAATCCGTTTGCTGCCTTCTGCATAGTTAACTTAACTATCCAACCCTTTAATGGATTAAATAACTCTTTTGGCTTTTCATCAGGATCAACAGGGATCACAGCACGCTGAATTGCTTCTGTCAATGTCTTTGACATATCATATAAGAAAATCTTACCGTTATTTTCAGGATTCTGTGGATCTTTTAAAATTTTAATATTAGCAATGAAACGCTGTTGAGTTTTTAAAATTCCATATCCCTCTTTTTCATCCGCCTGATATAAACGTCTTGCGTTTTCATAAAATGGGCATGGCTTACCAATAGTTGCAGGAGACCAATCGTTGAAGAAATGCTTTTTACCATTCTCAGCAACAGTAGAATTGATTCTAATCATTTTTAGAAGAGTTCTGCTGTTCTTATCAGGTAAAAATGCGATAGTTACATAACCTACGTCAGTTTTTGGATCGCGCTCTAACTTATAGAAACGATCATCATGTTCAAACTGCTGTTTTTTTGCAAATGGATCAATACCAGTAGAAGCGGTCATTGCAGAAAAATCGAAAGAATTAATATCAAAATCACTCATTTATATATTCCTTATAAAATCTGTTTGTTTTTACCAAATGTAAAGTTAAAACTAAAGAACAAACAAACTTCAATCTTAACTTTAGTATTTATAACTGTGTTAATGCAGTCATAATTGTTAAAGGATACTTATCAACGGAATCAAGTACTGCTCTGTACTTATCGTTGTTTTCATTGTACTTAACTGTTACCTTATAATCGCATGTAGGTAACTTAGCTAATGTTGATAACTGAATACTTACCTTAAAATTCTTTTCAGATACACTGTTTAAATCAATTGTAATACTATCTGAACTCATATTTTCAGTTGACTGTGTCTGAATTAGAGAAATTGTAGAAGTATCGCCACCAGTAATAACAACTGTATTTAAGTTAGGGAATGATGAACCTACAACTTTTAACTTATTTAAATCTTCAACAGTTAAGATGAATTCTAATACGGTTGGATATGTATTTGTTTTATCAAACATTTCAGGATTAGCCTGAGTATATGATGTTAAAATTGAAGGTGATGATAAAATATAATTTACCTTAGTATTGGTATCGTTAATGGTTAAAGAATGACCATCACAATCAACATCATAAGCATCAAAAATCTTAAAAACGTTTAATAAACCACTAAGATTAAAAATACCTAATTCGTGCTCAAAAGGCTGATCATCTAACTTTGATAAATCAACCTTATATACTAAATTAGTTCCCTGATCATTACCAACAGTTAATGGATATTTTAAAACCATTGAATTTGTGAACTTGTTAGCAACCTTTAAAAAATCAACTGTTTCTCTATTTAACATAATTATTCCTTAGCTTTGTTTACTTGATCAACACCAAATAAAAACTGTCCAATACAATTCAAATATTCATTATTTCTTAATGGAACAATGATATTGATGCCATTGATTTCACACGATTTAAATAATCGTGATGCACCACCTGAAAAATAGATACACTCACATTTATCTAAAACCTTTCCGTACTTGTTCTCGATTACATTAAGCATTTCCATAATGTACTCTTTCTTGATTTGCTGAATTTCCTCAGTATAGTCAAAAGTTTCAGAACGAAGTTTATACCTTCCTGAAGTAATAATCTCGTTTGCTTCATGCAATGTAATGGTTTTATTATGTTTTTCACTAATTAAGTTTTGAACCTTACTTGCAATTCGCATTACACCTGCGTTTTCGATACCATCGAATGTTGCAGCAGAAGTTTTACCGTTGATTACACGATATATATCAACCGTATTAAAACCACCATCAATGCCGATGTAATTCTGAACATTTGCATATTCAGTCTTGTTTCCGTCAAATAACAATCCAAAAATATCAGCGCAAACTTTACATCCAGCACCTTGCGGAATTACATACACTAATTTTGGATCAAACTTATATCTAATCGAGTTTACTACAAATTCTAACAGTTTCTGTTTAAAATATCCACTGTTTGTAATTTGTGCCTTTGATAATCCCGTTACAATCATGTCAGGAGTTTCACCAATCTTCTTAATTGCATATGCTAAAAATAATGGTGCAAAAAACTCTAA
The DNA here is from genome assembly GCA_045119035.1 of Bacilli bacterium. Classification (GTDB taxonomy): domain Bacteria; phylum Bacillota_I; class Bacilli_A; order ML615J-28; family CAG-313; genus CAYVQA01. The sequence goes on along the minus strand of JBGVCU010000010.1, from coordinate 19,637 downwards.
CTTCTTGTATTCAATTATATCAGTTAAAGATTCAGAAGGCAACTGCAATGCATCTTCACCAACATAATAACTTTTATCACAATAGTCAAATGAACGATTATCCTTGATGTGTTCATTCTTTTCCATGACACCTACAATCGATGGAAATTTAAATAACTTTGTAGGTTCTTTAGAACTTGAATCTCCGTAAGCGCATTTAACGCTTGAAAATCCAATATCAATGCCTAAAATCTTCATTAATTCTCCGAATTATAAATCCAAATTTTGCAAATTATCGTCAACAAATACTGGTCTATTCGATGTATCAGGAACAATATCATCAAATTTTGTGTTTGAATTTCCTGATGATAATGTTAGTGGTTTATCATATGCCGACCAATCAGTATTATAGTCTTGTTTATTTTCTGTTTCAACTTCTTTTTTAGATTTTTTATTAGTACAACTTTTATTAATGTTCTTTGGTTTTTCAGAAACAACTGTAGTGCCATCTGAAAAATCGATTTTTAGTTTATCAATATCTTTTGTACAAGTAATATGAAGTTCAAACATTAAAAGTCGCCATTAGTCATTTCTGAAGGAATTTCAGCTTCCTTTTTCTGTTCATCGTTAGGCTGTGTTTCTACTGTTTTAGTAACACTACCATTCTGAAAATCAATGTGTAAATCAACCTTAGAAATAAGTTGATTTTCGGGTAAGTCTTTAATTTCAATAATCATTCAAAATCACCTATAAAATCCAAATTAAATTCTCATAAATCTATCTCTAGGTTCTAAAGGAACTCTAGGGACTTTAAAATTACCATTTTGAAAATACGGAGTACTTGCAAACTTAACTATGCGATCTCTGTATCTAAAAAATGTATAATTAAATTCACTTTCAAAATTTTCTAGTTTTTGTCTTTTATCTCGTTGATATAAAATTGTTTCAGATGGTATTAGCAATCTAATCGCATCAGAATATTTTACTATACAAATATTATATCTTTTATTAATATATTTACCAATAAAATAAATTTTATCATCAACAGCTTTAGATAGTTTGATTAAAGTATTACTATCTTTACAATCAAATACAATAAAATTTTCGTTTAAAAGTTCGTTACACCAATCATTATAGATAAATTTAGTCAATAATTTATTTTTGTCATTGTTTCGTCTAAAATAAGTCCATTGATCTAACGGTGTAAGTGGTTTAACAATGCTCACTACATATCGTTCAACACCTTTAGATAGTTCATCAAAGTTCATCATCATTGGTTTAGTTGGAAGTTCCAAATACCAGTAATAAGGAGCTTTCAAACACATAAACTCGTTAAAAGAAATATTGTTATTCTTTAATGCTTCTTTAGAAGTATTGTATGTTTGGATACTATAATAAGGGTCGATAGTAATGAGCATTTTAAAAACACTAAACTCTTAACTCACGAACCATCTTATCAATAAATTTGTTAAGTGATTCTTTACCTTGTCTTGTCTGTAAATCAGCACATGTGTATTCGATATCTAGCTGTTCCTTTTCAGTTAATCTACCCTGTTTTACTAAATCAGAAAGAAACTGTCTAAATTCAGATGATGTCATAGTCATTTGTCAATCCTTTAAATTTGTTAAATCATTTAACCATAATGTTTCAATGGTCATTTCATTAGTACTCTTAATATTGTGTTTTAAATCATCAATTGCAATCGTCAGTTCATTTATCTTTTCCTTTGTTAAAGAATAAATAGACATACTCAGCAAATAAGAATAATTATCAATATTTTTAATTGCTGAAACCTTTTGTAATTGTTCAATGATTTCAGATTTTGATTTTTTATTAATCAACAATCTACCATCAATATAACGACTTATAAATTCTAATTTTGAAGTTAGAATATCTAAATCGTTGTTATATTTATTTAATAAATATTCTTTACGCTTATTAATATATAATTTTTTAATTTCAATATATTTATTAATAAGTTCTTCAGCATTGTTAAAGATTATAATCTTATTATTATTATCAATGCAAGTAAAATTTTCAGTAATTGGCTTAATAAGCTTCAAATACTCTAATAAATCAGTATCTTCTGTTATAGATTTAGGTAACCAAATTCTAAACTGTAAAGAATTTTCACCATCGGACTCATCAGAATATCTTACGATCTTTTTATTATCCTGCAAATCGTCTAAAACTTTCAGGTACTGCTTTAAATCATATTGATACGGAATTTCAGTAATTAAATATTCATTACGTTTAACAAATTCTATACAACCTCTAACGAGCCAACGATTTGGTGTTTCAGGATCTTTAATAAAAGAACCTTTAAATCCACTACAATACGGATCTAACCAATTTGATTTAACTTTACCATTATTTAATTTGGAAGTCAAGTACTTTTTAATATTTTCAGGATTTCTAGGTAAAATCTTTTGAGCGAAACCGGAACTTACACCTTCAGAACCATTGATTAAAATCATAGGTAGTGTAGGAACATAAAATCTAGGTTCAATTTTATTTCCTTCAAATTTCTGATTTTCCAAGATATTATCATCTTCATATTTAAAAAGTTCAAAGAAATCTTTTGAGCCATTTGCGAAAATATATCTAGGTGCAGATGCTTCTTGTACCGAACGTGTACCAAAATTACCGGACTTTTGTAATAACGGAATATTATTAGTTCCAGCAAAATCTTGTGCTAAGGTTACAACAACACCATCTAAGCTTCCATGCAGATAATCAGCAAATTCTGCACATTTATTTGAAAGCTGTAATACTTTTGTTTTATCTTTAATTTTCTTTTCATGCACAGTGTACATAACTTTTCTCGATGCGTTTTTAAAACCATCAATAAAGGATGCAATCTTTCTTAAGTTATCGTAACTTGCATAATTTACTAATTTTGTATTAAAAAAATCTTGTACTCTCATTCAACATCCATTTAGCACTTTTCAACTTCAAAAGATTTAACAATATCATTTAATTTCTTTATTTGAACGGTTGACAAAGAATTAAAATATTTCTTTGTTTTCATATGTTCAATAATTGCTTTAGGTTTCTTAGGATTTAATTTTATCAATCTTGATGTTGATGTTTCAAACCCATTTTTGGGTTTGTAGATTCCATCTTTGTCTTTATACGCAATTTTCAATGCCAACTCTTCGTTAATTTCAGTTACTGCTTTTTCAGGCAGAATAACCTTTGATGGCTCTCTTACAGTATATATAAGAGAAACACCATTATTGACTTCTGCTCTTCTGCATAAAACCTGATAATTTGAATATTTCAAAAGCTCCTTGTCTGTTGCTTTTACATCCGTTAACACAATCTTGCTTTTATTTTTAGTTATTTCAACATTTAATGAAATAAGAATGTTTTTGTCAGGATTGATTTCTTTTAAATAATCTTTTAAATAAAATTTCATTCACTTAATCCAAATTTGTAATTTTACTAGATTACTTCCATCTTCAATAGAAGTATTCGCCCATAATACTTGACTTTCTAAATTTAATTTTTTTAACTTTGAGTGAAATCCTTTATATAAAATTTCAGATTTATCATCTTCTCTCAATGTTAAAATCTCAATATACTCATCGTCTAAGGTAATTTTTAATAATTCATTTAATGTCATTTCTTGATTCCTCTGTTTTTCTACATTATAATATAATTAAATTAAAAATAAAAGTATTTATGAGGAAATTTTATGATTATTGATATTCTTAATGAATTAAATGCTTCAAATTCATCAAATTATAAATTAGAAGTTTTAAAGAAATATAAGGATGATGAAACCTTAAAGAAAGTTCTAAAATATTCTTACGATACCATTAATTATACATATGGTGTATCTAAATCAAGATTTGATGATTTTAATGATGTTGGAACCTTAGATAACTTAAATCTAATGTTTTCATTATTAGACAATCTAAGTTCAAGAAAATATACTGGAAATTCTGCAATTTCTGAAACAAAAAATATATTATCTTTATTAAATAATAATTATAGAAATTTATTATTAAATATTTTAAATAGAGATTTAAAGTGTAATATTAACGTAAAACAAATCAATAAGGTTTTTAAGAATTTAATTCCTAAGCCTAATTATATGAGATGTGATGTTTTAAGTGATAAAACATCTAAGAAAATTTCGTATCCTGCTTTATTGCAGCTAAAGTGTGATGGAACATATAGAGAATGTCATGTCTTGAATGGAAAGGCAACATTTAAAACAAGATCTGGTGAACAGTATCAAGATGATTATTTAAGTAAAATTATGTCTAACCTTGAAGATGGTTATTACATTGGTGAATTTACTGTTGGTAATCCTTTAGATCAGACAGATAGAACTAAAGCAAATGGCTTAATCAACTCAGATAATCCTCCATTTGAAAATATTTGGTTTACTTTGTGGGATAATTTAACCAACGATGAATATAATTTGTCTGTTAAACCAAGAAAATATCTAGACAGATTATATCAGTTAAGAAATAAGTTAAAACAGTTAAATTCTGATATCGTAAATATAGTTCCTACATTCACAGTTAACAATTTACAGGAAGCATTAACCAAAACATCTGAGTTAATGAATAAAGGATTAGAAGGTGGTGTTTTAAAGAACATTAACATGGGATACAAAAACGGAACTTCTAAAGATCAGCTAAAAATCAAGTTAAAAGTTGATGTTGAAATGAGATGTGTTGGCTTTATTAAAGGTACCAAAGGAACTAAATACGAAAATTTAAACAAAGTTATTGTATTTGAAAACGACGAAGGTACAATTAAAGGTCAGTGTTCAGGAATGACTGATGAAATGGTGGATGAAGTTACTAAAAACGAAAGTAATTATATTAACAAAATTTTAACCATTAAATTCAACGATTTACAAAAAGCTGACGATCATAATTTCTACGCACTGTCACATCCTAGATTTGATTGTTGGAGAGATGACAAGGATACAACAGATACACTAGAAACCGTTTTAAAATTAAGGGATATGGCTAAAAAATTATGATTGATGTAAAAGGCTAGAGCTATTCCCCTACAGAAGTAGGGGGATGATATCACAAGCATAGAGGAAATGAAGTGAAAGAGTTAGGAAATTACAAAAACGGTAATTACACTGTAACCATCTATGATGATGGTACAAAAGTAAGAGAAACTAATGATGACAAATTCATTCCAAACTTTGCAGAATGTATTGATGTGAATTTATATAAAACCAACGGATAAAAATATGAACCTTTAGGTTCATATATACAGCCGTTGAGATTATATGTAAATATAAATATATTTATAATTAAAAGGAATTTAAATGAGACAAAAGAAACAATCTAACAAGACTATCAGAGGTTTAGTTCTTGAACTAAGACCTGATGATAATCAGAAGGTTCTTTTGTCTAAACATTTAAATGATACAAGATTCATATATAATCAATATGTTGAAGAATATTTAAAAGCTCTTAAAGAAGAAAGAATACCAAATTATAAGGATTATAAGGAATTATGTACTGAGCACGAATTTCTTAAAGGTTCTTATTCATGGACTGTTCAACAGGTTCTTTATAAATTTAAACAAGTTAATAAAATTAATAGATCTAAAAGATCAAAAGATCAAAAAGTAGGATTAATTAAATTTAGATCTAAAAAATCTCATAAAGATTATTTCTATAGTAATGATATAAAACTTTCGTATAGTTCTGACTGTAAGTCAGAATCTTACGTAAAGATACCGAAGGTAGGAAAAGTTCAATTCAGATGTAAAAATATTAAATCCGAACTTTTAAATGGTAAAATTAAATCAGCAACAGTTAAAAGAACTAAAACTGGCGTTTATACGATTTCATTATGTATTGAGGTCAATAAAGTTCATGAAGATCGTAAAGATAATAAACATATAGGATTAGATTTTTCATTAAGAGATTTCTTCGTTGATAGTTTTGGTGCGAAAGCACCAGAATTTTCAACAAAGAGATCTAAGATGGAATCACTTCAGAAAAGGATTGATTCTTTAAATACAGCTATTTCAAAGATGAGAAACAAATCTAAGAAAAAGCGTAAGACCTCTGTTAAACTTTATCGTTTAACGATAAAATGTAACCAACTGTACGAAAGAGTTCATAATATTCAGGTTGATTATATAAACAAGTTATCAAGAGATTTGTGTAAACACAATGAATTGATAGTACTTGAAGATTTGAATCTTACAGATATGTCTGAAAGAACTTCTTATAAGGATTCCAAAACATCCACCAAAGGTGGAAATCATGGAAAATCTGTAAGTTTGTTACAATGGAGTTATTTTCTCAAAAAGTTAGAAGAAAACTCTGAAAAATTTGGAAATATCATTGTCCTTGCGGACAAATTCTTTCCAAGTTCTCAGATTTGTTCTAAGTGCGGAGAAAGACACTCAGAAATGAAAGATGTTACCAATCGTACACTAAAGTGTAAATGTGGTAACATAATTGATAGAGATTATAATTCAGCTATTAATCTTTTAAAAGCTGGAGAATATTATTTTCAAAATAAGACTCTTGGAAAGGAACTTTCGGAGTATAAAGCTTTTAAGTGTTTAGATTTTTCAAGATCAAAAACACTTAAACCACAATCAAATATTTGATTGTAAATAGCAGTTGTTGGCATTTAGGTCAATGACAGTTCACCGTATAAATGTAATGTCGGGTGTAAGTTTTGTTACCTGAATTGTAATCCTAGAGGTAGAGAAGCTGATTTAAAATCAGAAAATACTTTAAAATTCTTAGACAGTTTAAAACCTTATACAGAAATTGCTTTAAATCTCAATAATTACGAGATGAAAGGATTAAAGTATTTCTTAATGGAAGCTAAAAAGAGAAATATTATTGCAAATGTTACAGTAAATATTAAAATTATTGATTTGGAATATTTACTAGATTTAAAGAAAAATAATTTAATTCATGGAATTGGTGTTTCAATTTCTGATTTTAATAACTTAAACAACGAATTGATTTTAAAATTATCTGAAATTGACGATGTAGTATTTCATTTAGTTGCAGGAATTGTAACAGCAAATGATATGATTAAACTATCAGAAATTGCAAATTTAAAAGTTTTAATTTTAGGTTATAAGAATATCGGAAAAGGTGAAACATTATTAAAAAATAATTTTAGTATTATTAATAATATAAATTTAATAAAAAATAATATTGTTGGACTGAAAAATTTCTTTAAAGTAATGTCTTTTGACAACTTAGCTGTAAAACAATTAAATTTAAAAGAAACATTTAAAGATATTTTCGATGATTATTATATGGGTGATGATGGACAGTTTACATATTATGTAGATTTGGTGTATAATACTTTTAGCAAATCATCTTTAGATAAGAATACGATTTTCAAAATGCAAGATTTTGAGCATGATTCAACAAAAATGTTTCAATTTATTCAAGGAAAATCCGAACGTAACTATTATGATTCGTTCAGATTGTGATGAGTTAGATGAAGATTTAATTAGATTTAATGGAGTTTAAATATGCAACAAGAAGTAAAAATGAAATCAACTGAATTTAAACCTTTAGCAGAGTATGTTTTAGTACATGCAGATAAGATTACAACTGAAGAAACAACTTCTTCAGGAATTATCTTAAAGTCTGAAAAATCTGTTATTGATAGACCAGTTTCAGGAACAGTTATTGCTGTTGGTAATAAGGTTGAACAGGTAAAGAAAGACGATTACGTAGTTTTTCCTAAGACTGATGGTATTGATATTAAATTTACAGACTCTAATTCACAGGATAGTGTTGAATACATCTTATTAAGAGAAAATTCTATTATCGGTAAGAGACAGTAATGGATGTTGAAAAAGCTAAACAATTAGCTGATAAAATGAACAAAATTACAGAAGCATTTAAGGATAAACTTGATGAGAGTGATACTAATCAAGTCGTAAACAATGCTTCTGATTTGTTAGTAAGTTCAGATGATTTAGTAACTGAAACCGACAATGTAATTACAGCAGATTTAGAACATGGAAGTATTACAGATGATGATATTATGGATGTTATAAATTTGCAGAATATGGTTGAAGATGTAAAGTTCATCAGAAATACTTTAAGAGAATCAACTGAAACAAGTAAGAGACTGTTAAAGTCTATTTCTACTGAAATTGAAATCGAACCTGATGCAAGAATGTTACAAGGTTATGCTGAAATTTCAGGAACCGTAACAGAATGCATGAAAATTTATCTGCAATGTTATAAAGAGATGAGTAACATTCTGTTAAACCTAGCAAAAGTAAAAAACAATCAGCCTAAAACAGTTACTAATATCAATATTGAAGCTGAGCATAAAAGTATTTCTACAGTTGATCTAATTAGGGAATTATCAAACGATCATTAATTTTTATAAATATAATAAAAAAGAATTATGTTTATAGAATTTTTCTTAAAAGAATGTGAAGCTGAAAGTTCGGCAACTGGTACAACTTCCGGTGATATTGCTCCTTATGCGACTTATGTTCAATTGCATAAGCCGAAGAAAGACTATATCGTGAAAGTTGAAAAATCTAAGTAATTATTTAAAGCTCCATTTAAATGGAGCTTTTTAATTTTGAAAGTTCTCAAGTAAGTTAAAATTCAAGTAACAATTCCCTTTAAAAAACATTTTCTTTATATTATAATACAAATAATAAAAATTAAATGGGACAAAACATGAAACAATATTTAGATTTACTTGAAGATATTTTAAAGAATGGCGAAGAAAGAAATGATCGTACCGGAATTGGAACAATCTCAGTTTTTGGAAGACAATTAAGATTTGATATGCAAGCAGGGTTTCCTGCAGTAACTACAAAAAAACTTATGTGGCGCTCGGTAGTTTCGGAACTTTTGTGGTTCTTAGAAGGAAGCACAAATGAACATCGTTTAGCTGAGATTAAAAACGACAATAAGCCTTATTCACAGTTAACAGAAAATGAACGTAAGACAATTTGGACTCTAAATGCGGAAAATCAGGGTAGGGAATTAGGTTATGAAGACGGTGAACTTGGGCCCATATATAGTAGACAATGGATGCACTGGGATTATCAGTATGAAGAACCTTCAAGAGAACTAGACGAACATGGTGATCCTGTAATGTATATCAATCGTGGTCATATAAATCAGATTCAGACAGTTATTGATAAGATTAAGAATAATCCTATAGACCGTCGCATATTGGTTAGTGCCTGGAATGTTGCAGAACTTGATAAGATGGCTCTTCCTCCTTGTCATTATAGTTTTCAGTTTTACGTAAGTGGTAAGAATAAAGAATATCTAAGTTTAATGTGGAATCAGCGTTCGGTAGATTCATTTTTAGGTTTGCCATTCAACATTGCAAGTTATGGATTATTACTTCATATTATTTCTAGGATTACAAATAAGATTCCATATGAACTGATCGGAAATTTAGGTGACACTCATCTTTATAAAAATCACTTAGATGTAGTTCGTAAGCAAATTGAGAGATCTCCACATAAGCTTCCTGAATTAGAAATGCCAAATGCAGATTATAGTTCGTTAGATGCATTTTTAAAATCAGTTAAAACAAGTGATTTTAAATTAAAGAATTATATTTGTGATGAGACATTAAAAGCACCTATGGCTGTTTAAACATTTTAAATCCTAATGTTATGCATTAGGATTTTTATTGAAATTATTATATAATATAAAGAAAAATATTTCACAGAGGAAATTATTATGGAAAGCTCAATTTGGTATGAAAAGTATGCACCAAAAACATTAGAAGAGGAAATTTTACCTCCAAAAGTCAAAGAGAAATTTTTAAAATATGTTAAAGATGAAAAAATGCCAAATTTAGGATTTTGGAGTTCCAAACCTGGTTTAGGAAAATCAAGCACCGCAAGAGCAATAATCAAATCCATGAATGCAGATGCAATGTTCATCAACTCATCTTTAGAAAGAGGTATTGATGTTTTAAGAACTAAAATTATGAGTTTTGCATCACAAGAGTCATTAATGGATCGCCCAAAGATTGTTGTAATGGACGAATGCGATAATATAGGTAAAGATGCCCAAGCAGGCTTCAGGTCGTTCTTGGACGAATTTTCTAAAAATTGTAGTTTTATTTTTACAGGAAATTACAAATCTAAAATAATTGAACCTTTGTTAGATAGATTAGAAAATTACGATTTTGAAGACTTTGATCCGAAAGATATGGGTAAACCTATCTTTGATAAATTACTATACATCTTAAAAAACGAAAAAGTAGAACTTGATGACAATGCTATCAATGGTGTTAAAACGATTGTCAAGAATTGTTATCCTTGTATTCGTTCAATGATAGGTTCACTACAACGAAGTGTGATGAATGGTAAGTTTGAATACATTGCTGAAAGTTCAAATTTTAATGAAATTTTAGAAGTTCTAAAAACTAAAGATTATCTAGCATTAGTTCAAAAAGTTAATACTTTAAATAATCCTGATTCAATGTACGAATTTTTATATAGAAATATTAATGTTTTTAAAAACGTTCCTCAAGCAATTTGTTTTATTGCGGATGGACAATTTAAAACTGAAACAGTAAGAGATAAAAATTTAAACTTGTGTGCAACATTAGTTAATTTAAGTAATTGCCTGTGAACTGCTATTGACCTAAAGGTCGATAGTAGTTCACAAATACATTTTGTTTGCAATATAAGAAACCATATAAAAATTATATACGAGTATTTCTAAGTATTCATTTTTAAAAGATTTTCGTTCACGTTTAAGAGCATTTAAAACAGACCATCCTTTCCAATTAGGATAGTCTGATTTTAAAATACCATAATATCTATCAATGTCCATAATAGCATTGTTTATCTTTGATTTATAATATGTTTTAAATTTTATCATATTAATGTTTATTAACCATTACGATTGTATATTTCAGAGTTTCCAAATTCTGTTTAATAATTTCAATTTCTTTTGACAATGAAGAAAGACTTTCATGATTGGATTTAATGTCTGTCATCGTGTTATTTGTTTTCTCTTCTAATATGTTTATTTGTCTTTGAAAATCATCAATACTTTGATTTATTTCATTAATTGAAATAATCGTATTTGAGATTAACTCTTTGATTTCATTTAATGTTTTTTGATTATCTTTAACGCCTGTATTTACAGTGACTTTGAGATAATCTTCATACTTTTTCCATATTTTTGCTAAAGTATATATAACTAATACTAAAGCAGTACCTGACGTTAGATACCCATTTTTTAGTATCGTTTCTAAAATGTTATCTAACATTTTTATCCTTTAATATAAACTTTTTTATTATTTATATTTATATTTATAAAAAATATTATGTAAATGTGTTGTATTTTTTATTCTATTCACGTATAATAAAAGTAATAAAAATTGAAGAGGAAATAATCATGAAACTAATTGCAAGAAACAAACATAAATACACAATGACTTCACAATTTCCAGAAAACTTTTGGGAAGATTGGAAAGAGAATAAAGAAGCCTTAAAAGAAAAAGGATATTCACCTTTTAAAGTTGGTAAGGATTGGTATCTAGCTTTTTACGATAATGAACAGGAAGCTACTGATGAAGAATTCGAAGAATTTAATAAGATGAATGTAGAAAAAGGATTAGAATTTTTAAAAGAAATTTATCCTGATTTACAGCAAAAAGTTGTTGACATCTTAAGAGAAAAATGTGAAAATATTGATATGTTGTATGCATTTCTTTCTAACAATAGAAAGATTTTTACAAACTCAAAAGATGTTCAGATTATTTCTGACAAGATTTTTATTTTTAACTTAAATTTAAGTGATTAATGGAGAAACAAATGGCATTTGGCTATAAGTGTTTAAATATTAACACCGATTATGGTGCTAGAGATCCTGGTAGATCATTAGTAAAGGAAAGTGTTGGTACAAAGTTCCTTAAGTATATTAAGGAACATCCAAAGTGTGATCCTAAGAAGGCTGTAAAGGCTGTAACTGGTAAGACTAATCATTGGTCAATGGTACACGCTTTTAAGCTGAATAAGTTATGTTCTGATAAGGTAACTTATTCTAAAAAGAAGATCACTATTACCAAGGATGATAAGAAGCTTAAGACTACTATTAAAACAGCAAAGCACGAGGTAACCCTTACTAAGAAGGGCGAGAAGTACTTAGAAGAGGCTTTAAAGAGAGAAGTAAATCCTTTAGTAAAGTCTAAACTGGTGAATGAAGCTAAGAAGGTGGCAAAGAAATCTACCAAGGCTTCAAAACCAAAGGTAACCAAGTAAAAATAGATTGCGGATTTTTAATCCGCAATTTTTTTGGGTGGAAACATGTTATATTTAACACGCTCTTCTTCACTCATTCCCGTGTGAGAAATGTCAAACCAATCGTATCTAATTGTAAAATCTAAAGTATTAGTTGTTTGATCGTTGTTCGTATCTAACTGAATATCATTTACACTTTCAATCTTACAATTTCTATACCATATTGTAAAAATCAAATTACCCTTATTGTTATGTATCTCAATATACATATCAAAGTTTGTTTCCGCGAAACTTCCATTTGTTCTTGATTTTGCATCTTGTAAATTGTTTATAATTGTTTCATAAACTTTAAAATCTTCGTCTAAAATTGCATTAAACGATGCTGAATTATAAGAAATTCCATCTGCTGCAAGGATTGTTTTCATACCTTGATTGTACGCTTCAACCAAATTAAGATTAACACCTGGACATATTGCATTTGTTAAATACAGATGTATATTATCTAGTTTTGGTATTCCTGCAATGAAATTAGTTTGCTGTGCGTAATTTAATCTACTCATATTTTCATAATTAATAATTTATATTATTTATAAATATATTATAAATAAAGATAAAAAGAGAATAATTATGATAGATTTAAATTCACTAACTTTATACCAAAAAAATAAGTTCATATATTGATGAAAACGTATTAACTTTTCCAACAAATTCTGATATTGTATCATTAATAAATCCAATTTGTCAATATTCAATCACCATAAAAACAGGTACTACACCAAATGCAAATGAGCTATGTAAGATCAATTTACTTAAAAATTCAAAATTACTAGAAATTAAAAACATTACAAGTAAATCTCGCACTAACGCAAACGTAACATTTGCTGATTCAGATGGTGAATATACATTAAATGCCAACTGTGACAGCAGTTATAAATCTCCATTTAATGAATACCCATTATCAAATGCATTTACAGACAAATTAACATGGCTTGCAAGACATACATCAACACAAGGATCAACTCCCTCAAACGTATATCTAAATTTTGAAATGCAAAATTTAAGTGAAATATATTTTTATGCCAGCTGGAATCAAAAACAATCATCAAAACCAGCTGATTATGCGAAAACATGTGACATTAATGTAAAATGTAATGAAAAAGAAATTCTAAATACGACAGTAAGTGGACTTAAACTATTTGATAGAATAAGAATTGTTTTTGATAGTTATAATCGTTGTCATATTAATATATTAAATGTAGGTTCAGCGGAAAATATGTAATTTTTATATAAAATCAACGGATAAAAATATGAGCATTTAGACTCATATATACAGATTTTATATAAATAAGATATATTTAATATTTTAAAATTTGGTGAATTTGTTGTTTACAACAAATCTTACCAGACTCTTGGGAAGGAACTCTCGGAGTATAAAGCTTTTAAGTGCTCTTAGTGTTTACACTAAAAGCACTTAAACTACAATCAAATATTTGATTGTAAATAGAAGCTATTGACCTTTAGGTCAATAGCAGTTCACAAATACAATAAATGTAAATTAAAAATAGGTTAACGAAAATGAAATACTTATTGTGTTGTTTGGCTTTACTTTTAACAGCATGTAATACAGTTCAGGTTCCTGTAAAAGTTGAAAAAACAAAACTTGAAATTCAAGATTTACAACCATTACAGCTTGAACAGTTTAAAGTTGAAACCAAATCAATTGATGGCATTTCATATATTCTTTTAGATGTTCATAATTTTACAAAATTATCAAACAATTTAGAAAAAATGAAAATTTATATTGAAAAGCAGCATGCAATTATAAATACATATAAGGATTATTACGAGAAATAATAATGACTATTACAGTTATAAAACATGCTTTATGTATTTTTGCTGTATTTTTAGTTGCGTTGCTATTTAAATTAAACACAGATTTAAAGAAAGAAAACACATCTTTAAAAACAGCAAATTCAGCGTTAACAGAGCAAGTACAACAGCAGAAAACGGATATAGAAAAAGTTAAACAATCTTTTCAACAATTATCTGAATTAAATTCAAATTTAGAAAAAGAGTCTTTAACTTTAAAATCTAAGTTAAACAAGTTTGAAATAAAATCACAGAAAATGATTGAAAAACATCCAAAGATGATTGAGAACATTTTAAATAAAAATATTTTAGAGTTTAATAATAATATTAATAACATAACAAAATATAAATAATATACAGTAACGGGAGTTTTTATATGGCAAACACTAACGAGCAAACAAAATATAAGTTAGTCGATTATGCCGCTCTTAGAAGATACGATGAGTTACTTAAAGAGTGGTTTAAATCACAACTTGTATATGCAACTGAACAAGACGTTATCGATTTGTTTGAGACACAAGAACAGCAATAGGAGAATTTTTAAATGGCTGATACAAATAATAAATTAATTACATTACCTTTATTATCCCTGTTTAAAGATAAATTACAGGCATGGACTCAGAATGAGGATGCTACCTTACGTACTGAGTTATTAAATGAAATTGGCAAGCTAACTTCTTTTGAGGTTAAAATTGTTGATGTTTTACCTGAGGCCGGCGAGAAAGGTTTTATCTACTTTGTTCCAAAAGCAGATGGTGCACAGTCAAAGGCAGCACAGAATGTTTACGAAGAGTATTTATGGGTTACTAAGGATGACACTTCAGCATTTGAGAAGATCGGTGATACTCAGATAGACATTGCATCACTCAAGGCTGATATTGCTAAAGAGTATGTTGCTGATGTTGAGGTAACATCATCTGACATCGTTGATGAAGAGGGTGTAACTAAGACTACTTACGCATTCTCATTTAAGAATGGTGAAGGTACCGAGATTGCAACTAAGTCAATCGTAGTTGGTGGTGGCTATGCAAAGGCAACTACTGAGAAAGACGGTCTGTTATCAAAAGAAGATAAGGCTAAGTTAGATGCTTTAGATAATTCTTTTACCGAGTTAAATGGCAAGTTTGTTGCTAAGGTTGAGGTAACTAAGGGTGATGCTGTAGTTGTTGGTAATACTTCAACAAGCACTGTTACAATTTCTGCAAAGGATGTTAATGATGCAGAGTTATCAACTGCATCTTTTGATGTTGTAACCTATGGTGAAGCAACTGCTGAAGCTAGTGGTTTAATGAGTGCTGAGGATAAGGCTAAGTTAGACTCTTATGAGATTGTAACTACTGAAGAGATTGAGGCATTATTCGCACCTGCTGAAGCTACTGAATAATTCACAATTTAAAAATATTTAAAAAGCACTCTTAAGGAGTGCTTTTTTATTATAGATTATCTTTAACATCTATAATTAATGAAATTAATCTTTTTAAAACATCGATACTATCATTAAATCTAGTTAAGATAAAATTATCCTCATACTTTTCTAAATTATTCAAATCAAATTTGTTTAAATCTAATGGTTCATTGTGTTTTAATATTCCAAGCTCACATAATCCTAAAATTGTTTTATTTAAAATTGGTGTACAAGTT
This sequence comes from Bacilli bacterium, assembly GCA_045119035.1. Lineage (GTDB taxonomy): Bacteria > Bacillota_I > Bacilli_A > ML615J-28 > CAG-313 > CAYVQA01. The sequence continues at coordinate 3,918 of JBGVCU010000010.1, read as the reverse complement.
ATATTAACAATTTCTAATTTCTTATTCTTAAATTGATCTTCAAATATCTTAAAAGTAATTCTTGCGATGTTATTATCTTTACCAATTTCGCCAACCGCATCAGTTGCTAATAAAGAACTATCATCATCAGTTATTCCATTAAAATAATTTGCACCTGCCTGTGTTAAATTTGCACTTAACCAACTATCTACGTTTATATAATACAGAGGATCAATCTGATTTATTTTGTTTTTAGAAAACTGTTCATCAATATACTCGTTATACGTTTGTTCTTCATTGTATTGCTCATTCTGTATATTATCAGAATTTAAAATCATATTGATAAACATTTATTTCACCTTATTTTCAAGTGCAATAACTCGTGCTAATAAAGATTTTAGTGATACAATGTTAACTTTTTGCCAAAAACCACTATACTTATCTGGTTGATAATTATAATTACCATCTGATAAAGATTTATATATGTTATTATTAAAATAAACATACTCGTCAACTTCATATCTTATAGATTGGTTCCATGATGGTAATTCATTTCCTATCGCAATATCAGACAATGATTTAAGTTCTCTTATTTCTCGTTTTAAACGCATAGGGCCTTTATTCAGTACATCCTCTGAAGGTACCATGCCATTCTTAACGCGATAATCACGATAAAATTGTTCTAGTGTTGTAAAACTCATTACTCAACAACCTCATCGATATCTGATTTAGTCAATGCTTCAGCAGAATCACCTTCTGTGTATTTAATATCAAATTTATAAAGCATAGGAGTTTGTTCAGAATGTAGAGGATTTGCGCAAATGCTAAATCTATCATAAATTACATAATGATAATTTGCATATACATCAGCAATCTCTTGAATTTCGTTTACATATGCATTAAATGCACCACATCCTAAATTGTCAGTATCATCAATATTTTCGTTGTGTGTACTTCTAATACCAACATAACCAACTTCAGAATTTGGATCAGGATTTAAGTAGTATTCAGTTGACAAAGATTTTGCAATTAAGTATTTTTGTGCATCTCGTTCATTAGATTGAAATACACTTACTGCATTTGGATCACCCATAATGCTTGCTGCAACTTTGAAAGGTAATATACAAAATGCATTGAATGTTGTTCTTCTCTTAACATTAGACTCTAAAACCAATATTTGAACTTTTTGTAATACTTTTCGCCAGGTATCTGTGCAATTGTCAGTTGTTGTAATTTCTAAATCATCTGTCTTAATAGCATTATTATTCATCCATTCTATGAACTTATCATTTTCGTAATCTCTTGCAATACCGTTTAGCAATCTTGCAATAATTGTAAATGCATCTTCATCATATATTTGTCGTAAATCACTGATAAGTTCAGGTGTTACAGATGTAACACGAATAGGCATTTGATCTTCGACCTTAGTTTTGACCGATTTTATTGTAAATCCATTATTATTTTCTTGCCTATCTATAGCAAAAATAACTCCGAATGGACCATTTTGCTGATTTACAGTTAGAACTTCTCTAGGCAACGATGGACGATCTAAAGAATTAAAAACTTTATTTAGATTTAAACCATGTTCGTAAGAAGCAATGTTTTGTGTATCCATTTAATATTCTCGAATGTACTCAAAAGTATTAAAAACTATTAAAAAATATATAAATTTTTTAACATTAAAATACTTTTATTTAATAAAATGAAATTCTATATGGTCTATACAAAAGACCTCTATCAATTATTTCCTGTAAAACAGGAAACTCATTGACTTCTTTTAAATGTAGATATTTACGTAGGATATTTAAAGCTCCATTAATATCAGCATTTAATGCTTTACCTAACAAAGATAAAAATAAACCTTGTTTTACTCTACTTCTTTTATATTTATCATGATGCTTAACCTCTTCAAAAGCATCATATTATTTATAATTCTAAAAAATAACAAAAATGATAAAAAAATTTAAATGTTTTTAATATTTTTGTATACTATATAAAAAAGGTAATGAAAAAATTCATTACCCTTTGCTTTTATGAGTGCGATTATTCAGCTCTTAGAGGTGATTTGAAATCTGCAATTAAATCCTTAGCAGTTTCGTAATCACCTTTTGTAACAGCTCTGTAAATTTTACGAATAGGATTGATTGTTTCAACACCATTACGATTAAATAATTTTTCATTATCATGCTTTAAGAAATAGTTTTTAAGCATATAGAACGTTGAAGCCTGTTCACGAGTTAAATCTAAATTACCCTCTTTATATGCCTTGTAGATAGTATCTACATACTCAGTCCAATTCTTTTTGTTTGCATCAAATCGATCGTGACGATCTTGAACAGCACCCTCACCAATTCTACGTAAATGAATACGAGTTAGACGACCTGACTTTTCTTCACCTAAACGTCTTAAATGTACCTTTTCACCCAATCTACGTAAATGAACAGGAGCTTTCTCTTCACCTAAACGTCTTAAATGTACCTTTTCACCTAATCTACGTAAACGAACAGGAGCTTTCTCTTCACCTAAACATCTTAAATGTACCTTAGACTCATTTAATGCACGTGTTGACTTAGACTCATTTAATGCTTGCTGTTTTAAATACTCTTCGTATGTCATAATTATTATCCTATTAAATACATAACCATTTGTGAACTGCTATTGACCTAAAGGTCAGTAGCTTCTATTTACAATCAAATATCTGATTGTAGTTTAAGTGCTTTTGATCTTGAAAAATCTAAACACTTAAAAGCTTTATACTCCGAAAGTTCCTTTCTAAGAGTTTGGTAAGATTTGTTGTAAACAACAAACTCACCAAATTTTAAAATATTAAATATATTTATATATTTATATATAATCTCAACATCTGTATATGAACCTTTAGGTTCATATTTTTATCCATTGGTTTTATATAAAACCATAATTAAAAAATATAGTATACAAAAGTATTAAAAACTATTAAAAATATTTAAAATTTTTATCATTTTTGTTATTTTTTTAAAAAAATAGAATTATAAATGATATTAAAAATGAAAGCAAAAGAAGTTTTAAAATTACTAAATATAATAAAGAGTTATTTTGCATAATTATGTTGAAAAGTATTAATTATTTTAAAATATCTCTTGATTTTTCTATATAAAAAATTATAATAATAATATAAGTTATTTTAAAAAGGATTATAAATGCAGTTAAGTGCTAATTTTCTAATTGATTCCAATACGTTCTTTAGAGAGCAATTTTTGCTTTCTAAGAACCTTTATAATCAAGGAAGGTACTTAATTAATGAACAATACAATGAAAGCAAGACTCTTATAAATGAAACAACATTAAATAGAAAATTAAGAACTGAATCAAATCCTGAATATAATAACTATAAAAAATTCTGTAAAGCTAAAGTTGCTCAAAATACACTTAGAGCTTTATGTAAATGTTATAAATCATATTTTAATGCACTTAAGGATTTTAAAGTAAATCCTTCAAAATACAGAGGAATGCCTAAACCACCTAAATATAAGGACACTTTGGGTATTCTATATTTTGACTATCAGTCAATTAAAATTAAAGATCAGTTTATAGTTATTAATAAAGAACATAAAGTTCATATTCCTAATGAAGTTTATAAAGAGGAATTAAACAATTTTAAAACTATAAACTTTATTCCTAAAGGAAAGAAAGTTAGAGTAACTATAAGTTATGAAGTAGAAACAACAAATGAAGATTTAAATCAAAATGATTATTTAAGTATTGATTTAGGTATGAATAATCTTTGTTCTTGTGTTTCTAAAGATGATTGTTTCATCTTAAATGGAAAACCTTTAAAGTCTATAAATCAATATTTTAACAAGGAATTAAGTAAATTAAAATCTGAAAGACCTTTAAAAGGTGATAAACAAGATTATAATTATAATAAAAGTAAAATCGAAACCTTATCTCTAAAACGAG
>JBGVCU010000009.1:0-5841 GCA_045119035.1 Bacilli bacterium | reverse complement strand
AATACTTCTATAAAAGTATCTGTGTCAAGTAATGATTTATTATCTATAGCATAATCACTATAATGAGTATTTTTAAATAGTACACCGAACTTAGTTTGTTTCATCTCTTTTATAAATTCGTCATTTGTTGCAATTTCGACTACTAGTTCACCATCTTGAACCATAGTAAATCTTTCATTTGCTTTTGGTCTAACATTAAAATAAGTAAAATAAGGATTGACCATAGAAATGTTATTAGCTAATAAAAACACTCTGCAGTCGTTTCTTTTCCTAATTACTGTACTTAATAATTCAGCAAATATCGTTACTTCTGACTTAATATATTGTTGTGAACCTCCACCAATAACAAATTCATCATAACAAATTAATGTAACATCAGGAAAGGGAACTGATTTAAGGTTTAAAGAAGTAGACAAAGCTACAAAGTGACCCATAAGTTTTCCGTCACAGTATGCATTCTTCCCTTTAATCTGAAAATTGTGTGATGGGTATTTTTCTTGTATATCAGCAAAGAACATTCCTATTTTCTCTTTGGAAATATCTGTTTTGTATCTTCTTACATACATAAACTGTTTACCATTCTTTAAAAAGTTTTTAATAGCCATATCTTTGAAACCATATGTTTTACCAAAACCTCTATTAGTCATAATTATGTTCATTAAAGCATTATAACTTCTTATCTTATCATAATTATAATAAGCCATGTTATTCCTCCTATTCAAAAAGGGGAACTAGTCCCCTTTATTATTTTGTTTCAGTGCAACACACTTCATCTAATTTATTTTCAAAATATTCTAGTCTTTTGTTAATAGCACTTAAATTATCATTAACTTTTTCTAATACAATTGAGAACTTATTAATTGTTTCAATGTACTTTTCTTCCCTTTTTTGGTTTTCTTCTCTTTCAGCTTTAATAATATAATTAATAAAATAAGCACATGCAATTACACAAACTATTGGAAAACCTAAGTTAGTTATTAAATTTACAATTTCATTTGTCATTTTATATCACTCCGTTTATAAATTAATTTTCATTAATTTGATTTATCATTTCTTTTAATTCATTAATTTTTGTATCTATTGAATAAGCTAATATATTAATATTATTGTTTATTTCATTTCTTAAATTATCTATTTGTTTTTTATTACTTAAATTTTCTAGTGTTCCGTCTTCTTTCCATGTAAAAAGTATATTTTGTACTTCTTCAGGAATGCCTTGTTCCTTTAGCCATTCAACGTATTCAAAAGCATTATTGCAATTTTCTATTACTTCGTCCATCTTTTGTATAAGTTTACTGTTAATTTCTAGTTGGGTATAATCTTCTAAATCATACACTTTGTTTAAAAATCCATGCATAAATTTATCTATCATTAATTTACCTCCTTAAATAGTTCATAATATTAATCAATTGTGAATTAACTTTCTATCAATCCAAAACCTTTGAATACAGGTTGTTTCGGGTTTATAGATTTAATTGTTTTAGACGTATCAATTGTTTTATCAACAGTGTATTTTAAATCATGTGAAATATCTGTAATCATATGCTCACTTATTGTATCATCGTTATAGGTTATAATTATATTCATACCTATAGGTAAATAATTACTACCAGTAGTTGAGAATTTATTTGAATCTATAATACTAGCATTTGTTGTTATATTTGCTGTTGCCATTCTTCCATAACCTATTGATGGTTCTACACAAATCCAACCAGCATAACCCCCAACCGAAGGATTAGAATTGAATATAATATCCCCTTTTCTATATAATGTATATACTGTTCCATTTGGTTTACTGTTTCTGTATTCCATTCTATTTCCGTTTAATGTAAATCCTATATCCTGTTGTAGATTTCTTAAAAATTGGGACTCTCTACTACCAAAACCTATATTCGATTTAATATCACCTATATCTAATAGTTGACTTGCACCAAATGAAGAATTTTTAAAATAAAAATTAACTTTTTTTGTTTCGCTTTTAACTAATGGGCAATATTGTGATTTATATTGTGTATATCCAGCTACATTATCAAATGTAATGTTGACATCATCAGATGTATCTCCAGTTAAATAAAAAGCACTTGTTTGATTATTATATGGAATAAGTTTTCTATTTATCTCAATTCTACTATTTGTTATTTTTATACAATATCCCTTCCCATTATTTACTAACATTACACCTTTCCCAATTGTTAGAGAGTTGTCCATTAAACCTAATGAAATTAATTTTTTCCCAAAAGGATTGGACGTAGTTATTGCATTATCGTAAGATAATTGATTTATATTTATAGGTCTATTTTCAGTATTGTTGGAACCAGTTAATGCAAATGCAAATCCATAGCAATAATCAAATCTTATTCTATTAACATGAAAATTAATTATTTCACATTTTTTTAAATCAACCACATCTCCTTTAAAATATTTAAACTGACAGTTATCTAATTTAAAACCCCAATCAACACTACTCCCTTTTGATATATATGCACTATCACATGGTGTAGAGTTTTCATTTCCATTCCAACCTATAAAAGCAATATTTGAGAAGCCATGATAAGGAGTTGCTCCACTTGTTAACGGGTTAATTATTATACTACTTTCTTCTCCACCATCACCATTATATATAAGCGAAGATTGATTTATGCTTTCTCCAATTATACTCGGTGAATCAGGCCATTGTAATTCATGTACACAAAAACTACCTGATAATTTTATTGGGATTTTACCATTTGAATTTGACCAATCTATAGCTTTTTGAATAGCAATGGTATCATCAGTTATTCCATTCCCAACAGCACCAAAATCTTTAACGTTAATATAATTACTTGTGTGAACATCTATTCTGTTTATTTCATTCGCTTTAGTATCCAATTGTGAATTAATTGTTTTAATATCATTAGTTAATTTTACTTGTATATTTTCATCTAAAATTATTCTTTTTAAATTTTCATATTCTTTTTTTAATTTGTTTGCTAGTGTACTATCATTGTATTTAATCTGTAAAATTTTCTCTTCTACTTCTTTAAATTTTCTATAAAGTTCTTTTATAGCTGATAAGTCATTTGTATTTTGATTGAATAAATTATCAATGTCAATTTGCATTTTGTTATTTTCAAAGCTCATTTATATCACTCCTATCATACGTTTAGTGAATTGATATAACAAAATTAGATTCATACGTTGTAGCTCCACCCCATGTAATAATTAATTCTTTGGTAATGTTATCAAAAGTAACATTTGTTATAGTTCTTTCATTTAAATCAGTTCTACCTGCTTTATCTTGTTCACCTAAGAAAATCCATTCCTCTGCTTGGTCAGTTCTTCCACACATAATCCAATATTTAATTACATTTTTATAATAATTTGTTACTGTTATCTCTAAAACTGGCGTTCTATAATAATTCATATTGTCATAAAAAATATTTCCTAAATGGTATTTTAAATCTTCTAAAGGTATTCTAGTTTCTGTAACATCTTCATTGTGTTCACTATAACTACTATGAGTATAACCAAGATAATAACCTTTTGCTTCTTTTTCTTCTATAAAAGGTTCTAATTGTAAAAATTCTAAACCAAAAAAATTACAGTTTTCACACTCGATTGTTATTGTGTGCCAACCTTTTTGAGTTATTAAAAGTGGTATTTCTTTATTTGATATATAACCTTTTTTACTTGTTTGTATATTCTTTTCACTATCATTTGTAAGAGTATAAACATTATTATATTTTTTATTTGTAGTAGAATTACCATATACAGTTTGTACCAAAGATAGTTGTGATGTCTCTGTTCCAAAGTCTAATGACATTTTAAAAGTGCAATTACTATACACATTAACTATTGGAATAACCACCATATTATCACTATTTGTATAGAAAGAATAAGTTAATTTTCCACCTTCTTCAATTTTTGCATATATGCCTTGTCCCTCTGAAATTTCTTCAGGTGTAAAAGGAGCAGATATGCTAGAAAGTTTTGCTTTACCCTTATAATAACAATTATCTATTTGTGGTCTTGTTAATAAAACATCGTTAACACTTACAATTTTATTTTTTGTATAACCTAACATAAAAGCAGTTAATCTTGCACCTAATACTGAATAACCATTACCATTAAAATGAGTATCGTCAGAATAAATTGTACTTGGATAACCTTTAAACACCTCTCTAGTATCTAATACTGGTATATTATATTTTTTTGCTAGATTAATTAATCCATTACCAAATGTGTCAATGTTTAAATCATCAGCTAGTTTTGTTTTAGGAGGTGTTAATAAAATAACTGGTATATTCCATATTAAGTTTTGTAGAATTATTTGCTCAACCCAGTAAATATAAGTTTCAATATTACCAACATATGGGCAACTTTTGTTTCTACTATCATTTGTACCAATCATTATAGCATTAAAATCTGCTAAAACTTTTTCGTTCCACATTCTCATTGAACGCTCGGCATGTATTCCTGCATAACCTCTATTAATTATAGTTATATGACCACTAAACATAGACGATAAAAATTCTTGCATTGCCTCGGGATAAGTTTTACTTGCTCTGTCAGAAGTATTTTTACTTCCATCAGGTGCAGGAGTGCTATCTGGAGGACGCCTATCATCACTATATTTATCTGCACCATATGTTAATGAATCACCTTGAAAAATACCTGTAACATCATCACCTTTTATCAGTTTTCTAATACATTTAGAAAATAATTGAGTTTGTTTCATTTTATAAAATTCAACATCTATTTGAGTATTTTCTATATAATTACTAGAATTTATATCCTTAGCAATCCTTGTTTTTGTATTATTATCCATTTGTGAATTAATTGTTTCAATATCATTAGTTAATTGAAAATTACTTGTTTTAATATCGTTAGTTAGTTTTGTTTTAACTGTTTCAATTTCATTACTTAATGTTGCTGATGCATTTTCATCTAAAATTATTCTTTTTAATTTTCCATAATCTTTTTTTAATTTGTTTGCTAGTGTAGTGTCAATATATTTAATCTGTGAAAATCTTTCTTCTACTTCTTTTAATTTACTATAAAGCTCTTTTATAGAGTAAAAGTCATTAACATTTTGCTTTAATAAATTAACAATGTCAACTTGCATTTTGTTATTTTCTTTAGACATTTGTATCACTCCTTATAATTAATATATATTACAAAAAGAGGGAATTTTTTACCCTCTTTTAAAAAATTTGCATAAATAAGTCGTTACACTCTTCAAAAATCATTAAATCAATGTTTAATAATACTTGTCTCCATTTATCTAATAATTCTGCTGATGATGTAATACCTATGTTACCTTGACTGGTCAATGTATATTCTTCTTTACTGTTTCCAGTGCTTTCACCAGTAGAAGTTGCATTACTTGAACTTTCATCTTTTTGAGCTGTGTCCATGAATTTATCAATCTTTTCCGAGTTTGATATTAAACTAGGAGTTAACTGTCCAGCTGTTGAAAGACCGTTACTTGTAGCATTACTTTCTTGACTAGAGTTGCTATTTGAAGTTAAATCTCTAACATAACTCTCTTTTAAATCTTTATTTAATAAGAAGTCAACGCTTTTCGCTGATATTTCTGTTTCATAGAGTTGTTTATAATATGGAAATATATCATTTAATTTAGACATTAACCTTTGTTTAAACATTGCTACACTGTCAAAACCTATTTCATAAAACATAAAGTGTTGGAAAAACTTTTCCTCGAACCATGGTTTTAAATCATTATCATATAAGTTATAAGGAAAATCGAACAATTTGAATTTTTTATCTTTGTAAAGATACCTTAATTCTAAAGTGTATTTACTCATTGTCTTGTTCCTCCTTTTTTAAATCTAACTTTTG
>JBGVCU010000008.1:0-35136 GCA_045119035.1 Bacilli bacterium | reverse complement strand
CGCCATTAATATATTCTTGTATTGCTTTTAATTTCGTTTCTTTTGTATATTTATTTTTTCTTCCCATAATAAAAATGCCTCCAAAGTAAATAGTGAATAATTTTATTTTTATTCACTGTCTACTTTAGAGACATCATATCATTTTAAAATAACTCTTTTAATTCATTAATTTAAAACTGAATGAAATTCTTCCATCCTCTTTAATTTTACCAAATCCAACTGTATAATCTCCTTTATTTAAAGCAAATATTTCAACAGTTTCTCCAAGATGAGCTTCTTGTAAATAATTAATTACTAATGATTTAATGATTTTATCTTCATAATTTGGTAAAGCATCAAATATCATTACTACATATCTAGCATTATTAGTATGACCATAATGATCTAAATCAGAATTTGTAATTTTATGACTATGAAGACATTCAACATTAACTACTTCTTCAATATCTACTTTATCAATTTTACCTTCAAATAAAGCTTCTTCTTCAACACCTTCAGGAAAAGTAAGAGCAGTAGATCTTAAAATTTTATGAGTACTAATATCTGCATAAACCCATTGACTTGTTCCTTTTGCATAAACTTCACCAGATTTACTAATCATTAAATAATCTCTACCATAATCAATTCTACTTCTTGATGAAGGCCAAGTAATTACTTCTACTTCTTCATAAGGTGATGGTGATTTAATTACTTCTAATCTATTTTTCATTAAAACCCAGGCAATATTTTCTTTCTTACAAGCTTCGTACCCAACCCCTAATAAATCAGCATGATGTCCTGCTACATCTTGAAAAAAATCAAGATAAACATATGGTTTAACTCTATCGAATGTATCTAAATCATTTGTTCGTATTTTAAATAATTCACTATATCTACTCATATATACCTCAATTAATTTCTATTAATAAGATCTTTAACAACTTCACTTGCAATAATAAGTCCTGCAACACTTGGAACAAAGGCACAACTAGCTGGAATAGCTTTATCATTATCAATAATACTTGATGGTTTAATTGGATTTTCTTTTGAATAAACTACTTTTAATTGTTTAATATTTCTTTTCTTTAGTTCATTACGCATTACTCTAGCAAGTGGGCACACAGTCGTTTTATAAATATCAGCAACTTCTAACATAGTTGGATTTAGTTTATTACCTGTACCCATTGAACTGATAACTAATTTATTTAATCTTGTAGCTTCTTCAATAATTGTAATTTTTGCTGTTACAGTATCTAATGCATCAATTAAATAGTCATATTTAGCAAAATCAATGATATTATCTTCATTTTTCAGTAAAAATGTATTAATACATTCAACTTCAACTTCTTTATTAATAGATAGTAATCTTTCTTTCATTACTTCAACTTTTAATTTTCCAATAGTATCATGTGTTGCAATAATTTGTCTATTTAAATTTGATAAAGAAACTGTATCATTATCAATTAAAGCAATATGTTTAATCCCACTTCTAACTAAAGCTTCACAAACATATCCTCCAACGCCACCGATTCCAAATACAGCAACTTTTGCTTTTGCAAGTTTATCAAAATTATCATTACCAATCAGCAATTTAGTTCTTTCAAATTGATCCATAAAATAACCCTCACTACTTAAATATAATATCATATTTTTCATATTTTTTCAAGACAAAAAACTATCTTACTTGAAAATATATTTAAGATATGTTAATATTAATATATAAATGTGTCTATAGCTTAATGGATAAAGCAATGGGTTCCGGTCCTATTGATGAGGGTTCAATTCCTTCTAGGCACTCCATCTTATACAGTCTTCATTTTATTGAAGGCTTTTTTATATCCTGAAACATTTCCAATATCAAATCTTTTACCAATAAGATTTACTGAATAAAATAAATCATTATCTAAATTATTAAATATAACATTAGATAAACCAATTTCTTTTTCATTACAATCTTTTAAATACTGAAATATTTTTTTATTAAACAAATATCTACCAACAATTGCATTTTTACTAATTGGATTATTAGTTGGTTTTTCAATTCCAGCTATAATTAAGTCTTTTTTACATTTAACAATTCCATATTTTTTAGTATTTCTTTTAGAAACTTTCTTTATTCCTATTAAATGTACATCACTAATCATTTTATTAAACTGATTTTTTAATACAATAAGTGGATTATTTATAAACAATTCATCACATAAACTTACATAAAAATAATCATCATTAACATACTCTTTACATAATAATATTGCTTTTCCTAAACCACTATTGTCATTTTGATAAACAAAAGTAAATTTTAAACTTTTATAACTGTTTATTAAATACTTTTTAACATTTGATTGTTCTTCATTCATGACAATTATATAATTAGAAATATTTAATTCAAGTGCTTCTTTAATAATATAATCGATTGCTGGGACATTTCTTATTGGCAGCATTGCTTTCTCAATCACCTTTGTAACTGGATACATCCTTGTACCTTTACCACTTAAAGGAATAATAATAGTATTAATTTCTTTATTCAATTTATCACCTAATAAATTATATTATAATTAAAAATAATAACCACATATTTATTAAATATGTGGTTATTTTATTATATCATTTTTAATTCCTTTAAAAGTTTTTCAAATAAATCAATATCTTCTTCAATAAATTTTAAACTTTCAATCCAGAAATCTTTCTTAGTCACATCAATTCCCATTTTCATAGCAACTTCTTCGACACTCATCATACCAGTATTCATTAACATTTGATCATAGTTTTTAACAAATGCTTCTTTATCTTTAATATATTGTTTATATAATCCTTTACCATATAATAATCCAAATGCATATGGCCAATTATAGAAGTTAAGTCCTGCACTATAGTAGTGTCCTTTACATAACCACATATACGGATGACGATATTCTTTATCAAGACCATCTCCATATGAAGCATCTTGAGCATTTAACATCATTTTACACATGTCATCACTAGATAATGGTTTAGAAATTGGAGTTGCTAAAACATCAGTTTCAAATAAATATCTAGATAAAATGTCAATTACACATTGAGAATCATTTTGTAAAGAACATTCAACAACAGTTAATAATTCATTAGGATCTGTTAATTCTCCCATCATTTTTTTACCCATAAGTGTTTCACAAAGAATTGATGCTGTTTCAGCAAGTGGCATTGGATAATCTCTATTTAAAATAGCATTATTTAAACATACTTGACCATGATATGCATGTCCTAATTCATGAGCTATTGTTTGAATATCACTTAAAGAACCAGTAAAGTTAGTAAGAATTCGACTTTGTCCATAGTTATCAAGACCTGCGCAGAAAGCTCCTCCTGCTTTACCTTCTTTAGGCTCTACATCGATCCATCTTTCTTCAAATGCACGTTTACCCATTTCATATAATGGTTCACTAAATGATCGGTAAACTGCTAATACTTCATCTTTTGCTTCTTCTATTGTATAAGTTTTAGTTAAACTTCCCATTGGAGCAAATAAATCATAGAAAGGTAAACCATTTTTATGACCTAATGCTTGTGCTTTTAACTTAAAGTATTTTCTAAAGCTTGGTGCTTCTTCTTTAATTGCTTCAATCATAGCATCAAGTGTTGATTTTGTCATATTAGATTGAATTAATGTTTTTTCTAATGCATCTTTATATCCACGTAATTCACACATTATATTAACTTCACGTTTAATATTATTAAGTGCCATTGCTACAGATGTATCAATATTTTTGTATGCAGCAACTTCTGCTAAATATCCATTTTTTCTAACAACTGGATCATTTTCATACGCTAGATTTCTAACACTTGAAAGCGGCATTTTTTGATCAAAACCATCAACTTTAATCATTAAATTTGATGTTAATGCTGATTGTAAATCACTCCATGATGAAGAGCCAACTAAGTTTAATTTAGAAGCTAATACTTCTTCTTTATCAGATAACATATGCAACGCTTCTTGTTGAGATTTCTTTAAAATAAATAAATAAGTTTTGATTAATTCACTTTCTTTTGCTAAGCTATCTAAATCAAAATCTTTAATAAATTTTTGAAATGTTACATTTGCTACAACTGTTTCTTGTAGCATCATAGAAAGTTCACCAAGTTTACCTAAAGCTTCAAAGTCATTTACATTAGTTGATGTTCTTAAACTAGAATAAGAGAATAAATCACTTAATACTCTATTTAATTCTTCATCATTTTTTAAAGATTTTTCAATACACTCAACTTTTTTATTTTCATCTAAGTTTAAAGCTAATTCATTAATTTCTCTAATTAGTTCTTTTGCTTTTTCTAAATCATTAATATATTTAGGATCATCATATCCTTTATATAATATCTCTAAATCCCATGTTAAATTCATAAAAATACCTATTTTCTTTCTTTTCTACCTGTATAATATTCAATATCTTCTTTAACATTATCAGGAATTTCTTTTTCCACAGGGAATACTACAGAATTTATTAAACGTTCTGCAAATAAACTAATAAAATCACATGTTTTATAGTAATTATTTTCTTCTAAAAAATCCATTACATCACGATGAGAATGAATTTGAGCTCCACCAGCAGGCGCAAGTCTTGCAAATGATAAAGCTGGTACACCACCATCAGCAAATGATGTTGAATCTGATGAATAAACACCTTGGCGAGGTTCAATTGCAAATCCTACTTCATATCCTAAATATTTAATAAAATTAACAAGTGAGTTATTGCATGAACAACATGCAATATCAGAACCAATTGTACATCCAATCATATCAATATTAATACATAATTTATAATCAACTAATTCATCTTTATGATCTTTAACATATGCTTTAGATCCTAATAGTCCCATTTCTTCAGAACCACACCAAACAAATTTACATGTTCTTTTTGGTGTATGTTCTTTAAAATATGCTAAAAGTTGCATAATTCCAGTTGATCCAGTAGCATTATCATAAGCTCCTTTTGAATAACTTACAGAATCATAATGAGCAGTAAAAACAACAACTTCATTTGGATAAGTTGAACCAGGAATTGTTGCTACAACATTGTGTGAATCGTTTTGTAATTCTTCTTCAAGCATAACAACTTTAGCTTTTTGAGGTTTTTGTCTTAATACATATTCAGCATCTTTCATTCTGATACAAACAGAAGGGATTTTACCATTATCATAATGACGATTTCTTAACATATAAGGATCTAAATCGACATCATCTTTATCTCTATAAACATCACCACAACATAAAACTAATGCTGCAGCACCTTTTTCAACTAATTTTTTATATAGTTTAACATTTACAAGTTTTGAATGAACTAAACAAATTTTACCTTTTAAATCTTGAATAGTTGCATCAGCTAAACTTGTAACATAAGTAAATTCTGCTTCAATTCCTTCATCTGGTGTTGATGAACTCATACCAACGCAAACACATTCAACACTAAAATTAGGATTAATAAAATTAAGTTCTGCTTTAATTTCCTTATATCCATCTACTTTGAAGCTTTCAATATGAGCATCAACTCCAAGCTTAATACATTCATCTTTAAGAATTTCTGCTGCTTTTAACTCCTCACTTGATCCACCTGTTCTTACAAATGAAATTTTGTCTAATAATTTAAAACTTTCATACTTCATATCTATACCTCCATAGTTAGTAAATTACAAATATTATACTATTTTTTAGAGTAATTTTACAATATTTATGATAATTTTTCTTTATTAATTTTATTAAGTGATTGAATAATAATAAAAAAACGACAGATTAACTGTCGTTTTAAATAATTATATAAAATTATTGTTTATTCTTTTTATAATCACAAATTCTTATAATTCCGATAACAAATAATGCTATAGCTAGAATAAAAGTTATAATCCATTTAATCGATATTAAATCATTTATAACAACTAAGAAAAAAGAAATTATACCAAGTGCTCCAATTAAAACTTGACAAATTGATGGAATAAATTAAATTTATTATTCATTTTAATCGCTCTAGTTTTATTTATTTTTGATGATGATAAGATATCATTTTAATAACTGACTTTACATCGCATGTTCCACTAAATTTAAATCTTACCTTCCATAATCCTGGAATTGATACTTCTAATTGACAATCATTATCAACTGAAGCTTTTGCTCTTACAGAATATGAAGTAATTCTATCATATGGAATAACGGTATAATCTTGTTTTCTTCCTATTAATCCTCTTACATTGCAAACTATTATTTTTTGATCTGTAAAAATAACATAACACTTATTTCTTTTATAAGCAGACATAATGATTTCATTATCACTTAACAAATCAAAAGTGTTATTTTTAACGTCATCAACGCTAATTTTTCTTAATTTGTTTAATGTACCATTATACCAACGTAACATTACAACTCCTATTTTAAAGAATCTAATGCTTTATTAATGCGTGATACTACTTTTTCACGTCCTAATATTTGCATAATATTATATAGATTTGGTGATTGTTGTCTTAAAGAAAGAACCACTCTTAAAGAACTTGCTAAATCTCCAACATGTCCAGGGAATGCTTCTTTGTTTTTCTTCCATTCTTTTGGAGTTGCTGCAAATCCACATAAAACAGCAATTTCTTTCATTTGATTAAACCAATCTTCTTCAGATAAATTTAAATCAAATTTTTCAACATATGTAGATAATAATTTAATGATATTTTCTTTAGAAATATTTTCACTAAATGGATATCCCTCTTTTAATAATTCATCATAATGTTCATCATAGAAGAATTTAATTAATGGAGCTACATCTGCATATTTTTCATAATCTTTTCTTGGTTTTTCTTGTTCTCTTTCAATTGAAACAATTTGTTTATAGTAATCAAAATCTATTTCAATTAATGAACATAATTCTTGATCATAATGTTTTGCATATTCATAAGAACTTCTTGCAAATTCTTCTGTTGACATATTTCCTAATTTTTCTTTACAGAAGAATTTAACTTTTCCTAAATCAAATAAAGCTCCATCTAAACTCATTTTATCAAATGAGAACATAAAATCATCTTTATTTAATGTAGGGTTTTCAAGTCTCCATCCTTCATAATTTGAATTAGCAATTGTATAAAGATATTCCATAAATCCTTCAATTGGATATCCTTGCTCTAAGAAGAATGAAACTGCAGCTTCATCATCCTTACGTTTAGATAATTTTCTTCTATTGCCATTATCTAATTTCATAATAACAGGTAAATGTGCATATTTTGGAGCTTCCCACCCCATTGTGTTAAATAATTCAATATGAATTGGTAAACTTGGCATCCATTCTTCACCACGTGTAACATGAGTTGTTCTCATGAAATGATCATCAACTAAATGAGCAAAGTGATATGTTGGAAGACCATCAGATTTATAAATAACAATATGTTGGTCATTTTGTGCCATTTCGATTGTTCCACGAATAGCATCATTAATTACAACTTTATTATGATAATCACCACTTGATCTAAATCTAATTACAAATGATTCACCATTTTTAATTCTTTCAATTTGTTCTTCTGGAGTTAAGAATGAACATTTAGCATAATTTGCATAGTACCCAAAGTTTTCTTTCTTTTCTTCTTGACTTTTTCTCATTGAAGTAAGTTCTTCTGGACTACAGAAACATGGATATGCTAAATTGTTTTCTAACATATATTTAATTACTACTTTGTAAATATTAGCTCTTTGACTTTGAACATAAGGTCCATAATTACCAAATTCTGGTTTATCACCATTATATCCTTCTGTTTGATTAACTCCAAATGTAGCAAGTTGTGTAATCAAACTATTTCCACTACCTGCAATTTCTCTTTTTGTATCAGTATCTTCTAATCTTAAGAAAAATACCCCATTTGTTTGTACAGCAAATTTTCTTGAAATCATTGCTGCAAATAAACTTCCAGTATGTAAGAATCCTGTAGGACTTGGAGCAAAACGTGTAACCATTGCACCAGCTGGTAAATTTCTTGCTGGATATCTTGCTTCTAAATCACTAATTGTTTCAGTAATATCTGGAAAAATTAAGTTTGCTAGTTCTTGATATTTATTCATATAAATTTTATCACTTTCTATTTTAACTTTTTAATTTTAACATATTTACCCGTTTTTTTCAAGTAATATAAATCATTTAAAATATCTATAAATAATATAATAATTTGAGGTGGCATATGGAAAACTTTAACTTTAGAGAAATTAAAGACTTTTCAACATGGTTAAACTCATTAACACCACTTGAGTTTACAACACTTGGAACAATTATTGGATATTTAATATCATCAGTTCTTACAGTTTCAGAACAAAACTCAATTGGAAATTGGTTTGAGCTTGTTGGACAAATTATATTAACCTTTAATGCTCAAGGTTCTAATCAATTACCGCCATCTCCAAAACAATATTGTGATTTAGAGAAACTTGTATATAAATTAAATAATGAAATAAATACATTAAAAAATAAAATAAATTCTAAATAAATGGATAATAAATTTTATCATCTTTATGTTTTTTATAATACTCTAATTCCTTATAAGATGCATATTTTAAAGAATTATTAAAATCTAATTCTTTTAATTTATCTGATTCTAAATTATAGTGTTTTGTAAATTGTTTTAATAGCATATAGCGATTTAAATCATATCTTGCAAAATAGTAATCATTTTCTAAATTCTCTAAAATTAAATTTACATCTTTATCATATTTACCTAACATTGATAAATAAGCTTCAAAACAAATTAAATTAGATTTTGTGTATTTATATTCTTCGTCAAAATCTTTTAATTTTCTGACTGCTTTTTCAATGTCTACATTTGTACCAATACCTTTTAAATATTTATGAATATAATATGACCCTAATATTAAATAGTCTCTTGGTTGATCAAAAAATGATTCAGCACCTTTTTCATAAAAATCACCAGCTGCTTTTAAATCATTTTCGTATAGTTCATAATATCTTCCCATAAGTCCTGTAGTATAATCTTGGATTTCAACAAATCCGTCTTTAACATCAGTCGGATTGTGTAAGATATATGAAGCTTTTTCAATAAGTTTTTTTGCAAGTTTTGGCTTAGGTTTTGTAAATTCACCTTTTAATAATATTTCAGCAAGTAAAATCAATATTCTTGGATTATTAGATTTAAATGCTTTTTTTATTTCTTTATTAAATAATTTAATAAACGGTTTTGGATCTTTACTATGATAAATCATTTCAATTAATGAAAAGAAATTATATCCAACTCTTGATTTATTAAAATAACCAACAACTTCATCATATGATAATCCAATTAAACAACCATTTTGACCTACATAAAAATTTGCACGTTGATTGTTTGGATCTTTTTCTAAATGTTTATAAGAATATTCTGCTAACTTTTTTCTTTCATCAAGCAAAATTAATGTCCTACATAATGATTCAAATATATCATTATTTGAATTTTCTTCATAGATTTCTTCAATATATGGAAGTGCTTTAAAAATTAAATTTTCGTTTTGGCTATAATATGTGAAAAATAAAATATTAGCATAGAATTTATTTTCAGCACTTTCTTTATATTCAGTTAAAAGTTCTATAGCTTTATTTTCTTCATCTAAATAAACATAAATATCTAATTTTTCTTTAACAATTTGGTCATGATATTTATTATTTACTTTATCAAAATTATCTAAAGCTACTAATGCTTGATCAAACATTTCTAATTGTTTATAAATATTTATATAACCAATATTGATAAAGAAATCATCAGGATATTGTTCTACTAAATATTTTAGTTCATCAATATAAGTTATTTTCTCTTCTTTAGATACATTAAAAGATAGCATTCCATTAATCTTTTCATATAATACTTCTATTTTATTACCGAAGATTAAATAAATTTCATTTAATGCTTTATCAAATGCTTCTTTATCTTGTTTACGAATAAATAACTCTAATTTTAATGAATAAAAATGTAATTTTATTTCTTCTTCTAAATCTAGTTGTAAAGCTTCATCAAGATAGTCTAAAGCCTCATCAAAATACTCATTACCTTTAAACATACACATTTGAATTAGAGTAAAATATCCTTCAAAACGTAATTGTTCTGGTAATTTTAATGCTTCTTTAGCATACTCATATCCTTTATCAAAATCGTTTAATTCAGCATAACACTGAGCAATATAGTTTGCTAAAATATCTCTTTTTGATGATAGTTTTTTATATAAATAAAGTAAATCTTTTAAAATTTCTTCTGGATTTTGTTTTATAAAAGGAACTTTCAAAAGAGTTAGGTTAAATAATGCTTTAATATTTTTAGGATTCTTTTTAAGTTCTTCTTCTGATTCTTTAAATATTTTTTCTAATGAATCAAATTCATTATGTTCATTATTATTCATTAGTATTTCTCCCTTAGTTCTCTTTCAACAGTTTTTTTCTTTTCAGCTTCACGTTTATCATAAAGTTTTTTACCTTTACATAAACCAATTTCAATTTTGCATAAACCATTTTTGATTAATACTTTTAAAGGAATAATCGTATAACCACTTTTAGATTGTAAATATTCTAATTTAATAATTTCTTTCTTATGTAGTAAAAGTTTGCGATCTCTTAATGGATTATGATTAAAGATATTACCCTTATCATATAAAGAAATATGCATATTAACTATTAACATTTCTTTATTTTTAAAATCACAATAAGCATCATTTATACTTACTTTACCAAGTCTAATTGATTTTATTTCAGTACCAGTTAATACAATACCAGCTTCAATTGTATCTTCGACAAAGTAATTATGATATACGCTTTTATTATTAGAAATTATTTTTTCTTGATTTTTTTGCATATTAAACTCTCTTTATTTTTTTAATTAATTTAAAATCAATTTGACCTTTTTTCTTATTTGTATTAATTAATTCAACTAATACTTTATCTCCTATTGTATAAGAGTTATTTGTTCTTTCACCAATAACTGTATTTACATGTTCTAAATATAAATAATAGTCATTTGGCATATATTCAAATCTTACTAGTCCTTCTATTAAGTTATCAAGTACAACATAGATACCATGATTTGTAACAGAAATGATAGAACCAATAAATTTTTCTCCTATTTTATCACTCATATATTCAGCTTTTTTAATATCATCTGCATCCATTTGTAACATATCAGCATTTCTTTCTTTAATAGATGACATAAGTGATGCTTCTTCATTAAAATTCAAATAAAAATTATAACCATCTTCTACTTGTTTTTCATTAAGTAAAAATTCTTTAACTAATCGATGAACAATTAAATCTGGATATCTTCTAATAGGTGAAGTAAAATGTGTATAACATTCACTTGCTAAACCATAATGTCCAATATTATGTGTTTGATATTTAGCTTTTGACATTGATCTAATTAATAATGTCCCAATCGTAAAATTAAACATATCATCTTTAGATTTTGAATCTAAATAAATATTTTGAAGTGATTTAGCTAGTTGTTTTGCGTTTTTATTTAGAACACTAATTCCTAATGATTTACAATATTCAATAAAACTATCAATACGTTCAACTTTTGGTTCATCATGAACACGGTAAATAAATGGTACATCACACCATTTCATAACTGTTGCTACAGTATCGTTGGTAATCAACATAAATTCTTCAATCATTTTTTCAGAAACACCACGCTCGCGTAAAACAACATCAACAGCTTTTAGATTATCATTTAAAATTATTTTTGATTCTAATGTATCAAAATCAAATGCTCCACGTTCTAAACGCATATTATATAATATTTTAGCTAAATTTTCTCCATCTTTTAGCATTGGAACTAAATAATTATATCTTTTAATTAATTCTGTATCTTCATCAACTAAAATTTTATTTACAATATTATATGTAAGTCTTGCAGTTGATTTAATATAACCTTTAAAGATATTTTGACTAACAACAATACCTTCATTATTAATTTCCATTTCACATGCTAGAACTAAACGAATTACACCTTCATTAAGTGAACATATTCCATTTGATAATTCTTTTGGTAACATCGGAATTACTCTATCTGGTAAATATACACTTGTACCACGATTAAAAGCCTCAATATCTAAGGCACTATTTTGTATTACATATTCACTTACATCAGCAATATAAACACCTAATAAATAATTTCCATTATCTAATTTTTCTACATGAATAGCATCATCAAAGTCTTTTGCGTCATCAGAATCAATTGTTACAATATATTTATTTGTTAAATCAACTCTATCTTTTAAATATTTTTCTTCAACATAATCTTTTATATCAGCTACTTCATCCATTACTTTTAATGGAAAACTCATATTATATCCTTTAGATAAAACAAGCGCTGTAATATCCATACCAGGATCATTATAATCTCCATATACTTTAACAATTTTTCCTTCACCAATTGCATGATTTAAATCATACGCATCATCGTAATATCTTTTGATACTACATTCTACAATATCATTTTCTTCTGCTGAATTAACAAAAGAACTTGGAATAAATAAACTCATTTTATTTCTTGAATCTACTGATTCTACAAAACATTTACCTCGATATTTCTTAACAACACCTATTAAATGATAAATATTTCTTTTAATAATTTGAACAACTTCCCCTTCAAATCGTCCATTTTTTTCAAAACAAGAAATTAATACTTCATCATTATTTAATGCAGTATTTCTATTGCTACTACTAATATAAATATCTTCATCAAGACCAACGCAACTAACAAAACCAAATCCTGCTTCTTTAACGTTGATAATACCTTTTTTTAGTTTAAAATAGTCTAATGTAGCATATTTATCTTGCTTATTTCGAATAATTAAATATTCATCTTCTAATTCACATAATGATTTTGTTAATAAAACAAAATCAGATGAATCAACTAATTCTAATTTTTGATAAATTTCATCTACATTAAGCGGTTTAAATTTAGGCAAATTAAATAATTCAAGGATTTTATCCTTCATATTACCCCTCCTTTTAAAAAATAAAAAGACTATTATGTTAAATAATAGCCTTTAATATTTCAGTCGTAAATTAGATACGAGATACAAAAGATGCGATTGCAGCTAAAATGAAGAAAGCAACTGATAATACTGCTGTTGCAATATTAACGAATTTTTCAGCTCCACGTTGTTTACGATTAGCGAATAATTCTGATTTTTCTCCAGAGAAAGCTTTAGAAACATCGTCTTTAGAACCTTGTAAAACGATAATAATTACTAATAAAACTGATACGATTAATAATAAATAATCATAAAATACCATAAGAAACCTCCATGTTTTAGGTATATATACTTTTGCTACTATAACGGTAATATTATAACATATTATTTGATATTTTGCAAATTATATGTTTTTTAAATAAAAATTATTTACTTTTTCCAAATAATAGCTTTTTCAAGTACTTGATCTATACTACTTACAGGAATAATATCAAGACTATTTTTTACACTTTCAGGAACTTCATCTAAATCTCTAACATTATCCATAGGAATAATGATTGTTTTTAAACCACTTCTATGTGCAGCAATAGATTTTTCTCTTAATCCTCCGATTGGTAAAACCCTACCACGTAAAGTGATTTCACCAGTCATACCAACTAAATGATTAACAGGATTTCCACTTACACAAGAAATAATACCTGTTGCTAGTGTTACACCTGCAGATGGACCATCTTTTGGAATAGCTCCTTCTGGTACGTGAATATGAATGTCATTTTCTTTAAACACGCTAAAATCAATATTATATTTACTACAATTAGATTTAACATAACTTAGTGCCGCTTGTGCAGATTCTTTCATTACATCTCCAAGTTTACCTGTTAATGTAAGACGACCTTCACCTTTATACATTGTTACTTCAATTTGTAATGTATCTCCACCAAATTCAGTATATGCAAGACCATTTACAACGCCTACTAAATCACTATCTTCATTTTTAGTATAAGTGAATTTTTCTTTACCTAGGAATTCTTCTAAATTATCAACAGTTACATCAACTCTAGGCGCACCATCCATAAGAATTTTCTTAATAGATTTACGAACAATAGTTCCAATTAAACGTTCTAATTCTCTTACACCAGCTTCTTTTGTATATTTTTGAATAATTTCATAAATTGATTGATCACTGATTGAGAATAAATCTTCACTTAATCCATGTTGTTTTAATTGTTTTCCAATTAAATGAATTTTAGCAATACTATATTTTTCATATTCAGTATAACTAGAAACTTCAACAATTTCCATTCTATCACGAAGTGGAGCAGGAATATTTCCTAAATAGTTTGCAGTAGCAATAAAGAATACTTGACTTAAATCAAATGGTTCTTCTAAATAGTGATCACTAAAGAATTGATTTTGTTCACTATCTAATACTTCAAGCATTGCACTTGTTGGATCTCCTTTATAATCACTTGACATTTTATCAATTTCATCAAGTAAGAATACAGGGTTAGCTGATTTTGCTTTTGATAAAGATTGTAAAATACGACCAGGAAGCGCTCCAACATATGTTCTTCTGTGTCCACGAATTTCAGATTCATCATGAACACCACCTAATGAAAGTTTAATAAATTTCTTATTTAAACTTCTAGCAATACTTTTTGCTAAAGATGTTTTCCCAACACCTGGTGGACCAACTAAACATAAAATTGCTTGTGGATTATGATTAGTCATAATTTTAACAGCAAGATATTCTAAAATACGATCTTTTACTTTATCTAAACCATAATGATCTTCATCTAAAATACGTTTAGCATTAGCTATATCATTAGAATCTTCTGTATATTCACCCCAAGGCAAATTTAATAAGAAATCTAAATATGTTTTTGTTATTGCAGATTCTGGTGAAACGCTTGGAATTGATTGAAATCTATTAAGTTCATTATTTGCACGTTTTTTTGTAGCCTCAGGTAATTTAGAATCAGCAATTTGTTTTCTAATTTTTTCAATATCAGATTCTTTTTTTGCTTTATCTCCTAATTCATCTTGAATAGCATGCATTTTTTCTCTTAAATAATATTCTTTTTGACTTGCTTCAACGCTTTTTCTAACATCTGCTTCAATCTTCATATCGATTTCTTTATATAATTTACTTACATTAATGAAATCATATGTCATTTTTAAACGTTCATTAATATTAATTTCTTCTAAAAATTTTACTTTATCTTGGAAAGATAATGCAAGTGATTGTGGGACAATTTCAGAAACAAGTTCAGCATTACCCCAGTTAACTTTAAAATCTTTATTAATAGTTGTTAAGTAAGCTGCCTTTACTTTATCTAAAAGAACATTCTCTTCTGTATGATCTCCTAATTCCGAAGGTACAGTTGTTATATTTACTACTGGATGTGGTTTTGTTTGAACAAAATGATTAATTTTACAGCGAATAATTGATTCGATTTTTAATCTTCTTACCTTAGTACCTACACCCATATTCATTGTAACTTTTGCAACTAAAGCATAATTTGCAATGTTATTATTATCAGTAATATCTTTTGTTTCACCTTTTTGAACAATAATAGCAACATAATTCCTAAATTGTTCAGAATCTTTTAAAGCTGAAAGATTTGAATTAGATGATAAATCTATTCTAATTTCAGTATATGGTAGAGGTACAATTCCATTAATAAATAAAGCAGGTAATTCAGAAGTTACAATTGATTGACTATTAAACATCTCTTCTTCCTCACTTTCTAAATTTTACTTAATACTTCTTCTTGAGTAATATTAATTTTCTTATTATTATATAAATCAATATTAAATAAATAATCCATTAATACTTTTTCAAGAACTTGACGCAAACCTCTTGCGCCTAAATTATATTTAAATGAATAATTTGCAATTTCAAATAATGCATCATTTGTAAAAGACAACTTTACATTACTTAAAAGAAACAAATTTTCATATTCTTTAATAATTGAATTTTCTGGTTCAGTTAAAATCTTAACTAAATCATCTGTTGTTAGTGAATTTAATTTACAAACAACAGGAAGTCTTCCTAGAAGTTCTGGAATCATTCCATATTTTTCTAGTTTTTTAACATTAAAATTATAAACAGTTTTCTTCCCCATAAAACCAACTTTAGATTCTTCTACATTTTCTAAACCTTCAAATGCACCAGAACAAATAAATAAAACCTTACTTGTATCAAATTTAATAAATTCCTCATAAGGATGTTTTCTACCCCCATTAGGTGGCAAATTACAAACTGTTCCTTCAATTATTTTTAGTAAGGAATTTTGAACACCTTCACCTGATACATCTCTTGTTATAGATGGACTATCACCTTTACGAGAAATTTTATCTATTTCATCAATAAAAACAATACCAACTTCAGCAAGTTTTAAATTGTTATTAGCTTTTTGATATAAACTAAGTAAAATGTTTTCTACATCTTCACCAACATATCCTGCCTGTGTATAGACTGTAGCATCAACTATTGTCATAGGGATTTTTAAAAATTTTGAAATAGTTTTTGCAAGAAGTGTTTTACCAACTCCTGTTGGACCAATCATTAAAATATTCGATTTATTAAATTCATCTTTTGAATTTAATTTTTTATAATGATTATATACCGCAACACTTAGTATTTTTTTAGCTTCATCTTGGCCGATAACATATTTATTTAGTTCATTATACAATGTTTTAGGCGTAAAATCTTTTAAATTTGGTTTTAAAAAAGTCTCAGTAAAATTTTCTTCTTTTTGTAGTTCTAAAATATCGTAATAAAGATCAACACATTTATTACAGATAATTGAATTGCTTTGATAACGATCTTCAGTAAAAACAAAATCTACTTTATCAATTGATTTACCACAAAATGAGCACTGCAATTCATTAGACACTGAAAAAAATCTACTTTGACTTTCTTTTTTCTTAGACATTTAATCACTCTCCATTTATATTATTATGGAGCAAAATGATTAATTTTATTTATAACTATTTTTCAATTACGGCGTTTTCTTTAATAAATGTAAATACTTTACGATTTAAAATGTGATTTGCAACGTTATAGATTGGAGTTTGTTTTTTAGCATCTTTAATTTTCTTTTCAGCTGCTTTTTCATCATCAGCATCTGTAACATTTGCAATAACTTTGTATTCAGCTTCTAATTCTTCAGGAGTTACTTCAATTTTTTCTACTTTAGCAATTCCAGCGAATACTAATTCTTTCATAATATCTTTAGAAACATAAGTTTTATACATTTCTTTATATTGATCAATTGATTCAATACCTTGATATTTTAATAACATATCAGCAGGAAGTCCGTATTGTTTAGCTTGAGCTTCTAAACGTTTCACACCTTCTTCAACTTCTTTTTCTACTACTGATTCTGGTAAATCAGCTTTAGCGTTATCAATAACAGCATTAATTAATGCTTCTTCTAAATGATGTTCAGCTTGTTGAGTTAATTGTTTTGCAATAACATCAGTCATGTATGCTAAATATTCATCTTTTGTATGAACATTTTCAATTTCTAATTCTTCAACAAATTCATCATTTAATTCAGGAACAACTTTTGTTTTAACTTCATGTAAAAGAATTTTAAATACAACAGGTTGTCCAGCTAAATCTTCAGCATGATATTCTTCAGGGAATGTAACATTGATATCTTTAGTTTCACCAGTTACCATACCAACTAATTGATCTTCAAATCCAGGAATGAATGATCCACTTCCAATTTCAAGTTCATAGTTTTCAGCTTTTCCACCAGCAAATGCTACACCATCTTTGAATCCTTCAAAGTCGATTACAACTGTATCTCCGTTTTCAACAGCACCTTCTTTAACAACATTTTCTGCTTTTTGTTTTAATACAGAGTTTACTCTTTCATTTAAAACTTCTTCAGTTACTTCTGTTGATAAAGCTTTAACAGTAACACCTTTATATTCTCCTAAGTGAGCTGTAGGCCATACATCAAATGATACAGAATATGTTAATCCTTTTCCTTTTTCAGGTTCAGAAAGGTCAGAAAGTTGTGGATCACTGATTGGATTTACATCAGCTTCAGCAACAGCTTTACCATAGCTTTCATTTAAAGCAAAGTTAACAGCTTCTTCATATAAAGCTTCATAACCAAAACGTCTAATAAACATAGCTTTTGGCATTTTACCTGGTCTAAAACCATCAACTTTAACGTCTTTAACAACTTTATCGAATGCTTGATCTAAATGTTGATCAAATTCTTCTGCACTAACTTCTACAGTTAATTTAATTCTACTTTCAGTAAGATTTTCTTTTGATACTAATTTCATAGAGTCCTCCTATTTTATACTTGTATATTATACCAAAAATCTCAATCTTTTTCAACTTAAATGAATTATTATCACATTACATTCTGGTTATCTTATGATATATTCAAAATATCTAACTTTTGATTTTTGCAATTTATATTCAAATTTCTCTATATGGTATAATATTCCATATGGAGGTATCAATCATGAGTGAGGTAGAACTAACAATGAAAGAACAAACAAAATACGAAATTGTAAAACGATTCGTAGACAACAATTGTAAAAACTATAAGAACTTAGCGATACAATTAAATTTATCATTAAAAACAGCTTATAATCTTTTTAAAAAATATAACGAAAAAGATAAGTCAGCTTTCATTCACAAAAACCATAACCGCAAACCCGCAACAACAAAATCTGAAGAATTATGCAATCAAATTATCACAATTTTTAATAAAATTGAAAGAGATATAAACTTTAAATATTTTTAAGTAATTTTAAAACGTTATTATAATATCAATGTTTCTTACAACTTTTTATACACTTTATTTACTAAACACGGAATAATATCGCCAAAAGCACGTAAAAATACAAAAAAAGCATATCGTCAAAAAATTAGAACAAAAGATTATCGTCAAAAAACTAGAACAAAGCTCGTCAATAATCAACCACCTGCAAAAAAAAGAAATAATTGTAGCTGATCATTTATTAGAAGATATAGATGCTCATCCTAGAAAAGAAAGATCAAAATATTTTGGCGAACAAGTTCAAATTGACGCTTCTATTCATCTTTGTTTGGTAACATTAAAACCACAGTACATGCAGCACTCAATGATTCAACTGGAAAAATAATAGGTGCTTATTTTGATTTTTAGGAAACTCTTAAAGCATATTATGAAATCACAAAACAATCATAGCTTTCCATAAATATAACGTAATATAATTATATCAAAGGAAGCAAAAAAAAAGCGACCACAGGAAGATCCTGTGTTCGCTATTATTCATTTTTCACCTCAAAAATTTCTATATTTTTTTTCAAAACACTAAAATTTTCTATTTAGGCTTATCTCTTTTTCGCTTTTTTATTTTAGACCGTAACTAAATCTATAGGTTTTTTAGAAACCCCAACAGATAATATATAGTCACTCTTAAAAGTGTTTTTTTAGCTTGTCCGATTTTAACACACAGGTTATTTTAGAGTAATTTTTCTTTAATTATTTTTAAAATTATCCCTAAATTTTATACAGACTCACTTTTATTTTAGCCCAAAACAAAACATATAGTTTTTTAGAAATCTCAACAAATTTTATTTAGTCAAACAATTGAATTTATACTACGTTTATTTTTTTTAACTTATATATCAACCTTGACATAGATTAATACTAAATATCAAATTTTTAAATATATCCTCTAACCATTAATAAACCAAAAATAAGGCATACTAAGAAAACTATTAAGATAGGAATATAAACCAAAATTGCTGACCAAGCTCTTATCCTAAAAATATTTCCTCCGTACGATACAAACTTAATAACACATCCCAAAAAAACTAATAAAATTAAACCAGCAATTATAAGTAAAACAATACCAGCTATAAACATTTAAAAATACCTGCCTTTGCTAGAATTAAAAGAGTAATTCCAGTAACTAAAATAAATGTCCCAATAACAAGCAATATTTTAGAACGTCCTGTCAACTCTATAAAATAAAGAATAAAACCAAAAATTAAAGTCAATATTCCAATACCAATTATAATTAAAGATCCTTCAATCATATACCAAGCACCCCTATAAAACAAGTAGAATACCAACAACAATTAAAGCAAGTGTTAGTAATCCAAAAATCAAATTATATATAAATTTGCCACCAAATGAAGTAAAACCAACAAATTTAAAAATACGATATATTTCAGTAATAAGCATAATAATTCCGATGAAAATTATTATATATCCAAAAATCAAAACCATCCGTAAACTCCTTTCTTATACACTATAATTTACACAATTTATAACTAATGCTATTTTTTAATAAAACATTAAAAAATAAATTTTCACTTATATCAATCTAGCATAATATATAAAATGTTAAAATTAATATTATAATTAATACTATCCCATAACTGATATTAAAGATTTATTAATATCCACTTCTATATTCAGGTTTTATATTTAATAAAAAATTATACATTATTTTTTTAACTTTAATTAAGAAATCAGCACAAACCTCAGCTTCATCAATTGTTAAACTGCTAATATGAGAACCAATGTTTCTCTTTTCTCTAATAGTTTTAATATCATTTGCAAAGTCAAGTAAATAATTTGCTATTTCATAGTATTTATTTCCGGAAGAAAATTTATCTTCTAATAATATTTCATTGAAATAACTAATAATATTTTTATTAACGAATTCTCCAGTTAATAAGGATTTTCGTGTTTTATAACCTTTAGCACTATCTTTATCAATTTCATATCCATTTACAAAATTCGTTTTTTGCCCGTTTGTAATTATATAATAAACTTCACCTAACGAAAATCTAACATTTTCAACAAAAGTATTATAATCATCATTTTCAAAAATATTTTTTATATTTTTGTTTTTTTCTATTTTATAAATAAAATCTTTATAATTCAAATTATTATTTTTAAGATATTTTAGGTACCCTTTTACAAAAAAATTTTTTAATATAATTTCAAAAGATTTAGCTAATTCATTGATCACGGGCGAAAAATCCATATCTTTATATTCATCAATTCCTAGTTCAACTAGTGTACTATAAATATAAATTCCTGTTACTATAGATGACTTTGATTTAGATTCAAGACAGTCCCAAATTTCTTTATATTCATTTTTTATATCTGAAAGAATTGCGTTTTTTCTTTCAACACCAAATATTTTATTTTTTACTAAATAATCTGCAAAGTTTCTAATACCCTTGGAATTACTTTTTGAAAGCATTTCTCTAGCATATTTTCTTGCAAAATCATTTAATTTATTACCTTCATAATTATATTGTAATTTACCAAGTTGTTTACCTTGGCAAAAATACTTATCTATTTCCATATCTCTTTCAATCATTTCTATAGAGTACGTACATGAATAACCTCTTGAAACTGAAAGATCATAATATTTTTTTGCTAATGGTAAATTTCTTGGACATCCATGTCCATTATGATACATCAACCCTAAATAATATGCATTATCAATCGGACAATCCTTAGCTTCTTCAGCTAATAATAAATATTTTAAAGCATTTCCGTAATCTTCTTCTTCTAAATATAATTTACCTAAATTACTATATGCATATTCATTACCATTTTCAATCGCTTTTATAAACAAATTTTTAGCTTTATTTTTATCTGATTCGACACCTAGTCCATTCCAATATAGCAAAGCTAAGTTATTTAAAGCATAACTATTATTATTGTCTGCTGCAAGTTGATACCATTTAACAGCTTCAGCATAATTTCCTAATTTGCTATAACATGAACCCAAATTATTATAAGAATAAACATTTCCAAATTCAGCAGCCTTTTTGTACCATTCAATAGCTTTTATATAATCTATTTCAACACCGCGTCCATATCTATAACATGAACCAACATTATTTAACGCATACTCATATCCAAATCCAGCAGCCTTCATATACCATTCAAACGCTAAATCAAAATGATTATCCAAACAATCTAAATCCCTATAGCAAGAACCTAAATTATTCATAGCATGAACATTATTTTGTTTGATTGCTTTTAAATACCATTCTATAGCTGTATTTATATCAATTTTTACCCCTCTACCAAATCTATAACAATTACCAACAGCATTTAGTGCATCACCATAATTATGTAATGCGGATTTTAAAAACCAATTATAAGCTTTTACTTCATCCTTTTCTACACCATTACCATTTTGATAACACAAACCTAATTTAAATTGGGCTTCTGGTATGTCTTGAAGAGCATTTTTTAAACATGTATTATAATGAATTACTTCATTTTTGACAATTTGCTGTTTTAAAAAATCATTAAAAATCTTATAGTCATTCATAAATACCTCCATGCGTAAACTAAACTGTTTCTATTATCTATTTTAATATTTTTTTATTATAGTTAATGCTAATTCTTTTAACTTAATCCTTAACCATTCTGGTTCTAATACTTCAACCAAGTCACCAAATCCAAGTAACGTATTATACGTAGAAGGGTTTTTCTGCATTTCACAAGTTACTTCTACATCTCCATTTTCTAAATCTTTACATACTTGATTATATCCATATTGTTTTTCTTTAAACAATTTTCCTCTTATTCCTTTGGCTTTCAACTTCAATTGAAACATTTCACCATGGGTTGTAAATACATTCTTTTTAACATAATCTTCAAATTTAAAATATTTGTAAACCTTAAATGTTTTAGATGTAAATTTTATTGATTGAATTCTGGATAATTTTAAATAGAAAATAGGATCTTCATCTTCATTATAATTTTCATTCCAACAAAAAAATCTCCATTCATTATCATACAAAAATAACTGATACGGATGTACATATTCAATTGAAATAGGTTTTTTTAACCATCTATATTCAATTGCTATTACCTTTTTTTCTTTGATTGCCTTTTGTATAAGAAAATAATTCCTTTGAATTAATGATTCATTAATTAACGAAGGTATCTTTTCTTCATTTTGAATCTTATATTCTTTTACATTTGTAATTAATAATGAAGAAAACAGTTTCGACATTGTCTCTAAAAAACCATTTTTGTTAATAAAATCTTTTTTTGACATGCTATAATTAAATACATCGATTAATGCATTTTTATCTTCTAACGTTAAATTAAGTGACGGAAAAAGAACATTTCTATTTAATTTATACCCACCATATTTACCTGGTATAGCATCAATATAGTATCCGGCACATTCTAATTCTTTTCTATATTCGATGATATTTCTTGGAGTTGTTTCTAAAATATCCGCAAGTTCAGATATTTTTATTGTTCTACCGGTATTTAAAAGTTGTAACATTCTAATGCAATTTGACGTTCTAGACAAAATATCACTCCTTATAATAAATATTGTATAATTTTTATGTTTTTTTATCAAAGTATTTGCATAAATTTGATTATTTATTTTGCTGTGTCAAAAATTGATGTGTGACTTTAAGAATGTTAACGATTTGGACATCTACTACATTTTTCAAGATTTTATGCCTAAAAAGAAAAAAAACGTCGATAATTTCTAGATATTTAAAATATTAAAGTAATTTAAACTTCTTTAAAAAATTAAAGTGATACCATATTTATAACTTTATTATTTAAAAGGTTGCTTTATAAAAAAACTCCTTATGGTATAATATTGCTGTCAGGCTATGATTACCAAAGGACGTACTCTTATTATATCGCAAAACATTCTATTTTAAATAAAAATATTTTTAATTCCATAGATTATAAAGAGGAAATCGTAAAAGATACTATTTTTGTAAAAACCACACTAAATCGAAAAATTTATAGTTGTCCTATTTGTACATCAAACAAATTAAGTTCAAATGGTTATAATCAGCGTACTATTTACAATAATACAGATATGATATGGAAATACGAATTCAAAATAAAAATTCCAAAATATTATTGTAAAAATTGCGGTAATACTTCGCACGAAACTTGTTCTTTTGCACTTAAAATTTGTTCATTTTCTTTAGAGTCTATTTTTACTATTGATTAATTAATTTAATGTTTTCTTACATATCAAATTGAACTTGTTCACCAGGCATAGTTTCAAATCTTTTTGTAAAAGAATTATCTTTTTTTCTTTTAAATAATGAATCTAATTCTTCATCTTCTCTGATATAACGATTAAAAGCAACTCTACTACATGTAATAACTTTTTCTCGTTTCAAATATTTAAATAAACGATCAACACAATCAAAACTTTTATATTAATCAGATAATACTTCTATTATATAATCTTTATATTCATCTAAATATTTTACTTTTTCTCTTGTAGCTTTTGGATTATAGCCTTCTAAATATTTTTTTATTGTTTTTCTATCTTTATTTAATTCTCTTGCTAACTTTGAAATATATATCTTAATTAATCTTTCCTTGTAATCCTTACAAAACATAGATAAATCATTGATTGTTGATATATTTTCTAAAACAATACCTTTCATAATAATTATTTCCTTTCTATAATTATTATACCAAAAAAAGTACTCATTTGTGTTGATAAGAATTTGGGATTCTTATATGAACACAATTGTGTACTTTTATTTTAACATTTATAAAAACCTTTAGAAGAACTAATTGAAAGAGTTAGGATGTTAGAAGATATAAACAAATCCCTGGGTTACCTATCAAGCCAACAGCCAAACAAAAATACGAAGTAATTGATATGTTAACAGATAAATATTCAGTTAATACACTTTGTAAAGTATTAGAATGTTCAAAGAGTGGGTATTATGATTGGATTAAGTTAGGTAGACCTGAAAATAAGGCTTTTAATGAATCTACTAATGAACTAGTAGTAAAAATGCATAAAAAGAATAAAACTTGAGGAATACGTCAAATTAGAATGCAAATAAAAAAGATATACGACATAATAGTTACCAACTTCGCCGTATATCGATATTTGAGATTGAATGCAATTCAATCAATAACACGTAAGAAGACTCATAGGTATTCGAAGTTACCACACCATCAGATACCAAATCTTCTACAACGTAATTTTACCACATTTTTTCAAATAGTAAATGGTCTATCGACATTTCCTATATTTTTGCCACAGATGGAGTTAAATATCTATGTACAATTAAGGATATGTACGATAAATCTATAATAGCTTATACGATGTCTAAATTTATAAATTTACAATTAGTGTTAGAAACTGTACAAAAAGCAATCAATAAAGTACCATTTGAACACAGACAAAATTTAATATTACATTCAGATCAAGGATGGCATTTTACAAATATAGCTTATATTAATTTACTTAGGCAAAATAATATAATACAATCTATATCTGCTAAAGGGTCAAGTGTTGATAATGTTCCTATTGAATCATTTTTTAGCACACTTAAATCTGAATGTATATATTTAATTAAAAATTTTAAAGTAAAAGATATAGATGAGACAATAGAAAATTTTATTGAATATTACAACAATGATTGATTACAAGAAAAAATAAAAGAGTTAACTCCGCATTAATTTAGGGAGTTAACTCTTAATAGTGTCTTTTTTTAATATGTCCGTTTTTAACGAACAGGTTCTTTTTTGACGTCTTTAAAGACCATTAAAATCTTTAAAGGTAAAATAACCAACAACAAATTTATAGGTTTAATTACTTTAACCATTAACTACTTTAAAGGACCAAATTAAATTGGATCACTTTGTTTTTTGACCACCTTTTTAAAAAAAGGTTATTTAACCACCACTAATTAAACGGGTTTTTTCTCAAAAACACCATTATTTAAAAAGTGCCAACTAAACTAAGTTATAGTTATTGATTAAATTAAATTTAGATTTTTTGGTAGCTTTATATTTGACTTTAACAATGATTTATATAAATCGCCTCAATTGGGGGAATTTGGTGTTTTGAGCAATTTGTCTACAACACATGTTTCCCACAAGCAAAACTATAAAACGCCCATTGTTAAAACTGTTTCCTTAATATATGTTGTATATAAAATTTTAATTTGAATTGTATTATTGAAATTACAAACCACCTACTTGATATTATTATCAATTTTACCCAACAAATCTTCCCAATTATTAATCTTATCTTGATGTAAAGCAATAAAATCCATAGAGATATTCAATTTGCTTTTTAACAATTTTAAAGTTTTTTCCGTTCTTATTGGATTATAGTCTTTGAAATAATGAATTATCAAAAAAACGCAATCTTCTTTAGAAAAATCCTTATATGGATTTTCATCATATAATAAATATAACAAGACATATTGTCCAGCAAGAAGTTTTGATTCATTCCCAGAATCTATTTCTAATAAATACAATTTGTTATTATGTATAAAATGGCCATCAACAGAAATATTCGCCTTTTTTTTGGCACCAAAAACAAGCTTATGGCGTATATTGTCATTATTGTTTTCGTCTTGCCCCATCTTTGATTTGAATGATGATTCGTTTTCTCCTGCTTTTGTCATAATTCATTATCCTAACAAACTAAACTTAAAATGTGAATCAAAATGCTTATCTGAAATGCTATAATAAAAATATACCATATATTATCAGTCCTGCTGGCAGTATGATTTGAAGAAAAAGATAAAACAACCAATGAAATATTAGTTCAACACTAAAACCAACAGACCAAGGACCACCAATAACTTTGATTACCATATAAAAAATAGCAATTGCAATAATTATGCCTAGCGCGATTAAAAGTATTCCCATAAGTCCTCCTAAAAGAATGATAAAATGAATATTATAATTCCACCTAATAATCCAATAATGGACATTGGCATCCATGTATAATAATCAGCCTTTATAATTCCCCATATTAATGCACATAAGCTAAGGAGAATTACAACAATTCCTGAGATGAATAAAACCATATAATTACCTCCAAGTTACCAAGCAAAAAGTGTTGTTAAGCCTACGACGATTAAAAAGGCACCGACAATAAATAAAACAAAAGGAATGATAACTATAATAAGCAGCCACGAAAATCCCCTAAAAGAATAAAATCCGCTGTAGAACCAAATGAAATAACCTACCAAACAAAGCAATAGCACAATACCTATTATAAGTGAAATCATAAAATCCTCCTTTATTATTAGATGAAAATTAAACTATTATTGACAAATTTACGTTTCTAAAATTAAATTTATTATAACAAAGTTGACAACGTAAGTCAACATTTATGCATAAAATAATTAAGTGTGTTTGTTGTGTTACAATTGATGTGAGACTTTCAAAATTGAAAAAAGATCTAAATCCTGATATAATTTTAATAACCAAAAAAACTTATCAGAAAGGATTTATATCGATGAACATTATATCACGAATACCTCACGAAATCAAGACAAGAGTTCATGCAGTTCAAACATATAGAAACAATAATTATTCTGTTGCTTTTATATGCAGAAAATACCACTGTTCAAAGGCATCTTTAATGAGCTGAAACAAAAGATATGACAGTACTATAGAATCACTAATGGATAAATCACATAAACCTCATTCTAAACATCCCAATAGTCATATAGAGGATGAAATTAGAAAAATCAAAAAATTAATTAAAAGAAATCCACATATTGGTTTAAATGAATTATATACAAAATTGCGTACCGAAATAGCTTATTCAAGACATTATGCTATTTTATATAGAATTCTTGTAAAAAGCGGATTTTACAAGGAAAAATCAACTAAAAAGAAAAAATATATTCCAAAACCATATAAAACACCAGAATATTTAGGCCAAAAATGGCAATTAGACGTAAAATATGTTCCACGTTCATGTTATACAGATAGCGTTCCAAAAGATGATAAATACTATCAATATACTGTTATTGATGAAGCTTCAAGAGAAAGATTTATATATCCCTATAAAAAACAATCAAGTTTTAGTACTATTGATTTTGTAAAAAGAGCTATTATATACTTTGGTTATAAACCAAAATGCATACAAACAGATAATGGTTTCGAATTTAAATATTTTAGAGAAACCAAAAGAATACTTCCTTTTGATATTTTTTTGGAATCTTTACATATTGAACATAAATTAATTAAGCCAAGAACACCAAGACATAATGGCAAAGTAGAACGTTCACATCGTAATGATAGTGAACGATTCTATAAATTTCTTTAATTTTATAGTTTTAATGATTTGCTTTATCAAATAAAAAAATATCTTTACAGAAGTAATAGAATATTAACTTCTGTACTTAATTGGAAAAGTCCAATAGAAAAAAAGATTGTACTGATTAAATTAGGTTATATGGATTATATCATATAGGATTTTTATTTTTAAAATTATAGTCTCACATCATTGACAAATCAACATTTGCAAAATTTGGGTTATTTAATTAACATTTTCATTTAATTTAGAGAAAATTAATCCTAATTCAACAAAATAAGGTAAAAAATCATCATAAATAATATAATTTGATAATCTTATAGTTAATAATACTATTTCATAAATTTTATTTAATTGTTCTAGTATTTGTTGGTAAATTGTGATAATATTTTTTTCATGTGTGATTTTCATTTTTTTCTTAAATTGCTTTTTAAATAATTTTATTGTTTTTTTAAATGTTTTTTCATTAGAGCATTTCGAATAAATAAGTAATAATTGAAACAAATGATTTATTTCAATTATTTTATCTAAACTTATATTTACTAATTCCGTTTTATCATCAATATTTAAATATTTTTCGTCTTTCATATTTTCACCCTTTTATAATTCATTTCTATCAAACCCATTTAGATCAATTGCCTTATGTAAGAAATCATTATCTACAAGTTTTTCTTTTTCAAATTTTAATATTTTAGCAAACACATTAATAGGAAATGTAGAAATATAAATATTGTATTCATTAATTAATCTTGTTAAATTAACTTGTTCTTGTTCTAGATTACTACTTAAGTTTTCAATTGTATCAGATGTAACCCTATATCCAAGTTCTCTAGCAAATAAAGGTTCATTTCTTACATTATTTGTATGAGATGCATCAAGTTCAATCATTTCTTTAATATGATTTAAGTATTTATGTTTTGCGATATTAACTTTACTTTTAGTCGCTTCTATATCTAGTTTTCTTTCTGTTAAATCATTTCTTAAATTAATGACTTTTATTAATAAAATAATTACTGTTATAGCAATTAATATTGCTAAACAAGCATGCCAAAATCCTTTTGA
Source organism: Bacilli bacterium (assembly GCA_045119035.1). Taxonomy (GTDB): domain Bacteria; phylum Bacillota_I; class Bacilli_A; order ML615J-28; family CAG-313; genus CAYVQA01. Next base: position 6,065 of record JBGVCU010000008.1, on the reverse strand, counting down.
TGTTTCAAAAAATAATAAATATATTACATACCCTATTAAACCTAAAGAAAAAATAATTATTCCTTCTTTTTTTATAATTGAATGTAATAAACAACTTAGTCCTATAAAAAGTATTGCTCCTATAAGAATAGATGGTAATATACTTGTAAATAAACAAATTATTCCAAATAATAATATAATTATTGATATAATTAACATAATAAATCCTTTCTATTTTTAATATAACTTATGTTTAATCTATTTAATTTAAAAAAACTTACAGAATATACATTCCAGTATTTTTTCCAAAAAGTAGTATCAATTGGTTCTTTACATTTTATTTGACACTTTGAATTCCAAAATGCAAAGTTTTCAACACAAAAAATATCCCCTATAATAACTTCTTTTAAATTAGGTAAGTTCTTAAATGCAAACTTACGAATTCCTATGATTGTATCAGGTAATATAATTTTCTCTATATTTTTGTTATTCTCAAATGCTTTTGTAGCAATAAAATTTATCGAATTTGGTATTTCTACTACTTTACTGTTACCTAGATATTTAACCAGCCTATCATTATATATATCAAATTCACATAAATTTATATTTACTTGTTCATCAACATTCAAAACGTTATCAAATTGTTTTTCATCAGTATTAAACTCTGTATTTTCTTTTTTTAAAGTATATTTAAAATAACTATTTAACGTTAATCTAATATAATTTGAATATTCTTCATAAGATAAATAATTTTCAATATTAATATATTTATCTAATAATATTTCATATATTTCTTTTGAATCATATGTAAATATATAATCAATGATATTTATTTGGCTTATTAAATTAAAGTATCTTTTTACATTCTCAATATTTTTGTATGAATCGCTGCATAAATCTGATAAGAAAGAGTAAAAATAAAATGGTTTTTTACATCTTCTAACATTTATTTTCTTTTGAAATATAATTTTAAATGCCTCTTCTATTTTCATATAAAATACCTAATATAAGACAGAAGATAAGGTAACATCATCTCCTACACCATCTTCATTTCCTAATTTTTCAATAAATTCATCCATTCTTTTTATACTTTCTTTATTGATAATTTTAAAATTTTCTATATAAGGTAAAATAAAGTTTTCATGAAAATTATTCAATGTTTTATATGGAGTTAATAAACCATCTGTGCAAATAATTGCTCCTAAATATTTTGATTTTTCATATGTAGTTATGTATAAATGATTAAAAACATCATCACCACATAAACTTTGAGTAATATTCGCTACATTTTCATCATTATCTAAAAAGGCTATATCAGCCTTTTTATTTTTTAATAAAAAGATCCCCCCATCTCCTACTTGTATACAAATTAAATACTTATTAGTAACAACAACAGCATTTAAAGTTGATCCATAAGCTATTGTATAATTTTTTTCTAATCTTCTTATATCTTCTTCATCTAAATTAAATAATTCTTCTTCAGAAAACTTATTTAAATTATAATGTTGTTCTACAAGTATATTCCACATACATAAAATATCTAGCTTTAATTTATCAAAGTTTTTATTCAAGATCATTTGTTCTATCTTTCGTTCATTGTATTTACTGAATACAATCATTATTGAATCTGAAGCTAGTTTCGACCCAACATCACTTCTAAAGTATATATTTCCTCCATGACCATCACAAGCAGTTATTATTTGAAACTTACCATCATAAAAACTATCACTATAATCTTGACAAATACTTCCTACCTTTTTATGATTATAACCAGTAACACTTTTATTATAAAGAAATACCATTCTACCACTCCCATTCATCTATATCAGATAATGCCTCTTGAATTTCTTGATGAATTTGTGTTGTTATACTTTGATACTGTGTATTGTGTACACTGTTGCTTGTTGATTTTACTTTTGATGCAGTCATTACGATTATCTTAATTATTCTATTTAATAATTTAGAATCAAACACTTCAATAACATCACCATTGTTATTAACAAAATCTTTTAATACTTTAATTGTTTTATCATCATTTAGTTCAATTGCTACACCATATTTTAATGCGATTTTAAACCACGGTTTTATTTTCAATAATTCTAACTCTTCTTTGTAATTTCCTTTAGATGGATGTCCATCTGTAAGTAATAAAATAACTGGAGCAACTCCACCGAAATCTGGCATCATACCTCCCTGAGATTCTTTTTTTAAAATATTGTTTAATTCAAGATAAGCCAAATGAAGATTTGATTGTCCTGCTGCCTTAATTTCATTAAAACTAAAATCATCAATTAAAGTTTCTCTTTTATTATCATACCAAGTCGCATTTGTTGAAAAATTTAAAATTGAAATATAAAAATCAATGTTTGAATTTTCAATTTGAAGATTTTTTAAATACTTTGTAATATCACATATTGCATCGTTTACTTGTGCAATTCTTGTTCCTCGCATACTATGCGAAGTATCAACTAATAGAATAATATTAAATTTTTGTTTAACAATTCTATCTTTATTCATCTAATCACCTACCATTTAACATCATCAATTTCAGCTAATGTTTCGTTAATTTCCTCTTTTGCTATGTCATTTTGGTTAGCTGTAGATCCAAGTGCAGTTGTTGCACTTTGTGATTTAACTTTTGATGAAGTAATTGCAATAACTTTAATAACTTTTCTTAACGCTTCTGCACTATATACTTTAAGCACAGTTTCGGGGTTTCCTGTAAACTTAGTTAACACATCCATAGCTTCATCAGTATCAATTTCAACCGCTAAAGCATATTTTAAAGCAACTTTAAACCAACCCATTTTCTTAAGTTCACTTAGTTTTCTTTCCCAATCATATGAAGTTGGCATACCATCTGTCATTAAAATAATAATTGGAGCTACACCACCTAAATCAGGCATAGAACCACCATTAGATTTTTTTCTTAAATATTCACTAAGTTTAACATAAGCATCACTTAAATTTGTTCCACCTTCTGAAGATAAGTCTTTCCATTTAAATTCATTTACAGTTTTTGGTTCATCATATATCCAATTAGCATCATCACTAAATTTTAATGCAGAGATTTTAATAATAACATCTGCTGTATCTTCTTGAATTTCAGGCATAATACTCATTACGTCTCGTATAGCATTATTTACAGCTCCTAATTTTTCTCCATACATACTTCCTGAATTATCAATAACAAAAAGCAAATTTAATTCTTGTTTTGCAATTCCTTCACCAAACATTCTATCTTTATTCATCATTTTACTATTCCTCCTAATTAATTTTAATTTCAGCATTAACTTCATATGAAAATTTAATTTTCAAATTTTTGACAATTGGTATTACTCCATCACCTTTAATAATCTTAACAGTATCATTCATATCTTTAATTTCAATATCATGGTCTAAATTAAATTTAATACCCCAAAGTGACGGGTTGTTTTTATTTGCAATTACTTTACCAATTTCTATATTATAATCACTTGAATATTTGTCTAAATGAAATTTATATATTCTTTTTCCTACTTCTAATGCAATTTTGTGTTTTCCAACTTGAATATAACAAAAAGTTTTTGTTGGTTTATTACAATAAGTACAATTAGAATTTAAAGTGTTTTCTTCAAATCCGTAAATATATTCTTTACCACAACTGCATGTTAAAAGTTCATCTCTATATTTAATCAATAATCTAATCCATTCAATTTCTGTTGTTCTTTCATTTTCTCTATCCATTAATCCTTCAACAAATGTTCTATGAAAAGCTTCTTTAATATAAATTGGTAAATTAGGCCATTTTTTTAAAACTGTAGTGTGATATCCTCTTATTGGTCTATTTGATTTTATATTTTTATGATAAATAAATACTGGATTTGTTCCAAACATCTCTTTTTCAGACGTTTCATCAACAAAATCATATTTTTTTAAATGTTCGCCTTCAAATGGATTACCTAAACATAAAGTCATAAATAAAATTATCGCTAAAGAAAAACGATCCGAATGCATATCAGGTAAATTTTCACCTCTTACAATTTCAGGTGCCATGTATCGCATTTTGCCTAAAATACCTAAGTTTTTTTTATCAGCAGTAACATTATCATTATCACATATTAAAACTTTTCCAGTATCCGGATTTAAGAAAAATGAACCATCATTTAAATCTTGATAACTATATCCTTTTTCATGTAGTTTTTTAAAAGATAAACAAAGTTCAATACACCAATTTAAAAGAACGTGCAAATCTTTAAATTTTGTTACACCATTTAAATAAGAAATAAATGAAACATAACTCTTATCTCTTAAATCCATTATATATCCACAACGTTCATCATCAAATTCAATAAATTCTTTAGGCCAAAGAAAAGATTTAGATGGTGACCCTTTTTTTATATTATTTTTTAAATTATATTTAAAATCATCATCTTGAATATCGAAATAATATTTTAATGCATAATCATTAGTTCCATCATTAACTAAATAAACTTCACCTTGACCTCCTGAGCCTAATAAATCAATAATTGTATAACCTTTATTATTGTATTTAAAATTATCATTCTTTTTAAATTTCACCTACATCATACCTCCTAAATTAGAAAATATCTTTTGTTATTAATTTTACTTTAAATTTTCGTTAATTAAGTCATCAATTTTAATTACAATATCTATAATATTATTTAAAACTGTATAACTAAATTCTTCAATATTACAACTATTATATAAATAGATGTAGCTTTTTACTGAATCAGATATTTTTTCTTCATCATATACTATATTTTTAAAAGGAGTATTTTTTGTATTAACAATATTTTCAACTTCGTTTTTAATAGTAAATGTTAATTGCATATTTATATCAAAAATCACTAAATATCTCATAGATGATTTATCATCATCATCGTATATACAAAACTTAGATTTATTGATAATACAATTAAGCTGCCTTTTGTTTTCGCCATACAAATAAGGCGAATATCCTAAGCCTTTTAAAAGAGAATATATTTCATTAGATAATTCCTTATAATCAAACATTTTTGCACCTTCTAAAATAATTATTAATTGTTATTTCTTAAACATAAAGAAATTTAGTTATCAATCACTTCATAAGTAGTATCTTTAGTATCCATTAATACAAGGGGATATTTTACATACAAATCTAATTTACTTGAAGCAGTAATTGCATCAATTATTCTTTCTTTTAAATTTTCATTCTCTTTATTCACATATAAACTTGCTAAAGCTTCATTTTTACCACTACCAATAGCAATATAATCATCAATTTCAAAAACTGCACCATCACCTGATAAATAATATAGTTTATCTTTATATGCAAATAATAATTCTGAATCAATTTGTTCAAATCATTTATCTACATTAATATATTTATATTTACATAGTTCTTCAATAATTCTTGGAAATAAATATGAAACAACATATTTAAAATTAATTAGATTATTTTCAATATCACTTGGATCAATCAAATCATCCATAATTCTTAATACGCAAGCATCTCTTATCATACCAGTAATACCTATTACACAGTTATCTACCCCATGAACTTTCCAAATTTTAAAGTTATTTGAATTTTTTAAAATTAGATATTTTTTTGCAGATATAGAACAACTATCTGTTCCAAAATAAACCGCTCCATCTTTTTTTACAGCAACTACAACACTCATAATACATTTTCCTTTCAATTTAATTTCACACTACCATTATAACACCTATTCCTACACTATTGATGTAGTAATTTAAACTAAATAATTTTTATAACATTTTAGTAACAAATTTTGTCAAAAAACATTATAACTTTATGGCGCACTTCCATTATACTACCTATTACTACATTATTTATGTAGTATTTCAGAATAAATAAAAAATGTAGATAAAATTTTATCTACATTTTGCAATATTAAAATAGTGAATAGCATATGCTATTCACTATTGATCTTTAAATTTAATGGTTCTGTAAAATCTTTTGAGGTTTTAAGATTTTGAGATTTTAAGATAATTATTAAAATCTTCTAAGATAATTAAAAGCGTCTAGTACATTAAATACTAAACGCTTTTATTTATGTTCATAATTTCCTATAATAATATTG
>JBGVCU010000007.1:0-8547 GCA_045119035.1 Bacilli bacterium | reverse complement strand
TTTGTTGTTTCTACTTCATAACTTATTACAACTTTTATCTTATTATAAAAAGGAATAAAACTTATAGTTTTAAAATTATTTAATTCCTCTTTATAAACTTCATTAGGAATATGAATTTTATGTTCTTTATCTATAACTATGAATTGATCTTTAATCTTTATAGACTGATTTGTAAAAGTAATTAAATTTTGTTCTGTTTTAAACTTAGGTGGTTTAGGTATTCCTTTATACTTTGAAGGATTCTTTTTATAATCTTTAAGTGTCTTAAAATAAGATGTAAAATTAGAATTTAATTGCCTTAAACATTGTTGAGCAACTTGTGCTTTACATATTTGTCTGTAAAAGTTTAACTCAGATAAATTCTTAAGCAGTTTATCTAAATCAGAATAAGATAAAAATTTAGATTCTTTATTATAGTGTTCATTTATAAAGTGTCTACCTTGATTATAAAGCAAAGTAGATAAGTTAAATTGCTGATTAAAGAACTTATCTTTTTCAATTATAAATGACCTACTTAAAATCATTTTCTAAATTTAAATCTTTTTCTTCTACTTGAATGTATTTTCATTGAAAAACAATGAATTAAATTTTTAATACTCTTTAATATTATTTATAATTCTAATTAAAAAAAAACAATAAAAAATTTAAATATTTTTTAATAGTTTTTAATATTTTTGTATACTAATATTTATATAAATAAAATAAAAGTTAAAATTTCAAATATTTTTAACAAGAAATAAATAATAAGGTGCAAAAATGAGATTTTCTAAATATTTAAGCTCAAGCAATTTAAATAAGTTAAACGAGTCTGTTAATTTCAAGGTCGGTGATTTAGCAACTTATAAAGATAGTTGGGGTGAAACCGTTGGATTGTTAATCGTTGGTGAACTGATGGACGGTTACATTGCAACTACTGGTAGTATGATTGGTATTTACACACCTGAGAATGTTTCAAAGTTTAAAATTGATAACCTTAATACTTGTGTATATATCGATTTTAACGGTAAGGTAAATGGTAAATCACCAGTTAGTGTATTTAAAGGTACTTTCGATCAGTTTTTAAGTATGCTCGATGGATACGAAGAAGATGATGTCGAAGACGATGATGAAGATGAGAATTACTAAAATTTAATATCATCCCATTAAACAAAAACCTCTCCAAGAAATTGAAGAGGTTTTTACTTTTAAATTGCTTAAGTTTCAAATTTAAAATCATCTTGTATAGGATTAGATTTTCCTACACACCATTTCTCAAATTTTGATGAACTTGTAACGCAATACTCACACAACGATGCAACTTTAAAATATATTTTTTGAAAATCTTTTACAGATTTAATGTCTTTTAACTGTACAAATGAATTATCCTGATTAAATTCGGGATTATTTTGATTTACAATATCAACAAATGCAGTTCTGGGACAGACGAACAGCTTTCCTTTCCATAATGATGGCATGCTACATTTACATATTTTCTTTCGTTTTATTTTTGAAAAATGTTTATTGTGTGTCAAAGGGCACACTGCAAATTCTTTAGATAATCTTCTTTCTGTAACATTTACATCTTCATCATATATTGCATTGAATTTGATTTTAAATTTATTTAATCTCATTCTTACTTTATTATAATCTATATTTGATAATAGATATTCTGAATATACAATCTTAGTATTTGTTTTTGAAATGATCTTTAATAAATCATCGTCACAAGTCTGAAATGCTTTACAATTCGTAAAGATTTGTAAATGTGTTTTTGGATATTTTTCTCTTAGAAAAATTAAAAGCTCTTTCAATTTTGGGTATAATAGTGGTTCCCCACCATTTAACGTAATTCCATCAATGTGTAATGGTGTATCTAAATCTTTTTTTATGTCTTCAAAATCATAAAACTCAGTATTAGCAAGATTACACCATCTCGCACAATTTTTACATTTTAAATTACAATGTTTATTTAACAATATATCAATGGTTACTAATTTGCGATTAAGTACAAATGATATATATTCATTCCAATCTTTCATGCATAAACTCTTTCAGATTTTCAAGTTGAACTTGTTTAGAATATAATAATCCACTATTTTCATAACATTTTTCATAATTTTTAACTAACTTAAAATCATAGTTAAAATTGAATTGATTAAACATATCTATAATTTCAGAAATCCAAACAGGTTGAGAAAATCTGTTAATCGGAATATTGACAAAATTTGATGATTTTAGAAAATTAAAATCTTTTAGTAAATTCTTTAAATCATATAATTGCATCGTAAAATCTTCTTTTAGATTTTCCAGATAGTGATGATTTAACAAATCGAAAATAACATTCTTCTTTAGATTTTTACCAAATAAACATCCTATTCTTAAAATATAAACATTTTTAAAAATGTTGATGATTTGATTTTCAAAATATAAACGATTTTTACCATATTCAGTTGGTGGTAAGGTCGTAAATGCAGAATTTGAACTTAAAGATGAATTGCAATCCTGAGAGCTTACTAAATAAAATTCATCGCATTTTACTGTTTTTAAAGTTAGTAAAATATCACAAATTTCCTTTAAATCCTCAATAGGATTTTTATTTGCAATATATTTTACTCCCTTCACACAACAACAATAAATTTTATCATATTGTTTATTAATAATATCTTTAAAATTTTTACTATTATACAAATCAATATTGTCATATTCTGTTTTTAATTGTTCTAGTAAATTAGAACCTACGAATCCAGTGTAACCTAATAGTGCAATTTTCATTCTAAAAACCTGCATATTGCTTAAAGTAATCTTTCAAATATGATGGAATATACACCTTTCCGCTTCCTTTAGTTGAAGTTGGATATGAATTTGAACTAAAGTCATTAACATTGTACAATTCTGCGCATCTTATAATATTTAGCATACCATACATATCAGGCAAATATACCATTTTGGCTAATCCTTGTAAAGTTCCTGCACCATCGTAATTATATGTGGTAGAACTGCCATATCTAGTTTCATAATGATCACCGGTAACTTCTCTTACTAGAACCTTATACTCTTTTGGTGAATTATCTGCAACGATATTACAACCCAAAGATTTAACACTTCCTCGATCTTCCATTAAATCTATTAAGCCATTATCATTCAAATTTGCAGTTGAATTTTGCAAATCTATAATTGCAGAACTGAAATTACTTATTTCTTTTTCTCGTTTTGTTGCAATACCTATATCCCATCCGTATTCTGAAATTTCAGAAAACGAAAATCCGCATAGTTTATTTGCAAGATATAGATAATCACAATCTTTTATATTTGCTGCTAAACTTCGTAGACTTGATGATGGTAGGAATTCTTCTTTATCTGAACTTGAAGACGATCCCGAATTGTATCTTTGTCTTCTATTAATTTTAACTAAACATAAATTACTATAAAATGTTTCATTCGAAGTATTCATTATGTTTGCAAAGTCAAAGGCTCCATTTAAAAATAATTTTGTAAAATCCTTAGACCAATAAAATGTTGGAGGAATAAAAACAGGAATTCCTAATGCTCTATCATTTTCACATTCGGTGTATTGACAATCGTGATTATAATACCACTCTTTAATAAATTGTTCCAGTAAACTTGCAAATTTTACTTTGTCTGTATTTATGTAGTTTGAAATACAAGAATTGATATAATTTTTAGGCGCATTTATATCATTATCGTACTTTAAGTATTTTAAATTATCACCATAAGGTAGTAGTGGTCTAAAAGCAGCAAGTTCACTTCCTGAATATACTGTTGTTTCACCAGTATAAACTTCATCGTTAGTGATATCAATGCTATATGTATAAACAGTTAACGAATAGTTAGAAGTTTTATTTCTATACTCTTCATTCCATTTATTGATAGCAAAATTTGTAAGTTCTGTTAGTTTATTATTTATTTGTGTTGGACTGTACATGTTTTTATTTGTGAACTGCTATTGACCTAAAGGTCAATAGCTTCTATTTACAATCAAATATTTAATTGTAGTTTAAGTGCTTTTGATCTTGAAAATCTAAACACTTAAAAGTTTTATACTCCGAAAGTTCCTTTCTAAGAGTTTAGTAAGATTTGTTGTAAACAACAAATTCACTGAATTTTAAAATATTAAATATATCTTATTTATATAAAATCTGTATATATGAACCTTTAGGTTCATATTTTTATCTGTTGGGTTTATATAAAATTAAATTACAATTCGACGATTCACACAGAAGAAATTTTAGTTTCATTTTAACTGAAATACAACTAACGTTCTTTTAAATAATTTTCATAAGTATCTACAATAAAATCTGAATACTCTGCATTATCAGTACTCCATTGTACGTAATCTCTAGTACCGACAATGCAGTATTCACATAATTTATTCGGTTCTATCATCCATTTAACGTAAGAATTAAACGTTTTTAATATATTAATATCACTAGAATTTACATCAATATAATCAGAACTAATAAAGTGTGTGTTGTATTTTTGATTTAAAATATTAATTAGTGCAGCACGAGGACAACGATAAATTTTACCTTTCCACAAACCTATAACATCACATGCACATTTTTGTTTTCTTTCCCACGCAAGTTCAGGATTTGGAACTAAAGACATTTTTTCTCTTAAAAACTTAGTAATCCACAATGGGCAATTGTCAAACTTATCAATTTCTTTTAATGGATTATACGGAACATTAAATTGTTTTGCTTTTTTCTCAGGAGTTTTATAATCAATATTTGGATACCTTGATAAAATTATTTGAACTTTACAATCTTTCATACACTGCCAAAATTCGTCGCCCTTTTTGTCTAATTGTTTTCCGTTAGTATAAAGAACAATATTTACGGTTGGTAATTCTGAATGAATAAAATTACAAATTTCGAGTAAATGAGGATATACTAAAGGTTCACCTCCAATTAAAGTCATACATTCGATAGGAGCATTGATATTCTTTAACTTTAAAATATCGTTTTTTAAATCGTTTAAAGGATAATTATCAACTTTAGAAATATTTGCCCAACGATTACAATGTTTGCAGCGAAGATTGCAATGCGAACATAGAATAACATCCATTGTAATTGTTTTCTTTTGCATATTTTTTAGTAAACATCTACCCATAATCGTTTTTAGAAGGTATTTCTAAACTCCATTCTCTTTGAACTGACGTATTTGATATTTTTTCAGTTTGATAACAATATTGGCAAAGTTCAGAGTGCATTTTAGAAAATTTAATTAAATCCAAATTACTCTTAATATTTTCAACCAATATATAATTTTGTTTATAATTATAATTATATACATTATTTAATATATTAATATTATTATTAATATTACATGTAAAAATTTTTCCATTAAACATAGATATTGCGTCACACGCACATAATTTGTGAGCTGTAATTGCTGAATATCTAGTTTTATAAAATCTAGGAACTGTAAATAATGTCTTTAAACTAATTGTTGGATTTATTTTTTCAGGATCATATGGTAACGAAATATCCAACCCTTTGGACTTTAAAAATTTTACAGCATTATCAATATTTGTTTTTAATGGTTCGTTTAAAGGATATTTTGTATAAACTACTTTTATATTATTATCTATTAATATATTATAATCTTTTAAATTTACTAACTTAATTCCATTAGTAAAAACATCAATTTGACAATTAAATAATTCTCTGGTTTTTACAATAAACTTTTTCCAATTTTTATTTACGAAAAATTCAGATCCATAAAATGATATAGAACCAATATTACAAGTTTTTTTAATATGCTCTATATCTTTCTCAAATTGATTGTAATCATAATCTAAAAGCAAATCTTTAGTATATTTTGTTAAATTTGCGAATGCATTACAATATCTGCAATTTAAATTACATCTTTGTGTAATATTAATACATAAAAATATTTTATTTTGAGTTAAAAGTTGATGTTTATACTTATTCATCGATGAAATCTGATTTTTCGATTGAAAATTGCTCCCAATTAAATGGATGTTCACTATCCATAATACAGCAATTTTTACACATTGTAGGAACTTTTAGTAAAAATGTTTTCAAATCATTAAAACATTTAATTTTATCAACTTCTATATAAGAGTCTGAATTATCATACGCAGTATTAAACTTTGAATTTAAAGCGTCAATAAATGCAGTTCTTGCACACTGATAGATTTTTCCTTGCCATAAATTTGGTAAGTTGTCGCAATAACATCTTAATTTACGATGATATGCAGACATACCAATATTATCAGACATTTTGATAAAACAAAATTTATCAATATCTAATTTTAACCCACTACCAACTTCAACAGAATTAAAGCATTTTACGTTTTCTTCTTTAGCTTTCTGATCGATTTTATCATAATCTGTTTTAGATTTTACGTATTTTGAATATCTGATAATTATATTGTTGTCTTTGCAACATTTCCAAAATTGATCTGACATCTTCAATAGTTTATATCCGTTCGTGTAGATTTGAATATCACAATCCCAATTTGCTCTTAAAAATTCTAAAAGTTTGATTAAATTCGGATATAATAAAGGTTCTCCACCAATTACGGATATATTTCTGAAATCTATTTTTCCTTTAAGTTTCAGCATATCAGTTTTAATATTTTCGATAGGATAAAATTTCGCTTTAGATAAATTAGAAAATCTATTGCAACCTTTACACTTTAAATCACAATGTTCGCAAACGAGAATGTCAAAATTTACCTTACCATCCTGTAACATCTTGAGATTAAAACTATTCATCTATAAAATCTATCCTTTGAGCTTTATCATTTGACCATAAATGATATTTGTATTCCGCATTATAACAGTACTTGCAAAATTCTGGCGTGCTTAAAATATATTTAAAATATTTATTTTTTAAATCTTTATCATACACACTCAATTTATCATCTTCGTTTAATTCAAAATCCACATTGTAAATTTCTTTTAACACATATGCACTTTGCATAATTCTACATTGATAAATGTTTCCTTTCCATAGGCAAACACAATCTTTTTGGCATATTCTTTTGGTTTGATATTTATTTGTTTTAATATTTTTTGATAACTGTTGTTGTATCATGTATTTTTTAACTTTATACCGACAATTATCTACATCTTGTAAAGAAGTATTTAAACACTGTATATTATGTTTTTTACAAAGTAATGTCAAATTTTCATAATCAATACCGGAATTATAATATGGAGTATAACTTAAATTGCAATTTGTATCCTGTAATGCTTTCCAAAAAGTTTCATCCATTTTAGAAATTAATTTACCATTAGTTACTATGTCCATATTAATATTTTTATATAATGCTTTTATATAATATAAAACATCAATAATTTTTTCGTATAAAAGTGGTTCACCACCACTTAAAGTAACTTGTGTTAAATTTAATTGTGAAGATTTTATTTGCTCTAAATCTTTCTTTAAATCTTCAAACTCATAAATATGTGGTTTGGATATATTATGAAATCCAACACAATATCTACATTTTAAATTGCAATGTTGAACCAATATTATTTCTAAATATGCCTCTTTTTTGGAATTTAAAATAATGCTTTGTGTTCTCATAATACATAATTACTTAAAAATGAATTTATCAATAGGAAAGAAAATTAAACAACCTATACATTGCGCGATTATCAAATTTGGAACGGCAGAAAATCCAAATTGTTCTAAAATGTACATTGGAAGTGCTAAAACTAAAGTTGAAAGTTGCCATCTTCCAAAATACATAACAAACGTCTTTAAAGTTTTATTTTTCATGGTAAACATTCATTCCGTTTTTAAGATATTGCTTAAAAAGTTTAAATCTTTGTTTTACACTACTTGTACCCATCACATTTTGAGCAAGTTCATATGTTAAATTGTTTAGTTGATTTTGCTTTTCAAACTTTTTTAGCAGTTCCTTTAAATCATTGATTTTATAAGAATCAACGGATAAAAATATGAACCTTTAGGTTCATATATACAGCCGTTAAGATTATATAAATATATTTATAATTAAAAGGAATTTAAATGAGACAAAAGAAACAATCTAACAAGACTATCAGAGGTTTAGTTCTCGAACTAAGACCTAATGATAATCAAAAGGTTCTTTTGTCTAAACATTTAAATGATACAAGATTCATATATAATCAATATGTTGAAGAATATTTAAAAGCTCTTAAAGAGGATAGAATACCAAATTATAAAGATTATAAGGAATTATGTGCTGAGCACGAATTTCTTAAAGGTTCTTATTCGTGGACTGTTCAACATGTTCTTTATAAATTTAAACAAACCAATTCAATTAATAGATCTAAAAGAACAAAAGGCCAACAAGTAGGATTAATTCGTTTTAGATCTAAAAAATCCCATTCAGATTATTTTTATACTCAAAATATAAAACTTTCGTATAGTTCTGACTGTAAGTCAGAATCTTACGTAAAGATACCAAAAATAGGAAAAGTTCAATTCAGATGTAAAAATATTAAATCCGAATTTTTAAATGGTAAAATTAAATCAGCAATAGTTAAAAGAACTAAAACTGGAGTTTATACGATTTCATTATGTATT
>JBGVCU010000006.1:0-27089 GCA_045119035.1 Bacilli bacterium | reverse complement strand
CAATAGAATATTAACTTCGGTTCTTAATTGGAAAAGTCCTATTGAAAAACGTAATGAACTTATAAATTTAGGTTATATAAATTATAACATATAGATTTTTTATTTTTTAAATTTTGGTCTCACATCATTGACAAATCAACATTTGATAAAAAATATAAAAAAATGCTAAGAATTTTCTTAGCATTTATTCATTGTTTTCTTCTTTTTTATTAGATGCACATTTTTCATTTGAACATCTAATTATTCCATTAACATTAATCATAACATGATTACATAATTCACAAGTATCTCCAGTAGGAATACCAGAGTAAGTTGTTTTACATTTAGGATATCTATCACATGCGTAGAATATTGTTCCTTTAGATCTACCTCTTGTAGATAGTCTTTCAACAATTTCTCCTTCAAGACAAACAGGACAAGTAATTCCTGTTTTTACAACTTCTTTCTTTTCTGGTTTTTTAATAAATTTACATCTTGGGTAACCAGAGCATGCAGTGAATTCTCCGAATGGTCCGCGTCTTATAAATAGAGGAAGACCGCATGTAGGACAAATTTCATCAGTCATTTTAGGATAAATTTTAACCATGTTATCTCTTGCAATTTCAATTAATGGTGCAAAAGTATCATAAAATTTTCTAAGTTCAAAATACCAAATTAATTTTCCTTCAGCAATTTTATCAAGTGTACTTTCCATTTCGGCTGTATATTTTACATTGATAATAGAACTAAAGAATAAATCAAGTTGTTCACTAGTTAATTTACCTTGATCAGTAGGAATGAATGTTCTTTTTTCCATTTTTACATAATTTCTAAGTCTTAGTGTTTCCATAGTCATAGCATATGTAGATGGACGTCCGATACCAAGTTCTTCCATTTTACGAATTAATCTTGCTTCAGTGTATCTAGATGGAGGGTTAGTAAATTTTTGTTCTTTATTAATTTCTTCTAGATTTAAAACTTCCCCAATATTAAGTTCAGGTAATTTGTCGATTACTTCATCTGAATCAATGTTAGCTTCTTCATAAATTCTTAAGAAACCATCAAACACTACTTTTTCACCACTTGTTGTAAAAATATAACCGTTGTTTTCTATTTCTACTTTTGTATCTTCCATAACAGCATCACTCATTAATGAGGCAACTGCACGGTTATAGATGATTGAATATATTTTATATTCTTCAAGTGATAAATACTTTTTAATTTTATCAGGAGTATTTTCAATGTATGTAGGTCTAATTGCTTCATGGGCATCTTGAATGTTTTTTGATTTACTTTGTTTTTTTGGAGCGTTGTAATATTTTTCTCCAAAATTACTTGTAATATAATCTTTTGCAGAGGAAATAAATTCATCTGATAAACGAGTAGAGTCTGTTCTCATGTAAGTAATTAACCCCACACGTTCATTTCCTAAATCGATTCCTTCATACAATCTTTGAGCAATAGCCATTACACGTTTTGCATTATAATTGAATTTAGCACCAGCATCTTGTTGTAAAGTAGATGTAATAAATGGTGGTTTTGAAGTACGGTTTCGATTTTTCTTAACAATATCGGAAATTTTAAATGGATGATTGTTAATTGTATCAAGTACTTTGTTTGTTTCTTCTTCAGAGTTTAAAGTAATTTTTTCATCTTTTGTTCCAATGAATTTAGATTTAATTTGATATACATAATCAGAATTTTCAGCAGGTTTTAAAAAGTTTGCTGTAATATCCCAATATTCCTCTTTGTTAAATGCTTCGATTTCTTTTTCTCTGTCAACTACTAGTTTTAAAGCAACACTTTGTACACGACCAGCAGATTTTGATCCAATCTTTTGTTGCATTAGACTTGATAATCTAAATCCGATAATTCTGTCTAAAATTCTTCTTGATTCTTGTGAGTGTACTAAATTTATGTCAACTTGTCTATCATTTTTAATACCTTTTTCAACAGCTGTTTTTGTAATTTCATTAAATACAACTCTTGAAACTTTACTACTAGGTTGTTCTAATACTTCTTGTAAGTGCCAGCTGATTGCTTCCCCTTCTCTATCGGGGTCGGTTGCAAGATAGATATGTTGAGCGATATTTGAAATATCTTTTAATTTATTGACTATATCATGTTTATCTTTTAATACTTCATATTCTGGTTCAAAGTTATTTTCGATATCAACACCGAATCCACCTTTACCTTTGATACGTAAATCTCTTATGTGTCCAACACTTGATTCTACGATATATTCAGGTCCCAAATATGAGGCTATTGTTTTAGATTTTGCAGGAGATTCAACGATAACTAGCTTCATCATCATGTTCCTTTCGTTTGAAATTTCGTTTTGATTATATAATAATAAAAAAAGTTTGTCAAACAAAACATTATTTATTTTAAATTATTTTATTTTATATTATTCAAAAAATGTGTAATTTTGTTGGATTTTAATATTTTAATATATAAAAATGTAGAAAAATGTTGTTTTTTAAAATATTATATATTTTTTTTATAAGATCTTTATCAATAAATAATTTAATATTTTAATTTGTTAATATTATACTTTCATTTAACTTGTTAAAATCTAAAAAATATAGTATAATTATATAAGTTATAATGAAGTATTATGCGTTAATGGAGGTAACTTATGGGGTTATTTGATCTATTTAGAAAAAAGAAAGATGCTAAAACAGAAAAATATAATATAGGAATGGAAAAAACTCGTAAAGGGTTTTTAACAAAATTAAAACAAGTATTATCAGGATATGATGAAATTACAGAAGATTTATTTGATGATTTAACTGATGTTTTTATTATGGCTGATATTGGTGTTGAAACAACGATTGAATTTATTGAAAAGTTAAAACAAGATGTTCGCGTAAAAGGTGTTCATGATGTTGAAAAACTTCAAGATATTGTTGTTGATAAAATGTTTGAAATGTATTTAAAAAATGAAATTGTTAATTCTAACTTAAATATTCAAAAAGATGGTTTATCAGTTTTATTATTTATTGGAGTTAATGGTGCAGGAAAAACTACCACTATTGCAAAAATAGCTCATCGTTTAAAGAAAGAAGGAAAGAAAGTTTTACTTGCTGCTGGAGATACATTTAGAGCAGGTGCTGTAGACCAACTTGAAGTATGGGCTGATAGAGTAGGTGTTGATATTGTTTCAAAACCAGGTGCAACAGATCCAGCTTCTGTAGTGTTTGATGCAATTAAAAAAGCAAAAGAAGAAAATTATGATGTATTACTTTGTGATACAGCTGGACGTTTACAAAATAAAGTAAACTTAATGAAAGAATTAGAAAAAATTAATCGAGTTATTCAAAGAGAAGTACCAAATGGTCCTCATGATACATTACTTGTAATTGATGCAACAACTGGACATAATGGAATGAGTCAAGCGGAAGCATTCAATGAAATTACAGATATTACAGGGATTATTTTAACTAAACTAGATGGAACAGCAAAAGGTGGTATTGTCCTTGCTATTCGTAATAAATTTGATATTCCTATTAAGTTTGTTGGTTTAGGTGAAAAACTTGATGATTTAGAATATTTTGATTTAGAAAACTATATTTATGGATTATTTGTTGGTGAATAATGGATAAAATAGCAAAACAACAACATTATAATAATTTATACGGATATTATCAAAATTTATTTACTTCAAAACAACAAGAGATTTTTGAAAATTATAATTTTGATGATTTAAGTTTAGCAGAGATTGCAGAAAATCATAATGTAAGTAGAAATGCTGTATTTGATACCTTAAAGAAAGTAGAAAAAGCACTTGATTCTTATGAAGAAAAATTAAATCTTTATAAGAAAGATCAAAAGCTTAATATGCTATTAGATGAAGTTGCAAAATATACTACTGTTGAAGGTATTGACATTATTAATCAAATAAAGGAAATGGAGTAATTTATGCCTTTTGAGAGTTTATCTGAAAGACTTCAGATGTCATTTAGAAGAATAACTGGACGTGGAAGAGTTAATGAAAATGACATTAATGAAATGATGAAAGAAGTTCGTGTTTCATTACTTGAAGCCGATGTAAATTATAAAGTAGTAAAAAGTTTTATTAATGATGTAAAAGAAAAAGCTTTAGGTGAAAGAGTTATGAAATCTTTAACACCTGGAGATCAAGTATTAAAGATTGTTAATGAAGAATTAACTAGATTAATGGGAGATGCTGCAACTCCAATTAATTTAAAACAAAATGGAACAAGTGTTGTTTTAATGGCAGGGCTACAAGGTAGTGGGAAGACTACTCATGTTGGAAAGCTTGCTCAATACTTGAGAAAAAAAAATAACTTACGTCCTTTACTTGTTGCTGCTGACGTTTATCGTCCAGCTGCTGTTAACCAATTAGTTACTATTGGTAAACAACTTGGTATTGAAGTTTTCGAAATGGGAACTACTACAAAACCACAAGTAATTGTTAAAAAAGCGTTAGAATATGCTAAAAGCAAAAATTATAATCTAGTAATGATCGATACAGCAGGGCGTCTACATGTTGATGAAGCGTTAATGCAAGAGTTAGTTGATATTAAAGAAATTGCTAAACCTGATGAAATCTTACTTACAATTGATTCAATGATTGGGCAAGAAGCAGTTAATGTTGCTTTAAGTTTCCATGAAAAATTAAATGTAACAGGATGTTTATTAACTAAACTTGATTCTGATACAAGAGGTGGGGCAGCTTTATCTATTCGTTATATGACTGGTGTGCCAATTAAATTTATTGGTATGGGTGAAAAACTTGATCAACTTGAAGTGTTCCATCCAGAACGTATGGCTAGTCGTATTTTAGGAATGGGAGATGTTATGTCTCTTATTGAAAAAGCTACTCAAAATGTTGATGAAGACGATGCAATGAAACTTGCTGAAAAAGTTCAAAAAGGTCGTTTTGATTATAATGATTTCTTAAGTCAAATTAAAATGATTAAGAAAATGGGTTCTTTAAAAAGCCTATTAGGATTAATTCCTGGTCTTGGATCTAAGTTAAAAGGTATTGAGATTGATGATAAACAATTCTCATCAATTGAAGCTATTATTGGATCAATGACAAAATATGAAAGAAAAAATCCTGATGTTGTTGCTCGTTCTAAATCAAGAAAAGAACGTATTGCTTTAGGTAGTGGAAGAAGTTATCCTGAAATTAATGCATTAACAAAACGTTTTGAAGATATGAAACAACAAATGCAAATGATGATGGGGCTTGATGAAAAGGAAATGCAAAAAATTGCTGAAGGTAAAAAAATGCCTCAAATGCAACAACGTCCACATAAAGGAAAAGGAAAAAATAAAGGCGGATTTAGATTCTAATTTATTTAAATATACTATATAATAAGGAGGGAATATGCGTTTAGATGATTTTGATTATAATTTACCAGAAGAACTTATTGCTCAAACTCCGCTTGAAAAGCGAGATACATCAAGATTAATGGTTTTAAACAAAACTACTGGTGAAATTGAACACAAACATTTTTATGATATAATTGACTACTTATCAGAAAACGATGTTTTAGTTTTAAATGATACAAAAGTAATTCCTTCTAGAATATATGGTCATAAAGTTGATACTAATGCTTATATTGAAGTATTGCTTTTAAAAGATTTAGGTAATAATATTTGGGAAACTTTAGTAAGACCTGCTCGAAGAGTAAAGGTTGGAACTGTTATTAAATTTAGTGATCGTTTAAGTGCAAAATGTATTGGTGAATTTGATGATGGTATGCGTCATTTTGAAATGATTTATGACGGGATTTTACTTGAAATACTAAATGAAATTGGTAATATGCCACTTCCACCTTATATTCATGAAAAACTTGAAGAAAAAAATAGATATCAAACAGTTTATGCAAATCACTATGGTAGTGCTGCTGCTCCTACTGCTGGACTTCATTTTACAGAGGAATTATTAACTAAAATTAAAGAAAAAAATATTCAAATTTTAAAGGTTACTCTTCATGTTGGACTGGGAACATTTAGACCTGTTGCAACAGAAAATGTTGAAGATCATCATATGCATAGTGAACAATATACTATTACTGAAGAAGTTGCTTTAAAACTAAATAAAGCTAAAGAAGAAGGTAAAAGAATCATTAGTGTTGGTACTACATCAACTAGAACGCTAGAAGCTAACATTATGAAATATGGTAAGTTTACAGCAACAACAGAAGATACAAGTATCTTTTTGTATCCTCCATATCGTCTTAAATCTGTTGATGCTTTGATTACTAATTTTCATTTACCAAAGTCTACTTTAATTATGTTAGTAAGTTGTATTTCTACAAAAGAAGATATCTTAAATGCATATAAAGTTGCAGTAGAAAAGAAATATCGCTTCTTTTCGTTTGGAGATGCAATGTTTATAAAATAGGGTGATATAATCCTTTAGTAAATAAAAATTAAAAATATAATAGAAGTTCTATTACTGAACTTCTATTTTTTTATTATTTTTTATCAATGGTATAGATAGCCTTTCACTTGAAAAAAAAAGACTTATTTGATATAATAAATTGATAAAATGCGGATATTTTTTTGAAAGGATTGATTTTATGCAAGAAAAAGGTATTTATTATTTTCATCAAGGAACAAATTATTATTCTTATGATTTAATGGGATGTCATTATTCTAAAGAATCAACTACTTTTAGAGTATGGGCGCCTAATGCAAAACACGTTAGTGTTGTTGGAGAATTTAATAATTGGGATACTACTAGACATTCAATGAAAAGAATTTCTGATGGTGGTATATGGGAAATTGTAATAAAAGATTTACCTGAATTCACATCTTATCAATATGCTATCAATACATATAATAATGATTTAATTTTTAAAGCTGATCCATATGCATATCATTGTGAACTACGTCCAGGAAGATGTAGTCAAGTTTATGATTTAAGTAATTATAAATTTACTGATGATGAATGGGTTAAATCAAGAAAAGAAAAACAAGCTCTACATGAACCACTTAATATTTATGAACTACATTTAGGTTCATGGAAAAGATATAAAGATAATAATGTATTTAGTTATCGTAAACTAGGTAAAGAAGTTGCGGCTTATTGTAAAAAAATGGGTTATACACATGTTGAAATTATGCCTGTTCATGAATATCCATATGATCCATCTTGGGGATATCAAGTAACTGGATTCTATGCAATTACTGCAAGATATGGAACACCTTGTGATTTCATGGATTTTGTAAATACATTACATAAAAATAATATTGGTGTAATTGTTGACTGGGTTCCAGGACATTTTGCAAAAGATGCTCATGGTTTAATTGATTTTGATGGTGGTCATTTATATGAACATCCAAATCCGCTTCGTATGGAACATAAGAGTTGGGGAACAAGATGTTTTGATTATGGTAGAAATGAAATTCAAAGTTTCTTAGTATCAAACGCTATGTTCTTTGTTGATAAATTCCATATTGATGGTTTAAGAGTTGATGCTGTTGCTTCAATGTTATATTTAGATTATGATAGAAGTGAAGCTGCAAAAAACAGCTTTGGTGGAAATGAAAATTTAGAAGCAATTGCTTTCTTACAAAAAACAAATAAAGTATTGCATGAAGCATTCCCAGGTGTTTTAACTATAGCTGAAGAATCTACTGCCTTTCCTGGCGTAACACGCAGTGTTGATGAAGGTGGATTAGGATTTGATTATAAGTGGAACATGGGTTGGATGAATGATACTTTATCGTATATTAAAACAGATCCTTTATATAAAGGATATGATCATAATAAAATCACTTTCCAAATGACTTATATTTTTAGTGAACATTATGTGTTACCACTTTCACATGATGAAGTAGTGCATGGAAAAGGTTCATTAATTAATAAAATGCCTGGGGATTATTATGAAAAATTCTGTAATTTAAAGACATATCTTATGTATATGATGTCTCATCCAGGTAAAAAATTATTATTTATGGGTGGAGATATTGCTCAATTTAGAGAATGGTCAGAATCTCGTGAACTTGATTGGAGTGTTCTTGGATTTGATGCTCATCTAAATTATCAAAAATATATTAGCAAATTAAATAAAGCTTATAAAAAATATAAAGTATTCTATCGTGATGAACAAAGCTGGAATGGATTTGAATGGGTAAAAGCAGATGATTCTAGCGCTAATGTATTTATTTATAAACGTTCATCAATGGATGATAAACCAATTTATGTAATTTTAAACTTTGCATTTATTGGATGGAGTAACTATAAAATTACTGTACCAAATGGAACTTATGAAGTTGTATTATGTACTGAAGATAAAGAATTTGGTGGTAGTGTTGAAATGCATAAAAAACGTTTCGAAGTTACAAATAACGAGTTATTTATTGATTTACCAAAAGCTACTGGTATTTATTTAAGACAAATTAAAACTAGAAAATAGGGGTGTTTCTTATGGAACAAAAACAAATAGTTTATATTTCTTCAGAATGTGAACCATTTTTCTCTACAGGAAATTTAGGATCTGTAGTATATTCTATTTCAAATAGAATTAATAAACTTGCTAAAGGTGAGTTTGATGTAAGTGTTATTTTACCATTATATTCACATATTAATCGTGAATATCGTAATAAATTAATTTATGTATCACAAATGGTTGTAAATTTATCATGGCGTAAACAATATTGTGGTATTTATAAATATGAAAAACATGGTGTAACATTTTATTTCTTAGATAATGATTATTATTTCAAACGTCATAATTTATATGGATATTTTGATGATGCAGAACGTTTTGCATTCTTATCAAAAGCTGCACTTGATATGATGGTTTATTTAAACATGAAACCTTCAATTATTCATGCTCATGACCATTTAACTGGTTTAGTTCCAGTATATTTAAGAACTTTATATCAAGATGTTGAAAACTTTAAACAATCTAAATCAATTTTCACAATTCATTCTGTTGACTATCAAGGTGTTTATGGATTAGATGATGATATTATTTGTGATGTATATGGTTTACCATTAAGTGCAAAACCATTATTAGAATATAACAAAAATTCAAATGTTATGAAAGCTGCTATGGAAACTAGTGATTTTATAACAACAGTTAGTAAAACTTTTGCTAAAGAAATTTTATTACCTGAATTTGCAAATGGTTTAGAACATGAAGCAACTAGAGTTGATGAAGCTCATAAATTATTTGGAATTTTACATGGTATTGATAAATCTTTCTATAATCCAGCAAAAGATAAAGCTTTATTTGAAAAATTTGATCGTCACAATGCATCAAATAGATTTAATAATAAGATTGAACTTCAAAAAATGTTAAGTTTACCAATCGATAAAGATATTCCATTGATTGGTCTTGTTGGACCACTTATTCATCAAAAAGGATTTGGTGATTTATGCGGAATTATGGATGAATTAATGAAGGAAAAAGTTCAAATTGTAATTCTTGGTACTGGTGATAGTTATTATGAAGAGCTATTAACAAATTATAGTACAAAATATCGTGCAAAAGTAAGAACAATAGTTGCTTATAATGAAGATTTAGCAAGAAAGATTTTTGCTGCATCTGACATATATTTAGTACCTTCACTTAATGAACCATGTGGAATTAACCATATGATAGCATCACGTTATGGTGCAATTCCAATCGTTAGAAGTGTTGGTGGATTAAAAGATACTGTAAAAGATTTTTCTAAAAAAGGAAATGGTTATGTTTACAGTGGCGATAAATCAAAATTATTTGAAACAATAAAGAAAGCATTAAATGATTATAAAAACAAAGAAACTTGGGAACAATATCAAAAAATAGTTATGAATACTGATTTTGGATGGACTAAATCAAGTAATGAGTATTTAAAATTATATAATAATTTAATTAAAGTTAATAGTAAGGAAGAGGAATAACATGGCGACAAAAAAAGTAAATATCCCTGATGAAATTAAACTTCTTCAGGTTGAATTAGAAGATAAATTATCAAATTATTGTGGAGTAACTCCTAAAGATGCATCTACAGAACAAATGTATAAAGCTGTATCTTTAACAATTTTAGATAAATTACTTGCAAAGAAAAAAGAATTTAACCGTCAAGCAAAAGAAAAAAATGCTAAGAGAGTATATTATCTATGTATGGAATTCTTAGTAGGACGTAGTTTAAAAACAAACCTTTATAATTTAGGTTTAGTTGATCAATACGAAAAGATTTTAGCAAATTATGGAGTTAGTTTAGATGAATTATATGAACAAGAACCAGATGCTGGTTTAGGTAATGGTGGATTAGGACGTCTTGCTGCTTGTTTTATGGATTCACTTGCTGCACTTGATTATCCTGCTACAGGATTCTCTATTCGTTATGAATATGGTTTATTTAAACAAAAAATCGTAAATGGTTGGCAAACAGAAATGCCTGATGTATGGCTACCAGGTGGAGATGTTTGGCTAGTTCCAAGAAACGACAGAAAACTAATTGTTCGTTTTGGTGGACAAGTTGTTGAAAAACAAGAAGAAGGACATTTAAGAATTGACTATGTTAATTCTTCTACAATTGAAGCTATTCCATATGATATGTTAATCTCAGGTGGAGCTAGTAAAGGTATTTCAACACTTCGTTTATGGAGAGCAAGAAATGCTACAAAATTTGATATGAAATCATTCTCTCAAGGTGATTATTATAAAGCAATTCAAGAAGATCATGAAGCTGAATTAATTTCTAAAGTATTATATCCATCTGATGATCATTTTGAAGGAAAAGTATTAAGACTTAAACAACAATATTTCTTAGTAAGTGCATCTGTTCAAAATATTATTAATGACCATATGAAACGTCATAATAACATTTATTCATTACCAGAACATGCAATTATTCATATTAATGATACTCACCCAGCATTATGTATTCCTGAATTAATGCGTATTTTAATGGATGATTATTATGTAACATGGGATGATGCATGGAGTATTGTAACAAGAACTGTTGCATATACTAACCATACAGTACTTGCTGAAGCTTTAGAAAAATGGAGCGAAGATTTAATTGCAAGTAACTTACCTCGTTGTTATGCTATTATTAAAGAAATTAACCAACGTTTTACTGTTGATATGTGGAATTTATTCCCTGGTGATTGGAACAAAATTGAAAGAATGGCAATTGTTTCTAACAATCAAGTTAGAATGGCTAACCTTTCAGTTGTTGGATCATTCTCTGTAAATGGTGTATCTGCACTTCATAGTGATATCATTAAACGTAGTGTATTTAAAGATTTCTATGATGCTATGCCACAAAAATTTACAAACGTAACAAACGGTATTGCTCATCGTCGTTGGTTACATCAATCAAATCCAAGATTATGTACATTCTTAGATGAAGTTATTGGACATGATTATTACAAAGATGCAAAAAATCTTAAAAAATTACGTTCATTTGAAAATGACGAAAATGTTCTAAAAGAATTAGGTAAAATTAAACTTGAAAACAAAAAAGATTTTGCTAATTTCTTATACAAAAAACAAGGTCTTGTTTTAGATCCTGAATCAAGATTCGATGTTCAAGTTAAGAGACTTCATGAATATAAACGTCAATTATTAAATGTTTTAAAAATTGTACATTTATATAATTTAATTAAAGCAAATCCTAATATTGATATTAAACCTCAAACATTTATCTTTGGTGCAAAAGCTGCATCTGGATACTATCGTGCAAAAGAAGTAATTGAATTAATCTGTAAGATTAGTGAAGATATCAATAATAATCCAAAAATTAAAGAAAAATTAAATGTTGTATTCATTGAAAACTATTGTGTATCTACAGCTGAAAAATTATTCCCAGCTTCAGAAATCAGCCAACAAATTAGTTTAGCAGGTAAAGAAGCTAGTGGAACTGGTAATATGAAATTCATGATTAATGGTGCTGTTACATTTGGTACAATGGATGGAGCAAACGTTGAAATTTGTGATGCTGTTGGTGAAGATAATATCTTTATCTTTGGTATGTCAACTAAAGAAGTTGATGATTTATGGAAAAAAGGATATAACTCTACTTATTTCTATAATAACAACAAAGTTATTCGCGAAGTTATCGCAACTTTAAGAAAAGGTTTTGCTGGAAAATCATTCAACAATATTGCTGATTATTTATTAACTTCTCAAGGTATTGCTGACCAATACATGTGTCTTGCAGACTTCGAAAGCTATTTAAATACTCATGAATATATGGCTAAAACTTATGATGATGAAATGAAATTTAACAGAATGTCACTAGTAAATATTAGTGAAGCTGGTCGTTTCGCATCTGATAGAAGTATCGAAGATTATGCTAAAAAAATCTGGAATCTTAAGAAAGTAAAATAGTGAGATTAGATAAATTTTTAGCAAATCTAAAATTAGGTTCAAGAAAAGATGTAAAAAAACTTATTAAAAGTGGTTTAATAAAAGTAAATAATGAACTTATTAAAAAAGATGATTATAAATTAAATGAACATGATATCGTTACCTATAATAATCAGATTTTAGAATATAAAGAATTTGTTTATTATTTACTTAATAAACCAAGCGGATATGTTAGCGCAACTGTCGATAATTTATATCCTACTGTAGTAAGTTTAATTGATGATTATCATGATTTATTTCCTGTAGGGCGACTTGATGTTGATACAACAGGGTTATTAATTATTACAAATGATGGAGAGTTGTCTCATAAATTAACAAGTCCTAAATATCATGTTGATAAAAAATATTATGTAGAATTTAGTGGTAAATATTATGATGATATTATCGATATTTTTAAAAAAGGAATATTGATTGATGATTATTTAACACTTCCTGCAAAATATGAATACTTAACAGATAATAGTTGTTATGTTACAATTTGTGAAGGAAAATTTCATCAAGTAAAATTAATGATGAAATCAGTAGGGCTTACAGTAACTAAATTAGAAAGAGTTAGTTTTGCTTTTTTAGAACTTGATAATACATTAACAAATGGTTCTTATAGAGAACTTTCAATAGAAGAAGTAAAGAAGTTAAAAAATATATCAAAAGAATTAGAAGGTGATTTAAATGATTAGAAAAATTGCTGTATTAACATCAGGTGGAGATGCTCCAGGAATGAACGCTGCGATTCGTGCAGTTGTTCGTAATGCATTAGATCAAGGAATTGAAGTTGTTGGTGTTTTAGACGGATATAAAGGATTAATGAATGAAAATTTTATTCCTATGAATCGTGATTCTGTTTCAAACATTATTGCTCAAGGTGGAACAATTTTAGGTTCTGCTAGATATCCTATTTTTAGATATGACGAAACTCGTCAAGCAGCTGTTAAAATTCTTCAAAAACACGGAATTGATGGAATGGTTGTAATTGGTGGAGATGGATCATATAATGGAGCGATGGGTGTAAGTGGATTTGGTGTGCCATGTGTTGGTGTACCTGGTACAATTGATAATGATATTGCATCAACTGATTATACAATTGGATTCCATACAGCTGTACAAACTGCTGTTGATTGTATTGATAAATTAAGAGATACATGTCGTTCACATATTCGTTGTTCTATGGTTGAAGTTATGGGACGCTATTGTGGAGATATTGCTTATCAAGCAGGGCTTGCTTGTGGAGCTGATTTAGTTGTTACTGATGAAACAGGAGTTAATGAAGAAGAAATTATTGCTGTTGTTGAAAAATGTAAACAAACTGGAAAAAGACATTGTATTATTGTAATTAGTGAACATATGTGCGATGTACATGAATTAGCTAAAAAAGTAGAAGAAGCAACTGGATATGAAACTAGAGCAACAATTTTAGGTCATATTCAAAGAGGAGGAATTCCTGTTCCTGAAGATAGAGTATTAGGAACACTTCTTGGAGCTAGTGCAGTAGATGCCCTAGTTGAAGGTAAGAGTGGAGTATGCATGGGAATGGTTTCAGGTAAAATTGTTACTACTCCAATCAAAGAAGCTTTAGAAATGGAAAAACATTTATTATCAAGTTTTGCAAGTATAGTAAAGAGAGTTAGATAAAATAAATAATGAAAACATTAAGAAAAACAAAAATTGTTTGTACAATTGGTCCTGCAAGCCAAGATAGAGAAACTTTAAAAAATCTTGTTCTTGCTGGGATGAATGTTATGCGTATGAATTTTTCGCATGGTGCTCATGAAGATCATTTAGATAAAATTAATAAAATGCGTCAAATCAATGAAGAATTAAATACTAATGTTGCCTTAATGTTAGATACTAAGGGTCCAGAAATTAGAACTCATAAATTTGAATTTGGTGGTACTACTTTAATCAAAGATAGTACTGTTAGAATTTCAATGAGTGAAGTATTAGGTAATAGTGAAATTTTCTCTGTTACTCATGCTAATTTAATTAACGATGTTAATGTAGGAGGCACAATTTTAGTTGACGACGGAAATGTTGAATTAACTGTAATTGATAAAGATTTCGAAAATAATCATATTATCTGTCAAGTTAAAAACGACGCTTATGTAAAAGATCGCCGTGGAATCAATGTTCCTGATGTAAAACTTTCTTTAGATTTTATCTCTCCAAGAGATAAAGCTGATATTGAATTTGGTTGTGATCAACACGTTGATTTTATTGCTGCGTCATTTGTTCGTCGTGCAAGTGATGTACTTGAAATTCGTGAAATATTAAAAGCGAAAAATACTGAAGATATTCAAATTGTTTCTAAAATTGAAAATATGGAAGCAGTTAATAATTTAGATGAAATTATTGAAGTAAGTGATGCTTTAATGGTTGCTCGTGGTGATTTAGGGGTTGAAGTTCCTGCGTATGAAGTTCCAATCATTCAAAAAGAAATCATCCAAAAAGGAATGATTGCTGGTAAACCTGTAATTGTTGCTACACAAATGTTAGAGTCAATGCAAAAGAACCCTCGTCCTACACGTGCTGAGGTTAATGACGTTGCAACAGCTGTATTAAGTGGAGCAGATGCAATTATGTTAAGTGGAGAAACTGCTGCTGGACTTTATCCAATTGAATCAGTTAAAATGATGAATCAAATTGCAACACGCATGGAAAAAGAAGTTAAATATGAAGAATTTTTAGATCTTGTTAAAAGATCAAAAGATCATGATATTAATTCTTGTATTGCATCAAGTGTTGTATACGCAACAAATCATTTAAATGCATCATGTATTATTTCTCCTACTTTATCTGGAATTACTGCAAAACGTTTATCTAAATATCGTCCACCAGTTCCAATTGTGGCTGTAACATTAGATAATAAAGTTATGCGTAGTTTAGCTTTAACTTGGGGAGTTCATCCTTTAAAAGGAGAATTCTTACAAACAACAGATGAAGTATTAGAAGCTTCTATTAATGTAGTTACTAATGAGTTTGATTTACAAAATGGTGAATTAACTGTTATTATCAGTAATATGCCACTTAGTGATACTACGACTCATTCAAATATGATGAAAATTCATACTATTAATAAATAATAAACATAAAGGTCAACTATTTGTTGGCCTTTTTTATTTTACTTCCATATTTCGAACTTTTTTGATATATCTGATGGTGTAAAATATATTATAACTATAATAATATGAAATAGAAGGAGATTTTATGAGTAAAAATTATAAAAAATATATTTTTCTTTGTATATTAATAAGTATAATATTTGGATACAAAATTAATCTGAAATCAAAAAATGAAACTAGTATAGAAGTGATTTATAATAATGTTAGTTATATTCCAAATGAAGAAATTATTTTAAATATTAATATAAATAATGTTACCAATTTATATGAAGTTGATGTAAAAATAGATAATAGTGAGGAATATTTTAAAGAAAAAAATGAATTATTTACGTTTAAAGCAAATTCGATTTTTTCAGAAAGTCCATTAATTAATGATTATATCGATAATGTATTTCGATTAAAGTTAGTAAAAAACTCGAATATTTTTGATGGATATAGTTCTAATATTAAAAATAATTTATCCACTATTAAATTAATTTGTAATAAAAAAATAAATTCAATTGATGAAATTCTAAAAAATATATTATCTATAAAACTCTATAATACTAAAGGTGATTTAATTGAATATGAAATTGATTTTAATGAAGAATTAAAATATAATTGGAATATAGAATATGATTTATTAGTAAATAAAGATAAGATTAATATACTAGATGATTTAAAAATAATAAATAGAGAAAATAATCAGTATGAAATTTCAATTGAAGAAAATATCAATTATAGTTTAATTGGTAAATATTATATTAAAGTAACAGTTTATGATTATTTAACAAATGAAATTATAAAAATAGATAAAGTTGTTAATATACTAGATAAAATAAAACCAACTATAAAATCTAAAGTATCTGAAATTAATTTAAAAGATATAGAATTTAAAAATATTAATTTAAGAAATTATTTTGAATTAAGTGATAATTATGATACTGATTTAGAATTATATATTTCATATTTTAATAAAGAAAAAGTTGAATTATCTAAAGAAGACTTTTATAAATATTTGGATAGTCATAAATTAGGTTATATTAATTGTTATACAAAAGATTCAAGTAATAATTATTCAGATATTATAGAACTCTCATTTAATATTATAGATACAATAGCACCAATTATAAATGTTATAGATAGGTTAGAAATAAATATTGATAATTTAGAGTTGTTTAAGGTAAGTGATTATATTAGTTTATTTGATGAATATGATTTAAATCCCTTGCTTATTGTTAACTATTTTGACTTTGAAGGAAATGAAATATTTAATATTACTGAGTATTTAAAAACAAATAATGATTTTTATGTTAAAATTTATTCTATTGATAATTCTGGTAATACGTCAAATGAATACACAATGAATGTAGTAGTTATAGATAACATTAGTCCTACTATTAATATTAATAACATTAACGTTGAAGACTCTAATATTTTAGATTTTAATTATATGAATTATGTTAAAATTAGTGATAATGTAGATAAAGAGTTAAATGTATCTTTTTATTTATATTATAATGATGAATTAGTTAAAATAATTAATGAAGAGTATAATGCTGAATTAGTTAATTTAATTAAAAAATATCGTAAATTAACTTTTTATGTTATGGCAAAAGATAAAAGTGGTAATATTGCAACAAGTGAAATTTATAGTATAAATATTATTGATAATGTTAGTCCTATTATTTCTTTGAATAATAGTAGTAATATTAATAATATAAATGATTTAAATATTGAAATTTCTGATAATTATTCAACTATATTAGATATAAAATATTATTTAAATGATGAGCTAATTGAATTAAATGATTTATATAGATTAAAAGAAGGTTCATATAAGTTAAAAATAGTTGTAATGGATGAGGCTTTAAATAAACAAGAGCTTATTCATGAGTTTAATATTGTAAATAGTATTATTGAAAATGATTCAAATAGTCAATTTTCATTTAATAGCAATTTAGAGTTAATTTTAATTATATGTTTATTTTCTGTATCTTTTATAATCTTAATTGTTAGAGTTGTTAAGTCAAAAAAATATCAATTATTAAATAATGAAGTCTAAAAAATATTAATCTAAAACATTTGAAAAAAAATAAAGCCTATGTTATAATAATATGTCAAATTATGTTTAGAAAATGAGGTTAACCTTATGAAGAAAAAATGTTATGTATCAACCCCAATTTATTATGCAAGTGGAAATGTTCAAATCGGAAATACATATTCTACTGTTGCAGCAGATGTTTATGCAAGATTTAATCGTAATTTAAATCGTTACACATTCTTTTTAACAGGAATGGATGAACATGGGCAAAAAATCGAAGAAGCAGCTTTAAAAGCTAATATGGATCCAAAAGCATATGTAGATAATATTGCTTTAGAAACTAAAACATTATGGAAAAATCTATATATGACTAATGATGGATTTATTCAAACTACTGATCCTAATCATGAAAGAGTAGTTCAACAAATTTTTGAAAAAATGTTAGAAAAAGGTGACATTTATTTAGGAAGCTATTCTGGTGAATATTGTGTATCTTGTGAAACGTTCTATACTAAATCACAAATTGCAGAAGAAGGTATTTGTCCTGATTGTGGAAAACCACTTAGAACTGTATCTGAAGAAAGTTATTTCTTAAGACTTA
Organism: Bacilli bacterium; assembly: GCA_045119035.1. Taxonomy (GTDB): domain Bacteria; phylum Bacillota_I; class Bacilli_A; order ML615J-28; family CAG-313; genus CAYVQA01. The sequence goes on along the minus strand of JBGVCU010000006.1, from coordinate 9,014 downwards.
CAAAGTATGCGGATAGATTACTTGAATATATTGAAACTCATCCTGATTTTATTAAACCTGTTACTAGAAAAAATGAAGTTGTTTCATTTATTAAATCTGGTCTTGAAGATTTATGTGTAAGTAGAACAAGCTTTAAATGGGGAATTCCTATTTTAAGTAATCCTAAACATGTTATTTATGTATGGATTGATGCTTTATCAAACTACATTACTGCATTAGGTTATAATTCAGAAGATGATAAAAATTATCAAAATTTCTGGGTTAATAATAATAATAAATGTCATATTATTGGTAAAGACATTTTAAGATTCCATGCGGTATATTGGCCTATTATGTTAATGAGTTTAGATTTACCAATTGATTTTACTTTATATGTTCATGGATGGATTTTAACTAAAGAAGGAAAAATGAGTAAATCTCGTGGAAATGCCGTATATCCAATGGATTTAGTAAATAGATATGGTGTAGATCCTGTAAGATATTATTTAGCAAAAGAATTACCACTTGGTAATGATGGTTTATTTAGTTGGGATCGTTTTGTTGAAAGATATAATACTGATTTAGTAAATGATTTAGGAAACTTATTAAGTAGAACAGTTTCAATGGTTAATAAATATAATGATGGAACAATCATTAAACCTAATGGACTTGTTACTGCGTTTGATGCTGATTTAGAAAAAGCTATTAGTGATGCAATCAATGCTAATATTAATTCATTTGATAATTTTGAATTACAAAGCGGTATTATTGCTGTAAATAATTTAGTTTCTCGTGCAAATAAATATATTGATGAAACTATGCCTTGGGCTTTAGCAAAAGATGTTGCAAAAAAAGCAGAACTTGATAGTGTTTTATATCACTTAGTTGAAGTTTTAAGAGTTAGTGCTCATTTATATGATCCTGTAATTCCTGATGCTTCAAGAAAAGTTTTAAATGCACTAGGTGTTGAAGACTTTGTAAATACTGATAAATTAGTATTTGGTTATGATTATTTAAATAAAGTTGCAAGCTCATTAGAACCTTTATTTAAACGTGTAAAATTAGAAGAAGAATTAGCTTATTATGAATCTTTAAAAACTCCTGTTGTTAAAGAAATTCAATTTGAAAAGAAAGATGAAATTACAATTGATGATTTTGCTAAATGTAATTTAATTGTTGGTGAAATTTTAGAATGTAAAAAACATGAGAAAGCTGATAAATTATTAGTATCTCAAGTTAAACTAGGTTCAGAAACTCGCCAAATTGTATCTGGTATTGCAGCATATTATAAACCTGAAGATTTAATTGGTAAAAAAGTAATTGTTGTAGAAAACTTAAAACCAGTAAAAATTCGTGGTGTTGAATCGTTTGGAATGCTACTTTGTGCTTCACATGAAGATAAACTTGAACTTATTGAAATTAAAAATATTCCAAGTGGAGCAGTAATTAGATAGTATTATCTAATTATATATTTGGATTAATTATATTTTATTGTCTAATATTATGGAGTAAAAAATGAATAAAGAAAAAAATATTTTAACTGCTGATATTAAAGAAATTACAAATAGAAAAATTGTTAAAGCAACTATATTTGTTATTTTAGGTAGTATTTTTTATGCTATTGCTGTAACATGGATTTTTAGACTAGGTAATTTTTTTGCAGGTGGTGCAACTGGGGCATCTCAAATTGTTGTGCGTTTTGCATCTCAATTATTCGATATTGACTTACCACTTGGATTAATTATCTTTTTCGTTAATGTTCCGTTATTTTTAATTGGATTTAGACATGTTAGTAAAAGATTTGCTATTTTAACACTTGTTTCTATTCTTGTTCAATCATTATCTGTTTCAATTTTAGAAAAGATACAAGCAGCAGGGTTTAATCCGTTTATGGAATTTGCAGATAATAGATTATTACTTGCACTTTTAGGTGGTGGACTTGCTGGACTTGGTGCGTCATTTTGTTTAAAACATGGTGGATCAAGTGGTGGTATTGATATTATTTCAAATATGATGTTAGTTAAAAATAAATCATCATTTGGAAAATATGTTTTTATTGTAGATTTTACAATTTTATTTTTAGGTATTTTTAATTTTTCTAATGGTACTGTTACTTATGAATTTGGAAATGCTGTTTTTACGTTAATCAGATTAATTGCTTATTTATTAACAGTTGAAACGGTTTATACATCATATCGTCCAATTAAAATTCAAATTATTACAACAAAAGCGGATGAAATGACAAAACTTTTACTTGAAAAAATTAAACACGGTATTACTGTGTATGATGCTATTGGAGCATATACTAAACAACAAAAAAATGTATTAGAAATTTATGCGTCACATTATGAGCTTAATGACTATATTGCTATTGCTCAATATGTTGATCCACAAGCCTTTATTACAATTTGTTCTGTAAGAACAATTAAAGGTAATTATTTAAAGAAAACTATTGTATAGATTACTAGAGGTATTAGAATGAGAGCTAGTCAAATGTTAATCCCAACTCAAAAAACAGCTCCTCAAGAAGCGGTGATTTCAAGTCATATTTTACTTCTTAGAGCTGGTATGATTAAAAAGTTAGTAGCTGGTGTATACAACTACTTACCAATGGGACTTAGAGTATTACATAAAATTGAAAATATTATTCGTGAAGAAATGGATGCATCTGGTGCACTTGAAATTTTATCATCTGCAATTCAACCAAAAGAATTATGGGAAGAATCTGGTAGATGGTTTAAATATGGACCAGAACTAATGAGACTTAAAGATAGACATGATCGTGAATTCTGCTTAGGACCAACACATGAAGAAATCTTTACTGATCTTGCTAGAGATTTAATGAAATCATATAAACAATTACCAATGAATATTTACCAAATTCAAACTAAATATCGTGATGAAATGCGTCCTAGATTTGGTTTAATGCGTGGTAGAGAATTTATTATGAAAGATGCATACTCATTTGATATTGATGAAGCAGGTCTTGAAAAATCATATCAAACTATGTATGATACATATGATAGAATTTTTAAAAGATTTGGTTTAAATTTTAAAGCTGTACTTGCAGATACTGGAGCAATTGGTGGAAATGGATCTCATCAATTTATGGCTTTATCTGAAGTTGGTGAATCTACTATTTGTTATTGCGATACATGTGGTTTTGCAGCCGATGTTGAAAAATGTGAAGTTGTAGGTGAATATAAATTAAATTGTTCTACTTTAGAAAAAGTAGTTGTTGATACACCTAAAATGCATACAATTGAACAAGTATGTAAATTCTTAAATGTTACTCCACAACAAGTATGTAAATCATTAATTTATAGTGATGATTTTAATCACAAACTTGTAATGGTTGTTTTACGTGGAGATAGAGGTTTAAATGAAATTAAACTTGTTAATGCACTTAATATTCCTGAAGCATTCTTAAGAATGGCAACAGATGAAGAAATTAAATCACTTGGATCAGCTGTTGGATATTCAGGGCCTGTTGGAATGACTTGTGAAATCTTTGTTGATAAAGAAGTTGTTGAAATGGAAGATTGTGTTGTTGGAGCTAATGAATATAATAAACATTTAATGCATGTAGCGTTTGGTAAAGATTATACTGGAAAAGTATTGGATTTAAGACTTGCAGAAAATGGTGATATTTGTCCTGTTTGCGGAAAACCATTAAAACTTGAACGTGGTATTGAAGTAGGTCAAATTTTTAAACTTCAAACAAAATATTCAGAAGCAATGGATGCTGGTGTTTTAAATGAAAAAGGTGAAAAAATTCCATTTGTAATGGGATGCTATGGTATTGGTGTTACACGTACAATGGCAAGTATTATTGAACAATATCATGATGATTTTGGTATTTGCTGGCCATTAAATGTTGCTCCATATCATGCAGTTGTTGTTCCAATTTCATATGAAGATGAAGTACAAAAAGAAGTTGCTGAAAAAATTTATAATGAACTTAAAAAACAAAAAGTTGAAGTTGTTTTAGATGATAGACTACAAAAACCTGGATTTAAATTAAAGGATTGGGAATTAATTGGTATTCCATATATTATTGTAGTAGGTCGTAGAGCAGCTGAAGATATTGTAGAATTTAAAGTTCGTAAAGCAAATACAAAAGATGAAGTATCATCAAGTGATGCTATTTCTACAGTATTACAAGAAGTAAATAAATTATAATAAAGACACCTAATGGTGTCTTTTTTGTAACTAAATTAAATTTTTATAATATACTAGTATAGGAAATATTCAATTATTAAAAATAAAGAAAAAGAAACCTAGTTTATTAAAAAATGAAAAAAATATGAAAAAATGTTACTTTTGATGGTTACTTAAAGCTCTATTACTTGATTTTTTTATATAAATTGTATATAATAGTACGTGAAATATTAATTTCAGTATTATAATAGATTATAGAATTAAAATTGTTAATTAATTTTAGGAGGAAATATGAGAAATAAATTAATTAAAATTAGCTCTTTATTAGTTTTAGTATTTGCTTTCTTATTTACAACTGTTAATGTATCTGCACATGAATGTGAAGATTGCGCAACTGTTGATCAAGAAACTGTTGTTGAAACTTTAGAAGATGCTTATGAATTACTAGAAGAATATGGACCTCAAGTTGTTGCTGCTTTTGAAGAAGAAGTTAATGAATTTTTATCTAGCGAAGAAGTTCAAGCTGTTTTAGCTTTAGTTGCTGAACAAGCTGAATTAATCGGTGGATATTTACAAGAAAATGCTGTTTATGCTTTTGCTGCATTAGAAGCTGCATTAGAAGATAAATTAGCTGAATATGAAGGAAAAGATTGCGAATATATCGTTAAAGATGTATTAGTAAATGTTGAAGCTGCTGCTGAAGAAGTTAATGCTGCATTAGCATTATTAGAAGAAGTTGCTGCTCCTTATATTGCTTTAGTTGTTGATTTCTACAACCAAGTTAAAGAAAATGATTTTTATGTTGAAGAAGCTTTAGCATACATTGAAAATGCTACTAATGGTTATGTAACAGTTGAAAATGTTTTAGTAGTTTTAGAACATGCTGGTCATTTATTATCAACTCAAGTAGAATATGCTCAAAGAGTATTAGATGAAAACAAAGCTGAATTAGAAGCTTATATTGCTGAATTAGTTGCTGAATTAGAAGAAGCTTATAATGAATATGCTCCAGAAGTTGTTGCTGAATTAGAAGCTGCTTTAGCTGAAGCAGAAGCTTTATATGCTGAATTAGTTGCTGAATTAGAAGTATTTGAAGCTGAAGTTAAAGATTACTTAGTAAACTTACAAGCTGAAGTTGAAGCTTATTTAACTGATTTACATGAACAAGTTGTTGCTAAAGTTGAAGAAGTTTTAGCTCAAATTCAAGAAGAAGTTGAAGTATTAGTTGCTGAAATCGAAGCTGCTTATATCGAAGCTACAACTGGTTCTTATGAAACAAGTGCTGATTCTTACTACGTTGCATTAGGTGATTCAAGTGCAGCTGGTAATTCTTATGTTGAAGCATTAGCATCTAACTTAAATTTAGTTGAAGGTATGTATAACAATTTAGCTGTTGAAGGTATGCGTGTTGAAGATTTAGCATACATCTTAACAGGTATTGCTGGTGATGCATATTTCGATGATAAATTTGCTGATTTAGCTGAAGATTATATCGCTGCTGTTGAAGCTGCTGATATCATCACTTTAGGATTCAATAATGTTGATTTTGTTTCTGTTCAATTAGGAGAATTAGTTCCTTATGCATTAGATTGGAACCGTTTCTTTGATGCAGAATTAGTTGCTGTTGTTGAAGATTTATTTGCTGAATTAGATGATGAATTAACTGAAGCATTAGGTGATTTCAAATCAACTGTATTAACTTTAGTTTCATCTTTCGTTTATAACTATTATGGAAGCTTATATTACTATCCAACTGTAGTTGAAGCAATCGCAAAAATCAACCCAGAAGCTTTAGTTGTTTCTTTAGGTATGTATAACCCATTCCAAGGATTAACATTTGAAGTTGAAGGTACTGTTGTTGCTTTAGGTGACTATATTGATGGTGTTATGGCAGTTATCAATCAATACCATGTATTAACTGGTATGAAAAATGCATTTACAGTAAGTGTTGATGTTAATGGTGTTGAAACTGAATATCAAACAATCGTTGCTGAAAATAATGTTGAAGCTGGATTAGTTGAATTAGTATCATTATTCTTAACAACTCCTGAAGTATTCTTACCAAGTGAAGCTGGTCATAATGATATCGCTAATAGAATTTGTGCTCAATTAACATTATCTTGTGCACACGTTGCTGAACAAGAAGATGGTGATTGTACAACTCCTGTTCACTGTGTATTATGTGGTGAAGTTTTAGTTGAAGGTGCTGAAAGCCATACTGCTGTAGTTATTCCTGCTGTTGAAGCTACATGTTCAAAAGTTGGTTCAACTGAAGGTTCAAAATGTTCAGTATGTGGAACTATCTTAGTTGCTCCTGAAGAAGTTACTAAATTAGAACATACATACGATAATACATGTGATGTTGATTGTAACATTTGTGGTGCATCAAGAACTCCTGGTGAACATAAATATGACAATAATTGTGATGAATTATGTAATATTTGTGGTGGTAAGAGAAGAGTTTTAGGACACGTATTTGGTGAATGGACAGTAACTAAAGAAGCTACTAAGAAAGAAGAAGGACAAGAATATCGTGCTTGTATCCATTGTGGTGAAATTGAAATTAGATCAATTGCTAAATTACCATCTAATGGTGGAACAGTTGCTATCATCGTTACATCTTCTGTAGTTGGTGTTGGTGGAGCTGGATTTGCTGGATATTGGTTCATTTTCAGAAAAAGATTTCCAAAAGTAGTTAAATAATGAATTAAATTAAAGATTAAATAGCTTGTATTTTATACAAGCTATTTTTTTACATATATTGGATTTTACTAATTATTTGCAATTTTCGTCAAAATAGTGTATAATGAACAATGGGTTTGATAAAATCTACACAAAATTACATAGTGAGGTCACTTATGAATAATGAAAACATTGTAAAAAGAAGTATTTCCGAAGAAAAAATATGGTCTAAATATTATCCTGAAGCTTCAAAATATGAACAAGCTCCAAAGATGAAAATTTTAGATTATTTAAAATTTAATAATGTAAATAAGATGAATTTAACTGCATTAAACTATTATGGAACTAAAATTACTTATAAAAAACTAATTGCAAAAATTGAAGAAGCGGCTAATGCATTTCATAAATTAGGTGTAAAACCAGGAGACACTGTTTCATTTGTTGCTGTTGCTGTTCCTGAATGTATTTATGCAGTATATGCTTTAAATAAACTTGGTGCTGCATGTAATATGATTGACCCAAGAATGGATGAAGAAAGTATCAAAAGAATGGTTATTGAATCTGAATCAAGATTTTTAGTTGCTCTTGATGTTACTTATCCTAAAGTGTTTAAAGTAAGACAATATATTGATCAAGAAAAAACAATTATTATTCCGTTTGCTAGAAGCTTACCGTTTATTAAAAGAACTGTTGCAACATATGCAACAAGCAATGTTAGAACTTATTTATATTATGATAATAGATTAATTAAATGGGACACATTCTTAGCCGATGGTGTTGGAACTGTTGCTCCAGATGCTGAATATGTTGGTGATAGACTTGTTGCAATTGCCTATACTGGTGGAACAACTGGTTTCCCTAAAGGTGTTATGCTAACAAACGATTCTGTTAATGCTGTTGCATATAGTTTCAAATATGCAGGACTTGTACAAGGTAAAAAAGATAAATTCTTAGGAATTATTCCAATTTTTAGTTCTTATGGATTTGTTTGCGGTACACATATGCCTTTATGTTTAGGACTTGAATTAATTCCAATTCCTAGATTTATTCCTACTCAATTTGGTAAATTAATTAAACAATTTAAACCACATCATATGATTTCTACTCCTGCTTTCATTGAATTATTAATGAATAGTAAAGAAATTAAAAATATGGATTTATCATTTATTACTACACTTGGTTCAGGTGGAGATACAATGAATGAAGGTTTAGAAGAAAAATTAAATAACTGGATGAAACAACATAATATTAAATATCCTCTTGCTCAAGGGTATGGTATGAGTGAACTTTCAGCTGCTGCTACATTCTCTGTAAATGAATTATTTAAATCAGGAAGTGTTGGTATTCCTTCAATTGGAATCACTGTATCTATTTTTGATCCTGAAACAGGCGAAGAAAAAGGATATTATGAAGAAGGTGAAATCTGCGTTACAGGTGGATCAATGATGAAAGGATACTACAAACGCGAAGAAGAAACAGCAAATGTTATGCGTAAACATGCGGATGGTTTAACTTGGATTCACTCTGGAGATATTGGTTATATTGATGAAGATGGATTCTTATTCGTTAAAGGTCGTATTAAACGTATGATTATCAGATTTGATGGTCATAAAGTATTTCCAGTTAATATTGAAAGTGCTATTGTTCAAGAAGAAGCTGTTAAAAACTGCTGTGTTGTAGGAGTTAATGATAGAAGTCGTTCTCAAGGTCAATATCCTATGGCCATTGTTGAACTTAACGAAGGATACGAAAATAAAGAAGAAATTTGTAAACAAATTTTTGATAAATGTAATGAAGTTTTAGAAGAAAGAGGTAGACCTATTTGTGTTGTTGCAATTGACAAAATCCCTCTTACTGGTCAAGGAAAAAATGATTATAAAACTTTAGAAAAAGAATTTGTAGATTTCGATTATATTACAAATGAAAATAAATAAAATGATACCTCTAGTATAATCTAGAGGTATTTTGTTTATCTATTTTTTCCTATTTATAAGATTCTTATCATCTAAAAACCACTTTAAATAAATCAAATATGTCTAAAAATGGCATTATTGTTGATTTGTCAATGATGTGAGACCAAAATTTAAAAAATAAAAAATCTATATGTTATAATTTATATAACCTAAATTTATAAGTTCCTTACGTTTTTCAATAGGACTTTTCCAATTAAGAACCGAAGTTAATATTCTATT
>JBGVCU010000005.1:0-25412 GCA_045119035.1 Bacilli bacterium | reverse complement strand
CGAAGCTCTTTCAGGTTGTTTTCTGGAATCTACAGCATCTATAACCTCATCCAAAAACTTTTTACCTTCATTAGTATCAAAGTCCACTTTTACGTTGATATGTTTTTCTGAACTTTTGTGGGAAAGAAGAACTACCGTTTCCACATGATTTGAATTAGGAAACATATCAACAGGACTAACAGATTTTATATCATAATAATCTTTTAGATATTTTAAATCTCTTGCAAGTGTTGCTGGATTACATGATACATAAACCATTTTTTTGATTTTCATTTTAGCTACAGTTTCTAAGAAAACTGGATCACATCCTTTTCTAGGAGGATCGACAACAATTACTGTAGGTTTAATTTTTGAACTAGCCCACTTAACAATCTGTTCTTCAGCTTTACCACAAACAAATTCAGCATTTTCAATATTATTTAATTTCATATTAATTTCTGCATTTTTAATTGCTTCATCAACAATTTCTACACCATATACATGTTTTACATGTTTAGATGCAATTAAACCAATTGTACCAATTCCGCAATAAGCATCAATTAAAACATCTTTTTTTGAAAGTTCTGCTTTCTCAATAACTTTAGAATATAATTTTTCAGTTTGTTTTGTATTTACTTGATAAAAAGACATAGGACCAATATTAAAATATACACCTAATAATTCATCTTTTATTGAACTATTACCATGTAATATATGATTATTATTACCTAATACAACATTACCTTTTTGTGAATTAATGTTTTGAATAACAGAAGTAATATTTGGATATCTTTTAACAAGTTTTAAAACAAGTTCAGATAAAAATGGAACTTGTTTTTCTTTTGTAACAAGTACAACCATTACTTCACTTTGATCTTTATTTTCTCTAATCATTACGTGACGAATAACACCAGAATGTGTTTCTTCATCATAACCTTTGATTTTATATTCATTAGCTAAATTTCTAATAAACTTAACAATATCAGATGCTAGAGTTGATTGAATAAAACATGTATCAAGAGAAACTATTTCATGAGAATTTTTCTTAAAAAATCCACAAATAGCTTTACCTTTATGATTATGATAAGGAACTTGAACTTTATTACGGTAGTGAAATGGTTCTTCCATTCCAATAATTGGATCTACCTCAATATCATTTATTCCACCTAAATGTTCTAATGTATCTTTAACTGTTTGTGTTTTAAAACGTAGTTGAGCATCATAACTCATGTGCATTAAATCACATCCACCACAATTATGATAGTTAGGACAAATTGGATTAACTCTATCTTCCTTATTACTTCTTCTAATCCCTAAAAGTCTTCCTTCAGCATAAGAATTTTTTAAAGTTGTAATTTCAATATCAGCTCTTTCACCCGGTAAAACACCACTTACAAAAATTGGATAATTAGTAAGTTCAAAACCTCTACGTGTCATACCATTTACTTTAGCAATACCTCTTGCATCATGAGATAAACTAACAAAATCACATCTTACTTTTACTTTTTCATCATATAAAAAACTTGGATTATCATGGTACATGATTCTTTCATTTACTACTTCAGTTTTTACTTCTTCATCATTAAACTGTTTTTTCTTATAATTTTCTTTTCTTTTATCATCTTGGTGATATTTATCAAATTTAGAAATTCTTTCTTTAAATTCTTTTTTATCTTTAAAGTCTTTTCTATCTTTATTAAATGGTCTATCACCAAATGAACGTTTTTTATTAAAATCTTTTCTTTCCATATACTAATTTAATTTAGCATTGTCTTCAGATACAATTTGCGAAATTCTAATTGTTGCAGCAGCTGCAATTGCACCAACAATATCATCTAAAAATGTATGACAACAACCTTCTTTTTTTCCTTCTTCATTTAATCTATGTACAATACCTGGTTTATTAACATCAATATCACCAAAGTTTGTTTGTCCAATTGAACCATATAATCTTGCAATATCTAGTCCAAATATTTCGTCAATTCCAAAAACACCTAAATCATAATTAATAATATCTTGAATAGGCTGACTTAATAATCCTTTTTCAGCTAAAATATCAATTTCAGCACCAAGTTGTAATAAATGGAATACATCTCTAAGTGATAAAATCTTTTTAACACTATGAATAACTTCATCCATACTAACTTCAGGATTATATTTTAATTGTTGATTATATGCTACTAAAGCAATATCTTCAACAGTAACTCCACGTTCAGCTAATTTTTCAATATTTAGTCTTTCCATTTCTTCTCTAGAAAAATATAATTTAGCCATAAATCTCCTTATTTAAGGTGTTTTTTAAGTCCACCATTAATATAATCTTTTGCAGACATTTCGTTTTTACCAGCAGGTTTTAATCTTAAAATATCTAAAGCTGTATTATTACCACAAGCAACTGTAAAGTAATCTTTTGCAACCTCAATAATTTCTCCTACATTTTTGTTATGTGTTTTATTACTAACACGAGTTTCATATATTTTTAATACTTCATCATTTAAAGTAAGATTTGCAATTGGTGAAGGATTAAATGCTCTAACCTTATTAAATAAGCTTTTTGCATCTTGATTTAAATCTAATGCTTCTTCTTCTTTTGTAATATTGTAGGCAAAACTTACCTTTGATTCATCTTGTTTAATTGGAGTAATTTTTCCTTCTATAAGTAAAGGAATTGTTTCCATTAATAAATCACGACCAACAATGCTTAATTTCTCAAACATTGTTTTACTTGTATCACTATCTGTAATTGGAATGCTTCTTTGAGCTAACATATCGCCACTATCCATTCCTTTTTCCATATACATAATAGTAATACCAGTTTCTTTATCACCATTTAAAATAGAATACTGAATAGGTGCACCTCCACGATATAATGGTAAAAGTGAACCATGAACATTAATTGAACGATACTTTGGAGAATTTAATAACTTCATTCCTACAAGTTGACCATAAGCTGCTGTAACAATTAAATCAGGTTGTAAATCAATAATATCTTGATATTCTACTCTAATTTTTTCAGGTTGAAACACTTTCAAATTATGTTCTAAAGCAAACACTTTAACAGGACTAGGTGTTTTAATTCTTTTTCTTCCTACTTCTTTATCAGGTTGTGTAACAACACCAATTACATCATATGTATTATGTAAAGCTTCTAAAATAGGCACACTAAATTCAGGTGTTCCCATAAATACAATTTTTAATTTCTCCATAAGGACCTCTTTTCTATAATATTGATCTTGGATAACAATCAATAATTACAAATAAATTACTATCTTGATACTTATCATATATTTTTTGATAGATTTCTTTTAAATCTAAATGTGGATGTTTAATGATTAATTGAACTCCACTTTCAGTATAATTATAAACAGGACCAATAATAATACTTTCTCTGACATTTGATTTAATAAAACGAGAAATATCATAGGCTGTTTTAAATAAACTATCATATTTACCTTTTACAATAATTCTATTAATTGTATAAAAAGGTGGTGCTTGTAAAATATTACGATATGTAAGTTCTTGTTTAAAATAATCCAAATATTTGTTTGTTACAAGTGCTTTAATAACAAAATGATCTGGTTCATATGTTTGAATTACCATACTAGGGGTAATATCACTTCTTTTTAAAATATGTTTAGCGTGTTGTAACATTGAGTAAGTTTTTTGATTAGCTTTATAAGCAGGAGATTTTAACATTAAATCAATAGACATTATTCCTACTACAGAAATATTTGTATTGACTAAACCTCTTGAATATGTATCAGTAGCAATAATTACATTAGCTTTATTTTCATTAATCATTTTAACTTGCTCTTTAAAACGAGAATATTTAGGTTCATCAACAATCGTAACTACACTATTTTCAATTGTAGATTCAACAACTTCTTTTAACTTTTCTGCACCAAGTCCCATCATCTTAATAGAACTACTTCCGCATTTACTACACTTCTTAACAAAATCTTTAAATTTTCCGCAAGCAGGACAATAAAGGCGATTATTCTTTTCTTGATATTTTAGTGATATATTGCATTTTTCACATTTTTCTACATGTCCACAGGATCTACACAAAACAAAATCACTATATCCTTTATTATTTAAAATAAGCAAACTTGCTTTTTTATTTTTTATAGCGTCATTAATTTTTAATCGTAATATTTCAGAAATCGGTGAAATATTACCATTTTTAAGTTCATTAGTCATATTAATTACGTCATAATTAATATTATCATCTTTTGGTCTATAACCAATATTTTCTGAATTATCAATCAATTTAATTTGATTTTGTAATCCATAAGAATACAAATCCAAATTAGGTGTATATGAAGAAAAAATACATTTAGCATTATTTAAAGATGCTCTATAACGAATCACTTCTTTTACATCATATCTTGGACTTTGATCATTATAATAATTATCACTTTCTTCATCAATAACAAAAAATGTTCCAACGTTTTGATATGGCCAAAGAACTCCAACTGGAGTTGTAACAATTACTTTATATTCATTATTACAAATACTTTTATATCCATCTAAACTTTCACCATCATTAATGTTTGAATTAATACAAAGAACAGGGATTCCTAAATATTTTTTAAGTAAATCAGATAATTTAAAACTTGATAAAATATCTGGAACAACAACAATTGTATTTAAATCATTTTCAATATTTTTACTTGCAACAAGTGAAATTCCTTGAATAATTTCATTATCATCAGATGGTATCCATAAAATTTCTTTATCAGTTTTTGATGACTGTTCAAAAAATTTAATAGCTGTATTAGATGCATAGTTCTTATAATAGTCATCATTAATATCATAATTTCTTTCAAGAATGCGAGACTTTAAAATCTTTTTCTTATATAAGATATGATACTTAACTAGACTAGAAATTCCATAATCAGTTAAACCTAAACTATGAAGATCATTTTTATCATATGGAAATTTATTTTTAAGAGTTTTAACAATATCTCTTGTAGCTTGTTTTTTTACCTTAACTAAATTTTCTTCTAAATAGTTTTCAGTTAAATAATATACATCTTGATATGCTTCTTTTGATTGATCTAAGGCTTCATATGATATTTCAATTAAATCTTCTTTTAGAGCTTTTTTTATTTTATTAACATATTTTGAAACATATGGGGTATATTTTATAATTTCTTGTCCATGAAATAATTCAACAATATCAGCATCTAATCCATTAAAATTTTTAATAGTTAAATATTTAGATGTTTTCATCTTTAAACCATTTGGAATCATACAATTTAAAATTCTAACTAAAGGAGAATATGTAGTTTCTTTTAGAAAATATGCTACTTTAAACTGTTCTTCATTTATAACAGGTTTTAAATCTGGAACATCTTCGATGTCTTTAATAGGACCATCAAATTGTTTTTCATCATGAATATCAATAATAAATCCATGAATTAAGCGATTTGCTTCACCAAATGATATTTTAATTCTTGAACCAACACAAATAAAATCTTCCAAATATTCAGGAACATGATATTCAAATACTTTATCAACAAGCGAAGAAGGCACATTAACAATAACATTTACAAACAAAACGCTTCACCCCTTTCAAATAATAAAAGGCAAGAATTATTCTTGCCTATTAAAAACTAGATATTATCTAATAAAAAAGAAATAATACAGCTTGCATTATAACAGGCTTGTTCTAAAAAATTAGTATAAGTATGTTCTTGTTCTATTCCAACAACATCAGAAATTGAACGTACAATAACTAAATCAACACCAAAACGATTTGCAGTTTGAGCAATTGCAGCAGATTCCATATCAACAGCATAAACATTTTTATCATAAAAATATTTTTTAATAACATTTGTTAATAAACTTCTATCTGTTGCAAATTTATCAGATGTCATAATATTACCAATATGGTAGTTTAAATTAATTGTTGTTGATTTAAGTAAATCAATTAATACTTTAGAACAACTATAACTAGCTGGATCATCTTGAACTTGACCATATCTTATATCAGGTTCACAGAAAGTACAATCAACATCATAATAGAAAACTTCATCAGCAACAACTACATCTAGCGGAAGTAAATTTTCATTATACCCACCAGCAACACCACAATTAATAATAAAATCTGGTTTAAAATGGTCAATTAAAAGAGTTGTTGTAATAGATGCATTTACTTTACCAATACCACATTGTGTTAAAATTATTTCTTTACCTTTATATTGACCTTTAAAAAACACTCTAGGGCCAATATTAACTTTTTCAATTGATTCAACTAGGCTTTTAATAGCTTCTAGTTCAACTTGCATTGCACAAATAATAGCAATAGTATGCATACTATTGAATATCAAGAATTTCTACCCAAAATTCTTTATGACTTTCAGTTTTTACGTATGCTTTATCTCCAACTTTTTTATCTAACACTGCTTTACCAAGTGGAGATTCATTAGAAATTAATCCATTAAGTGGGTCAGCTTGAAGACTTCCTACTAATTGATAAGTTTCAATTTCTTCTTCATCATCAGCAACGTTATCTAAGAAACGAATTTTAATTTTTTTACCTAAGTTATTACCAGTTGCTTCTTCACCAATAATTACTGCATTTTTAATAATTAATTCTAATTCTTTAATACGAGCAGCAATTTTAGCTTGTTGGTCTCTGGCTGCATCATAGTCAGCATTTTCAGATAAGTCACCTTGGCTACGTGCATCTTGTAAATCTTCAATGTTTTTCTTTTGTTCAACATTTTTGACATAATCAAGTTCTTTTAATAACTGATCATAACCATCTTGAGTTAAATATTGTTTTTGATTCATATAATCACTTCCTAATTTATATTTATTTATTAATTTATTATAGCATAATTTTCCATATTTTTAAAGTAATATGTATTATTTAATTTTCATCGTTTTTAACAAGACGAACCATGTCATCTTTTTTAACTGGAAAATCAACCTTCATAGTTAACTTTTGTAATGGATGACGTGCTATATTTAATTCTTCTTTAGTATTATAATCATAAAATTCTGGACATACCATTAATGTGTTATCAAGATTTGGTCCAAAGAATTCTAAAGTATTACCTTTTTCAAAGTAATTTCTTTGTTCAATAACAGCAATTTTACTTTCTTCATCATAACTTAAAACAACACCAACATATTCTTTAGTAGGATGTTCACTTCTATTGTCATAAAGTTGTTCCTCAATTGATGGTAGTCCTTTATAAAATCCAACACTTGTTAAACGATTTTCAGCTTTTCTAATTTCTTTTTCAAAATACATATAATTTTCTTCTGTTAAATATCCTTGTTTTTGATATAAATCAATAATTTCTCGATAACATTTAACAACAGTTGCTAAATAATATGTAGATTTCATTCTTCCTTCAATTTTAAATGAAGCAACATTTAAATCAATTAAACGAGGAATAAATCTTAAAGCTTGTAAGTCTTTTGACCCCATACTAAAATAACCATTTTCATTAACTTTTTGGCTATTTTTCTTTAATGTATAATTCCAACGACATGAATGAGCACAACCACCACGATTTGCATCACGGTTTGTCATATAGTTACTTAAAACACAGCGACCAGAATAACTAGCACACATTCCTCCATGAATAAATACTTCAAGTTCAAGTGGAGAGTTTTTAGCAAGATACTCAAGTTCAATCATATTAACTTCTCTTGCTAACACACAGCGAGTTGCTCCAAGGGATTTATAATATTCAATTTGTTTTAAATTGGTAATTGAATTTTGAGTACTTACATGCACTTCAACATTTGGTGCATATTTTTTTGCTTCTGTCATAATGAATCTACTTGTTGTTATAATTGCATCAATACCTATACGATTCATATCTATAAGATATTCTTTCAATCCATTTAAATCATCATCGTGAGGTACAATATTCATTGTAACATAAACTTTTTTATTTAAGCCATGAGCAAAATTTGCTAATTCTTCTAAATCATCAATTGTAAAATTAGATGCTCTTGCTCTTAAAGAGAATGACTTTCCTCCAACATAAACAGCATCAGCACCATAAAGCAAAGCAATTTTAGCTTTTTCTAAATATCCAGCAGGAGCTAATAATTCCATTAATTAATACCTCCTTTTATTAAAATTGTTTTTTCAGATAATTTACCTTTATAAATCGGTACAATTTCATTAATTGCTAAATCAGAATAATTATCATTTAAATAACAGTTTATAATCTTTTCATAATCATCTAAACTAATAAAATTACTTGATAAATAACAACAACCAATATTATTTAAAGACTTAAGTTCAGTTCCTAAACAATAATAACTAGATTCATAGACTATTGTTCCATCATTTTCAACAATAGGATAATTTTCAGATCTAAATTCTTCTACTAGTGAATAATCTAAATCATTTGGGTTTATATCAATATTTCTAAATTCTAAATAAGTAGATAAAAGATGTCTTCTTGAATAGAAAATTGGAAATTTACCAAAAGCATCAATAAAGACTTTTTTATTTAATTTACTATCAATATAAAGTAACTCTTCAAATGAAATTTCTTTTCCTAAAATAATATTATCATTTTCAGATAACATAAATAAAATATCATTTAAATTAGTAATCATTGTAGAAGCATGATAAATAACTTTAATATTAAGATTATTTTCTTTTATTAACTGAAATACTCCTAAATCACTGTAAGTAATATAATCTACAAAATGTTCTAATTCCTTTAAAATAGGTAGTAATTCATTTAAATCTTCATCATACATTATTTTTTCTAAATTAATTATTATTTGATTATTATGTTCTTTTAAATTTCTAATAATTTCTTTTATTTCACATAATGAATAAGTTTCACTGATATTATAGCTAAACTTATTAATTCCTAACAAATAACAGATATTATTAAAAACAGGCAATTCTTTTCTATAATCGATTAATACTTGCATTTTACCCTCTTTTTACTAAAATAGCTTGACCATCTCCAACAGGTAAGAAATAACTATCATAATTTGTTAAGTTAATCAAGCTATTATTATATTGGTCAATCTTCTTAACCATATTTCTTACATTCTTAGTTAGGCCTTCTTGATTTTCCACACATCCATGAAATAAAATATTATCTGTAACAATAATACCACCAACTTTAAGAAGTGGAGAAAATTTATCTAAGAAATTATTATTTTGCACTTTTGCTGCATCAAATAAAATTAAATCATATTCTTTTAATAATAAATTATTATCTATCAATAATGCATCATTAACAAACAGATTGATTATATCTTTATATGGTCCATTTTGAATGAATTCTTTAGCAATATTAGCAGTTTCTATATTTCTTTCAATTGTATCAATTCTTAGAACAGAGTCGCAACTAGCCATCATATGCGCTGAATAACTAATAGCAGTACCAATTTCTAATATATTTTTTATATTATTTTGTTTAATAATAAACATTAAATTAGCAATACCATTTAGTTCCATGATTGGAAAGTCATTTTCGATACCATAAGTATAAAGTTTTTTTGTATAATCATTATGTAAATGATCATTTAATTTATCAATATAATTCATATTATCACCTTTTTTAGTAAACATATTATACTAAAAATTAGGTTTTTTTGCAAGTATTAAATCTTTTAATAATCAAGTGAAGATTTTGCTGCTTCTTTATATTTACCAAGATCAAACAATGCTTCTTTATAAAGTTTATAAAGATTATTAATTAAGAAATTATTTTTCGTTTCTTTTGCTTCATTTTTACTATTAATAAAATTTCTTTTAATGAACTCAATAAGTTCTAATTGATTATGTTTTTCTAAATTTAATATTGTAAGTTCATTATAAAATAAATAGAAAGTTTCATATTTAGTAAATTGAAAATGTTTAATTTCATTTAAATAATTTAAAGATCTTATAAAATCTGGATAGTTGTTAATACAATAATTTAGTAAAGGTATCATTCTTTTTGATTTTTCAATATCACTAATAAAACTAAAAACATCATCAAGTTTTTTATTAAAAATTAAAAACTTAATATAGTTATAATTATATTGTTCTTTTAGATAATCATTAGTAACATATTTAAAAACTTCATTAAATAAATCTATTCCTTTTACTAAGTTATTTTTTCCTAATACTAAACTATACTCTATCTCATGTGTAATTTCTTTATTCGGATTTGATTCAACAACCTTTATCTTTTTATATTCATGATATGTTTCTAAAAACAATACATCTTCATCTAACATACTAAATACATTTAAAGCTAAATCACACACAGCCTTCTTAATTGGATTACTTTCATATTTAATATTTAAAAGCACTCTAAGAAGTTTATAACTTGTAACTAAATTATTAATTTTAAAAGATAATAGTGCAGATAAAAATGTGTAAACAATTAATTCTTGTCCAATTAATTTATCAATATTCTTATCTATTGTACTTACAATATCTTTAGCTTCTTCATATTTTTCATCATTGATAAATTTAAATAGCTTAATTAATTGAATTTCTAAATCGCTATACAAATTTACTTCAATTGTTTTTGTTGCTAATTCTTCTAATTCACTAAAGTTTTCATCATAATATAATTTAACAAGTTTTTCTAATACATTAATTTTTGAAAATTCTTTTACAGCATTATAATTTATTTCTAATTTTTCAAATAAATGTGTTAAAAAATCTTCTTTTATTTCAACTTGTGCATTCTCAATACGACATAAATAACTAGCAGAACATACTCCACGAGCTACATCTTCTAAAGTCTTTTTTTGTTCTAATCTTCTTCTTTTTAAAAGTCTTGCATATGATTCATTTCTTAAATCATTATTTTGTTTTATTCTTTCTTGAATTAATTCAATTTTATTAATTTTGTTTTTCATAATATTCTCCCCCATCAATTTACTTATATTTTATATTATAAATAAATTATTTTATACAATTTAGAACTAATATTTTTAAAGAAAAATTTCATATATCCAAAGTTCGACAATATCCTTCAAAATAAAACATTATTCGATATCAAAAATTTTAATAAAATAAAAAAACAAGCAAATTTAAACATTTGCTTGTCGAAGTTTGTTACATTTTGTTACTTTTTAAATTTATATTCTTTTAATCTTTTTTTAAGTTCTTTTTCATTAATAAATTGATTTAATAATACATGAAATTCTTTTTGATGATTTGGATATACAAAGTGACATAACTCATGACATATAACATACTTTATACATTCAATATCTACATGCATTAAATCAACATTTAAAGCAATAGTATTTCTTTTAATTCTACATAATCCCCAAACAGATTTAAATTTTTTAATTTCTAAATTTGGATAAGTTGCCAAGTGATTTTTCATTTGATTAAATACTTGATATAATAATTCATTAAAAACATCTTGTGCATTATCATATAAATATTCATATATTAGTTTTTCTTTAACTTTAAAATCATTAACTTTTATATATAAATACATTGTGCTATCATCTAAAATTATTTTTGGATATTTAGATTCAATAACTTTAATTGTGTATTTTTTTCCTAAATATAAGAAATCTTCATTATCATTATATGAAGCAATAAGTTCTTTACGATAATTCACTCTTTCAACTATTTTATCTAAGTATTTATTAACAATAATATCAGCCATTGTTTGATTATATCTATAAGGTATAATAATATTTACTGTCCCATTAGATAAAAATCTAAAAGCCATTGTACGTCTTTTAGATTTTGTTACTTTATATATTATATTTAATTTTTCTAATTGTTCAAATTTCATATTATTCAATATATGGTTTGTAGAATTCAAGAATTTCTTTCGCAACTTCTTCTACAGTTTGATTTTCACTATCAACTCTTAAATCAGCTAATTTTTTAATTTCCTCTGTAAAGAAAATCTTATCACCTTTCAGACGTTTTTGAATAACATCAGGTTGATCAAGACGACTAATCATTCTTAGATGTCTAACTTCTTCACTGCATTCTAAGAAAACAATTTTTACTAAATCCTTTGCGCGTTCTACATATTCTTGTAATCCATTTGGTTCTAAAATTACAACTTTATTTGCAGCAATGTCATTAACTGCAGTTCCATAGTAATTATCATTATAAATTACATATTCAAAGAAAAAATTATTTGCAAGTTTTTCTTTAAAATCATCAACTGTTACAAAATGATAATCTTTACCAGGTACTTCTAGCCAACGCATAGTACGTGTTGTATAAGTAACAAGTTTTTCTAATTTAGATATTTCCATTAATTTCTTAACTACTTCTGTTTTACCAGCAGCACTTGGACCAACTACAATTAACATAACATTCCCTCTCTATTTATTCCTTTTAATATTATACACTATAATATGATTTTTTGCAAAAAAAAGACTATACAAAATTCTCTTTATTTTATAAGTTAAAATGTAGAATTTTAATAAAAAGTGTGATATAATATTTTAAGAAAAAATGAGGTATATTTTATGAACAATGTAACTGTCTTATCACATCCATTGATTAAACACAAACTTTCTATTATTCGTGACAAAAACACATCAACTAAACAATTTAAAGAATGCTTAGATGAAATTGCTGGTCTTATGGCTTATGAAATTTCAAAAGATTTTGAAACTGTAACAACTGAAATCGAAACTCCAATTTGCAAATGTAACGTTGAAGTTTTAGCAAAAGATATCGTTATCGTTCCAATTTTAAGAGCTGGTCTAGGAATGGTAGATGGAATTAGAAATTTAATTCCTACTGCAAAAGTTGGACATGTTGGTTTATATCGCGATGAAGAAACATTAGAACCACAAACTTATTATGCAAAATTCCCTAAAGAAATTCAAACTGGAACTGTTTTACTTATAGATCCAATGCTTGCTACAGGTGGAAGCTTAGTTGCTGCTATTGATATTCTTCAAAAAGCTGGCGCAAAAGAAATTATTTATACAGGACTTGTTGGAGCTCCTGAAGGAATTAAACGTGTTCAAGAAGCACATCCTGAAGTTAAAATTTTCCTTGCTGCACTTGATGAAAAATTAAATGATAAAGGATATATCGTTCCAGGTCTTGGTGACTGTGGAGATAGAATCTTCGGTACTAAATAATAAAATTAAAAGATCCCATAAGGGATCTTTTTTAATTTCTTTTAAACAATTTATTTCTTAAATATTTATTAGCTTCGACTAAAACATTTTTTTCATTTTCATGAGTAACTCTACTAATAGCAACTGGATAACTAACCCATCTTGCTGTATCAACTTCTGCTTCTTGAGGAATAACTAAAGAATCATCAATTGGAGTTGCTACAAAATAAACAACATCTTTTAATACATGTTCTTTTGGACTATATGTAATAACAGTTCTAAAACCTGTATCTACTTTTACATTAAGATTAGTTTCTTCTTTAATTTCTCTAATAGCTGTTTCTACTTCTGTTTCTAATCCTTCGACATGTCCTTTAGGAAAAGAAAAATGATGTCCTAATTTTGATTTAATAACTAAAAACATTAAATGTTTTTCTTCTACAATTTTATAAACTACAGCACCACATGATTTTTCCTTTTTCATAGTGATTCCTCCTTTCTATTATTGTTCTAGTTTTTTTGGTAAAATTAAATTTAAAATAAATGCAAAAATAAACATTGCAGAGACATTATTACTAAATAATAAATATCCTATATTACTATTAGAATGAAATATTTTAGTTAATAATTCTGGAAAAAATGTAAGCCCATATCCAAGTATTAAAGATACAGAAAGAATAATAACATTTCTTTTATTAAAACCTTGTTTTTTTATTAAATTAAATCCAGAAACTGCAATAGAAATAAAGATCATTAAAGTACAACTTCCAATAACATGTGTTGGGATTGTTTGAATAAATGCAGCAACCGGTGGAAAGAAACTAATTAAAAGCATTAATAACATTCCAATAATTAAAGGAATTCGATTATACATTTTTGTTTGAGTGACAATTGCAGCACTTGATGTAAATGTTACTGTAGGTAAACATCCAAAAAATCCTGAAATAACACTTGATAGTCCAACACCTGATATAGCACCTGTTGCTTCTTGATGATTTGCTTTTCGATCAAATGCATCTTCTGTAATAATTGTTAATGTTCCAATACATTCTGTAATTACAACTAAATAAATAATAATTACTGGAATTATTGTAGAAATTTCAAATCTTGGTCTTATTTTACTAAAATTAATTAAATTTGGAAAGCTAAATACTGTTAAATTATTTAATCCACTAAAATCAATCATTTCATCAAAGAACAAACACATAATATAACCAATTAAAAGACTAAATAAAATAGATAAATTTTTCCAAAATCCTTTTAAATATCGATTAAATAAAATCATTGAAATAAAACATGATGATGAAATTAATAATATTTGCCATGAACCAAATGCATATCTTGCTGTACTATTATTCATTAAATTTTCTCCACCAGCAAAAGAAATTACACCAGATTGAATTAAAGAAAGACCTAGTCCTAAAATAAAACATCCTGATACAATTGGTGGGAAAAACTTCATCCAATATTTTGTTGTAAATGCCATTAAGAAAGTAAAAATACCACCAACAATTATTGCTCCAAGTAAAGATTCATAACTATATTTTGTAATAATCATTATTGAAACACCAATAAATGAAAATCCTATTCCGCATAAAAGAGGTAATTTTGTTCCAATTTTCCAAATAGGTAGTAATTGAATTAAAGATGCTATAGCAGCTATAAAAATACCATTTTGAATAATTTGTTGTTTAGTTGATAAATCAATTGAATTAACACTTGAAAATACAATTAATAAAGGGGTTAAATTACTAACAAACATTGCTAATACATGTTGAATTCCAATAGGAATTGACTTAAGAATTGGTACATTTCCTTCGATGTTTTGTAAATTTTCTTCGTTAGAAGTTAATTTATAATTACTAACAAATTGTTTAATTTTATTTAATAATTTCATATAAACTCCTTTTACTTGATGATTACACTATCAAAATATTTTTCTTGAAACGAAACTAATTCTTCAATTTCTTCTTTTGTATAGTCTTTATTAGCAACTACCCACTTATCTTCTACATCATCCAAACGATGAACAATAGCGATTACTTTACCACTATAAGAAGAAAGTGGTTTATCTTCTCCTAATATATAAACGTCTTGTTCTTCATTATCTAAAGCAAAAACGCCTGGAATATATCCATAGTTTAAACTATATAAAATATCATGATGGATATAACCAATTGGTCTATCAATAATTATATTCACATTTTTCCCAATAATATTTTCAATATTATCAATCAACTTTTTCCTATACATAATCTTAGTTACAATACTCTTTAGTTCAGTTTTATCATAAAGTACTGGAACAGGATACAACGGATTAGCTTCATCATTTGCATAATTAACAATTGAATCAACATCTGATGTGTTAATTTCTTTTATTCTTTTTGGTAAATTAAACTTGTTATTTAGATTTAAAATCCAATCCACAAAAGAGTTAAAAGCATATTTATCACTAACACCATTATTTACCATTCCAGAATACTTTGCTAAAGAAGCAATCTTTTTATAGATTTTCTTGTCATATTCTTTTAAAATAATAGGTAAAATAATCGCATTAGTATAACCATGAGCAAGATGATATTTTCCTCCAATTGCATGAGCTAAAGCATGAACATAGCCAACATATGATTTTCTAAAAGCAATTCCTGCATAATATGATGCATAAAGCATATTTTCTTTAGATTTTAAATCCCCTTTAAATATAGCATTTTCTAGATTTTCATAAATAATTTTTACAGCATCAAGTGATGCTTTTTTTGTTTCTTTTGTTCTGCTTCTTCCAATATAAGCTTCAACCGCATGTGTTAATGCATCCATTCCTGTTGTTGCAACAAGATCTGACGGAAGTTTTTCTAGTAATTTTGCATCTAATATAGCATATTTAGGAACTAAATTAAAATCATTTATAGTAAACTTATATTCTTTAATCGGATCAGTAATAACAGTTGTAATTGTTACCTCAGATCCTGTACCAGCTGTTGTTGGAGCTGCAATAAACAAGGGAAGTTTTTTTCTTACTTTTAAAACACCTTTAAATTTACTTAAAGCTTTATTTGGTTTAACAAGTTTTATACCAAAACCTTTAGCAAAATCAATTACACTTCCACCTCCAACAGCAACAATTGAATCAATATTTAAACTTTTAATTTCACCATAAAGTTCTTCAATTGATGTATTAGTTGGATTAGGCATTACTTTATCAAATAAGTAATATTGTATATTTGCCTCATCTAATTTATTAAATAATTGATCTAATAAACCTGTTTTACAAATAATTTTATCAGTAATAATAATTGGGTTATTAACTTTGTTTTCTTTAACAATATTAATAATTTCTAACAAATTATTTTTAATAATTGGGTTTTTATAAGGCATAAAAGGAATCATTACTTTAAATATTGTTTGATATGTTCTACAATATAATTTTTTAAAAATATTCATAATAACTCCTTTCAAAAAATTTCATATTATATTTTAATTATAACACAATTTTTGTTTTTTTTCAATCTATTGAGTGTATAAAATAAACGGTAAGTAAACTTACCGTTTATTATTAACTATTTAGAAATTTCTGAATCAATTGCATTTACTAAATCAGCAACAGTTTTAATGCTTGTAATAGCATCATCACTAACGCTAATTCCAAATTCATCTTCAATACCCATGATGATATCAACAGCGTCTAATGAATCTGCACCTAAGTCATTAACTAAATGAGCTTCCATAGTTACTTTTGCTTCATCTTTAATATTTAATGTTTCAACGATAATTTTTTTAACTTTTTCAAATGTCATTTTAAAAATCTCCTTATTTATTATTTCATTTGTCTATTACGTGGTTTCTTATCTTGATTTTGTTTTTTATCAGGGT
Source organism: Bacilli bacterium (assembly GCA_045119035.1). Classification (GTDB taxonomy): domain Bacteria; phylum Bacillota_I; class Bacilli_A; order ML615J-28; family CAG-313; genus CAYVQA01. Next base: position 8,504 of record JBGVCU010000005.1, on the reverse strand, counting down.
TTCTATCTTTATTCTTATATTCTTTTTTAGGTTGTGGTTTTGGAGCATCTGGGTCAATCATTGTAAGTTGTAAACGATGTTTTTTAAGATCAACTTCTAATACCCACACTTTTACAATTTGTCCTACACTTACTGCATCAAGTGGATGTTTAATAAATCCATTTGACATTTTAGAAATATGTACAAGACCATCATCTTTAACACCACAGTCAACAAAAGCTCCAAAGTCTACTACATTACGTACAGTTCCTTGAAGTTCCATACCAGGTTTTAAATCTTCTAAATGTAAAACATCACTTCTTAAAATTGGAGCATCTACTTCTTCACGTGGATCACGAGATGGAGCAACAAATGCATCTAGAATATCATTAAGTGTATATTCACCAACTTCAAGTTCTTTAACTAAAGATGGTCTATCTACTTTAGCAATAGCCTCAGCTAATGCAGGAGTACCTAAATCAGAAGTTGTAAATCCTAATTTTTCTAAAATTTTTGTAGCAATTTCATAGCTTTCAGGGTGAATTGGAGTAATGTCTAGAGGTTCATCACCTTCTAAAATTCTTAAGAACCCAATAGCTTGTTCTAAAGCTTTATCTCCTACACCTTTAATTTTCAATGCTTTTCTTGTTTTATATGGTCCATTTTCATCACGATATGCAACTAATTTCTTAGCAGTACCGGCATTAAGTCCTGCAACATACTTAAGTAATGAAACTGAAGCTGTATTAACATTTACTCCAACTTTATTTACTGCTGTTTCGACAACAAAGTTAAGTGATTCAGTAAGTTTAGATTGAGTAACGTCATGTTGATATTGACCAACTCCGATTGCTTTTGGTTCAATTTTTACAAGTTCAGCAAGTGGGTCTTGAATACGACGTGCAATTGAAACAGCACTACGTTCTTCAACAGAGAAATCTGGGAATTCTTCTCTAGCTAAATCTGATGCAGAGTAAACTGATGCCCCTGCTTCATTAACAATAATATATTTAACATTTCTACCAGTTTCTGCTTCATATTCTTTTAATGTATTGCTTACAAAACTTTCTGTTTCACGGCTAGCAGTACCATTACCAATTGTAATTAATTCAACACCATAAGTTTTAATTAAGAATTTTAATAAATACTTAGCGTTATCAATACGTCCTTCAGGAACTTTTTCAGTTGGAGTTTTTGGATGTGGATACATTACATCTTTATCTAAGAATTTACCAGTAGCATCAACAACAGCTAACTTACATCCAGTACGATAAGCAGGGTCACCACCTAATACTACTTTACCTTTAATTGGTTGTTGTAATAAATAATTTCTTAAGTTTTCTCCAAAAATATGAATAGCTTGATTTTCAGCTTTATCTTTTAAATCAGATCTAATTTCACGATCAATTGAAGGTTTAATTAAACGTTTATAAGCATCTTCAATAGCAAGTTTAACATATTCTGTAGAAGCTGAATCATTATTTGTAATAATTTCATTAAAGAAATAATTCATAATAAAATCATAATTTTCTACAATTGTAACTTTTAAAACTTTTTCATTTTCACCACGATTGATTGCTAAAACTCTATGTAATTTAATTAATTTAATAGGTTCTTCATAATCATAGTACATTTCATAAACAGCTTTTTCATCAAGTGAAGCATCTTTAACTTCAGTTTTCATTTTAGCTGTATCTTCAAAGTTTTTACGTAAGAATTGTCTATGTTTAGGTTCATCAGATACCATTTCAGCAATAATATCCATTGCACCTTGTAATGCTTCATTAACATTTTTAACAATTTTACCTTCTTTTTTAGCTTCTTCAGTACGTTCTTCTTCAGGAGTAACATATTTTAAAGCTTCTTCTTGAGGGTTAGCATCAGGTGCAAACTCTAATAAATATAATGCTAAAGGTTCTAAACCTTTATTTTTAGCATCTGTTGCTCTTGTCTTTTTCTTTTCTTTGAATGGACGATAAATATCTTCAATTTCAGATAATTTATTTGATTCTAAAATAGCATTACGAATTTCATCAGTAAGTTTACCTTTTTGTTCAATAGCTTTTAGAACAGCTTCTTTTCTTTCATATAATTTTTGCCCATAATCCCATTCTTGATAAATTGCACGAATTTGTTCTTCATCAAGGTTTCCTGTTGCTTCTTTACGATAACGTGCAATAAATGGAACAGTAGCACCTTCTTCTAATAATTTAAGTACTGCACGGATTTGGCTAACACGAATATTTAATTCACGAGAGATTTTTCCAAGCAGAATATCTTCAACATAATTGTTTTCCATGTGGTCCTCCAATTGATATAAATCTTAATAATTATACCATAAAACCTCAAAAAATACAAGTAATTAAAACTTAAAAAAAGCACTTTCATAAACTAAAAAATAGTCATAAAATCATTCATTAAAATGACTTTATGACTACTAATTTAACTAATTTTTACATTTATTTTTGTTTTTATTGCATGACTTACTATATGGACATCCTATGCATTTTTTTCCTTGTTTTTTTGATCTTATAATATAAATAATACCTGGAACTATTAATAATAATATAATAATTATAGAAATTAAATCTTTTACAAAAGAACTTAGTATAACATTAAACATTTTTCATTACCTTATTTTGTTTTCTATTATTAATGATTATAGTTGCAATTATAATAGCAAAAACAATTATCATAATCCAACCAAGAATCCACATCCACGATTCACCTAATGATGTTTTAGCAATTAAAGATCCGAAGAAAAATACAATAAATGATACAGTAAATCCAACAACAAATTGTAAACCAATTCCTGCAAATAACCACTTCTTTGATTTAATTTCTGAATTCATTGCACCAATTGCAGCAAAGCATGGTGGTGTAAATAAATTAAACATTAGATAAGCAAGTGCAGCTGCTTTTGTAATTCCCATTGTTGCGGCAACCACACTTGATCCACCAATTAATTCTAAACCTTCTGCATCAATAAAATCAGTTAATAAGAAACATACAGCAATAGTACCAACAACATTTTCCTTTGCAATAAATCCAGTAAAAGCTGCAGCAGCAAATTGCCATGCAACAACACCAATAATAGGTGCAATAATATAAGCAAATGGTTGTGAAACATAATATAAAATTGATTGATCAGCTTCTACAATGCCGAATCCATTTTCATTCCATCCAAATGTTTTCATCATATGAATAGCAAAATTACATACTAAAATAATAGTACCTGCTTTTACAATATACCCCCATCCACGTTCTAACATCGCATGAGATGCTTTCATTATACTTGGAGTTTTATATTCTGGAAGTTCCATAATAAAGAATGTTTTTTTCGCTTTATAGTTATTTATTGAATTAATTAATAATGCACATAAGAAAATTATAATTAATCCAACAAAATACATAAGTGGACCAACCCAAATTGAATCTGAGAAAAATACACCAGCAAATAATGATATTACTGGAAGTTTTGCACCACATGGCATAAATGGAGCTAACATTGCAGTTGTACGTCGTTCCTTTTCATCTTTAATAGTACGACAAGCCATTACACCAGGAATTGCACATCCTGTTCCTATAATAAAAGGAATAACTGATTTTCCAGATAAACCAACTTTTTTAAATATTGGATCAAGAACAACAGATACTCTTGACATATATCCACAATCTTCAAGTAAGGCAATTAAAAAATACATTACCATTACAAGCGGTAAAAATCCTACAACAGCAATTAAACCACCAACTACACCATCAACTAAAATTGATCCCCAAATACTTAATTCACCTGTAGTTGAATCAGATAATAATGAAGCTAAAGCCTCTTGACCTTTTTCCAACACCCCAACAAATAAATCTGCAATCCATGTACCAACAGTAGATTGAGATATGAAAAATACTAAAAACATTACTACAGCAAAAACAGGAATACCAATCCATTTATTGACTAATAATGCATCAAGTTTATCTTGTCTATTTAGTGTTTTAGTTAATACTTTTCTATTTTCTACACTTTTTACAACAGAATCAACAAATTCATATCTTTTCTTATCGTTAATTTCTGATTCTTCCTTAGTAATATTTAATAAATAGTCTTGTTTAAAAGAAGCAACTGGTAGATTATTCATATTTTTTATAGCACAATCAATTAAAGGTTTTAAGCCTTTTTTATTAATAGAAACTGTTTCAATTACAGGACAATTTAGTAATTCACTTAATTTTTCTACATCAACCTTATTTCCCTTTTTATTATTTAAATCAGTCTTATTTAATGCAATAACCATTGGAATACCAAGTTCTAATAATTGTGTTGTAAAAAATAGACTTCTACTTAAATTTGTGATATCAACAATATTTATAATTACATCTAAATTTTCCGACTTAATAAAGTTACTTGTAATTGATTCTTCACTTGTAAATGGAGACATTGAATATGCTCCAGGTAAATCAACAACTGTAATTTCATTTACTTCATTATTTAAATAATATTTTTTAATTTTATGTTCTTTTTTCTCAACAGTAACACCTGCCCAATTTCCTATTTTTTCATTTTGACCAGTTAAAGCATTATACATTGTAGTTTTTCCACTATTTGGATTTCCTGTTAACGCGATTCTCATATTTTCCTCCCATGTTAGTTATAACTAACTAGATATACAAAAATAAATAGTTGCTTAAAAATTAACAACTAACTTCAATTAAAGATGCTAGATTTGAATCAATGCTATATCTACTATCTTTAATAGCTAGAATATAATTCTTTTTTGACTTATAGATTAAAGTAATTGTTTCTCCTCCATAACATCCTAATGTAAATAAGAAATTTCTTAGCTCTTCATCTATAATATTAATATTTTTAACGACATAATCATGCCCTATTTCACATTGTGTTAAATTCATAAATGACCTCCTAAAACCATACGGTTAGTCACAACTAACTAATTATACAATATTTTTTATTCTTTGTCAATATTTTTACTTTCATAAAATTATCCTTTATCATATATCTTGATTAATTAGATTTAATATGATACAATAAGAAAAAATACAGGAGGTATAATATGAACAACCGAGCATCAAGTGAAGACTACTTAGAAACTATTCTTATATTAAAAAATAAAATGCCTCTTGTAAGAGCAATTGATATAGCTAATGAAATGAGTTTTTCAAAACCAAGTGTAAGTATAGCCTTAAAAAAATTAAAAACAAAAGGATTAATTAACGTAAATTCTCAAACAGGAAATATTGAATTTACTCAAGAAGGATTAAAAATTGCAACAAATGTATTAGATAAACATCAAGTAATTTCATCTTTTTTAATTTCTTTAGGTGTTGCAAAAGATGTTGCGCTAATTGATGCATGTAAATTAGAACATGATTTAAGTGAAGAGTCTTTTAATAAATTAAAAGAATTTTACGAAATGAATATAATGAAAAAATAGCTCAAAGATTTTCTTTGAGCTATTTTATTATAGAATGAGATTTAATAATTGTATCATTAAATATCTTGATATTTCCAAATATACTACTATTACAATATATTGTCACATTATCACATATAGTAGGATGTCTTTTTAATTTATTCTCATTTGGAGTAAGTCTAGCTCCTAAAGTTACACCATGATATAACTTAACAAATTTACCTATTATACAAGTTTCCCCAATTACAATTCCTGTTCCATGATCTATATAAAAAGGACTACTAATAATTGCCCCAGGGTGTATATCAATTTGAGAAAATGAATGAGAAATTTCTGAAATAAATCTAGCCATCAAAAAATCTTGATAAACATAAAGTAAATGACTTAATCTATAATACATAATGGCTTTAAATGAATTTAAAACAATAATTTCATTGTAGTCTTTTAATGCTTTATCACTTGTTTTAAAAAAATTGTAGTCTTTTTTTATATCTTTTAATATAATTAATATGCTATAATAATCTACTTTAAATTTTTTTGTTAAATATATTATTTTATTTGAATCAATACTATTTTTAATAAGAAATTTATAAACTAATTTCTCATATATTTTTAAATATCTAGTTATTCTCTTAAGTCTTTTATTCATCTAAATATCGATCCATTCCATCAGGAGCAATACATACAAATATTTTATCTTTAATTTTAAAATCTTTAATAAATTTATTTATTGAATAAAAAATTGCTCCAGTTGATAAACCAACGCTAATACCGTATTTTTTAACTAAAACTTTTTGATAATATAATGCATCTATGTAACTAACTTTAATTAAATTAAAATTAATATTTTCTATATTATAAGGAATAAACTCTGAATTAAAACCAGCAATATTATCATTATCTATAGATGTAACTCCAACAAAAGTTGTATCATGATCAAAATACTTCTTTAATCCCCCTAAAGTACCACCACTTCCTATACCACAGAAAATATAATCAGGAAAGCATTTTAAATCTTTATTTATTTCACTAGCTAATATTACATTAGCTTTGATGTTTAAATCATTTTTAAATTGATTAACATTATAAAAATTAAGTCTCTTTGATAAAGAGTCTGCAATTATATTTAAATCAGTATATGTTTTAGATGAGTAATTTAAAATTTTAACTTTTAGATTATTAAAATATTTCATTTTAATATAATCTTTTTTATTATTCATTAATAAAATAAGATTTATATTATAATATTCACATAAAGTAGCTAAACTTAAACCTAAATTAAAACTTGTAACACAGATTATTCCATTATATTGGTTTTGTTTTTTTTCAATATAATCAATAATGATTTCTTTTGCAGCTCTATCCTTAATACTTCCTGATAAATTAAATTTTTCAAGTTTTAAATATATTTTATTTTCATCATCAACAATCTTATATAATGGTGTATCTCCTATTAAATCAAGTATATTATTAATAATATCATTCCTCATTATATTATATTCAAAAATTGTTCTAAGTGATAAAAATAATTTATATAATGATATTAAAGGTGTTAAATAAATTACTTTTTAACAAAAAACTAAATAAACAAAAAATAGCACTAAAACCCTTTTGAAAAACTATATCAGCTTAAAAAACACTATAAAAATTTGATTCCAAAATTTAAGTGTAATTTGGTCATTATTTTTTTATACTCTTTCATTATTTAAATATAATATAAATTTTAATATTATGTCATCTATATCTTTAAATTTCAAAGTTCTAGTTAAATAAATTCTTTCAGATTAATATATAAAAAAATCAATAGAACCGTTATTAACATTAAATTTTTGGGAAGATATAGTTGAATTATATTATTTTGGTTAATTAAAATAAAAAATTTTATACAATATGTTTAAAATCCTATACTTAATCTAATTGCAAAATCAACGTTTTTTTTGAAAAACATACGTTACTAACTATTTTTTGAACTGTATATAAAACAAATGATAGATCAATTAAACTGCACATTTTATTAACTATTTTAGGTTTACCAAACATATCATTAATTTCACATATATATTTTCCCTCATCTTTAGTAAAAATATAAAAAACATCAATAGACTAAATATAATATAAACAAAATGTTATAAACTTACATATCTTATATTTGACAACTTTGAATACAGATGTGTCTTATTATGTTTTATGAGTTAATTTTGTCCTTGTATTTATATTATAAAAAACACATTAGGCTTCAAGTAATCAATATCAAATTACTTATCTAATGTGTTTTTTTTAGTTTATTTTAAAATTGAAATATAATCTAGGATATTATATATTTATATTATTGTTTATAATTTAAAACTCCTTCATACTTTACTAATTCTTCCCATGCATCATCAGAATAATTAAATTTTGTATACTTAATTCCACCGTAACCCATGAATGTATTGTATTCATAAGTGATGTAGTCTAATTTATAAGAAATTAACCTTACACCGAATGAGTTATATAGAGGAACTGTATAGTAAACTTGTAATACTTGTTTTTCTAATGCAGCGATTAATTGTAATCTTTGTGATTGTTCTAATGCGTTAGCACTGAAGTCATATTTAGCACCTGTAGCACCATTTAAGCAATCATACCAATCCATTAATGACATTGTATCAGTGATATCTCCACCATCTTCAGCAACACCAACCATAGTGAATTCCATATCTACTGATGAAGTATCCCATGCAGTTGAATACATGTAATCTGGAGAAAGGTAAACTAATAGGAAGTAACCTGGATCCCAAGCAGCTCCTGACCATCCACCCATACATACATCATATTTACCAGCACGGAAGTCATTTGCCCATTTGTCACCAGCTTCTAAATCAGGTGAGAATACTAATCTTCCTTCAAGAGGAGTACCAACAGCTAATTCTTCCCATGCAGCTTTAACGTAGTTATGACGACGGTTAACAACTTCGTTAAGAACTGAAGTACCGAATGTAATTTCAACTTTATCAGTTTCTTTCATTAATCCTGCTTCAACTGTTTCGTTATAAGCTTCAGTTAATAATTGACGAGCAAGTTCTAAGTCATATCCAGTGATTGAAGCTTCAGCTTCTT
>JBGVCU010000004.1:0-110239 GCA_045119035.1 Bacilli bacterium | reverse complement strand
CCGCAGACCCATTAGGTAATATATATTCTAAAGTTTTTACTTCACCTTTTTTTATTTGTCCGATGTCAATACGTTCTTTTTTTACTTTAAAGACATGTTTTCTTGCAATAAGATGCGTTTGTCCGTTCTCCCAACGTATTGTACCTTGAAATATGCCACCTCTTGGACAAACAAACACTTGTGTGTCCTTACTAGCAGCCAATTTTATCTTATATAGTATACCATAATTTCCATAATTAACAGCTGTCTTTCCTGTTAGATTATCTTTCCCTTGAACCCAATCTCTTTCTTCATCTTCAATCAAATAATAACTATTTTTCTCCCCTGTCAGCCATATATATTGATATTTTGTTAAGCACGGAAAAGTCCCTCTAGGTGCTAAATCCATATCTAACACCTTTAGACTATCTATACTTTCTAAGCTTGCCTCTTTTTCTATTACTGAAAACGTGACTTCTAAATAATCTGTTGTATAAAAGTCTAACATACCTGAAAGAACCATCTGTTGTTTCCATTCATAAGGCGTCGAATCATATAACATCATACACTCATTTGGCTCTAAAAAATATACTTTTGATGTATGACATCTATAGTATGCATTTAAAAGTCTATTGCCTGCTTCCAAATAATGATAAAGAGGGGGTGCACAACCTTCTTTATCTACAATCATCATTTGTGGTTTCAATGAATTATTTTTTACTGTAATAAGTAATTTTTTATCATTTTTTCCTGTGGCATTTACATGATGAAAAACCATTCTACTTCTTCCACATACTTTCTCTCTATATAAAACACCGGTTTCTTTTACAGTTTCCGGTGAATTACTTAATATAAGTACCCCCTCTTCTCCTAAAATTTCAAAAGGTATAATTTGCTCATAATCTTCATACCCTGGTATGCACACTGCTTGTATATTCCAATTTATCGTTAGTATCATACCTATCACAAGATAGATTACACCTCTATTCATAGAACCTCCTAATGAGTTTATTGTATTTAAAAAGAGTATATGTGTACTGCTACATATACTCTTTTTATTTTTACATATTTTATAAGGTCCTATTCTTAGTATGCTCTTATGCCTTTACTATTTTTCTCATTTTTTCCACTGAAATTGGTGGGTTTTGACTATGGATAATACGATGACAGTTACAACATACTGGAACTAAATCTTGTACAGGATGTGTATCTTCTTTAATTTCTTCATCTGTGCCATTCACATTATGAACTTCTATACAATCTTCGTAAGCTTCTCCATAAGTATATCCAAAATCAAAGCCACATATATCACAAATTGCCCCATAATACTCAAGACATTCTTTTTTAATACGTGCTTTATAATCTAAAGCGCCTTCTTCTGGTTGTGTTTCCTCTAATTTTACTTCTTCTTTTATTTCCTCTACAGGTTGAACGATTTTTGCCTCACTTGCTGTAGGTATTTTCTGAATGGCCTCTTCTTTAATTGGTACAATTGTTTTTTCTACTTGTGATTCTTCTGAATGCGTTTCAATTTTTTTAGTAGGACTTATTATGTTCTCTTTTTCTACCTTTGGTTGTTCTTCTACTTCTTCTTTAGTAGGTGTTGGTGACATAATTGCTTCAAATAGTCGATCAAATGCTGATAAGCTTTCTTCTTTTTTAGTCCCAGCATTTTCTGATGCTTTTTCTATTTTAACAATTTGTTCTTCCTCTACCGTCTGAAGCTCTTTTTGAGCTTGCACCTCAACTGCCTCAATTTTCCCAGCTTCAATCAGCTCTTTTATTGCCACTCTTAAATCATTCTTTAAGCTCCATTCAAACGCTGAATTATCTTTTAATCCACCATTAAATAATAAATGCCACCAAATAGGTTTACCATCTTCTCCTGTAGGAACATCTACTTTTAACTCCATTTTTATACGTTTACCTAATGCAGTCGTTACTTCTTTATATGGATAAGTACTTGAATAGCCTTTTTCTGCACTTAATTCTTTCGGTCCCACTTGATCTCCAATTGCATAAACACGTAGAAGTAAATCTAGATTATTTGCTGTTACAACTTTAGTATTTGTTAACACACGTTTCCAATCTTCTACTGTAATACCAACCGATTTTTGATATACAGGATATTCTTTTTTCTTCATCTTTGGTAAGTAGAGTTCTTTTTGTTTTAAAAGTTCAGCAAGATCTATTTTTTCTTCTTCCTCTTCATCAAAATAGCCTGTTGTTTCTTCTACCTCCTCAATTTTATTAGGCGCATAACTATACTCTTTTAATTTACGGTCACAAAAGCTTAAAATATCTTCACTAAATAAAATGCGATATTGCTCTTTAGTAATAAGCGCCTCTACTGATAAATCTAGACGTTCTTTTTCCCATAATATTGCAAAATCCTGTACATTACTTTCTGTACTAATGTATTTTACTGCTGCCTCATATCCACCGTATCTATTGATATAATCCATAAGTCTTGTAGGTTTGTATTTTACGGACTTAATAATTTGCTTATATAAGTCAATTATCTCTTGGTGGAATAATTTTTTGAGTTGTTCTGTGTTTGTTTCCGTCATAATTACTACCTCTACTTTAAAGAATTCACACTAGACCACATTAAAATGACACTGTATCTTATCCAGTGTCATTGCAATAGTCTATCCAATTTATAATAAAATATTAGCCTCTAAATCCGTTTGCTTAAATTCATTTTACTTATGCAAACGTGATTTCTTTCATTTCCTTAATAAGTATAACATACTTTTTTTAGGCTTCATAGCAAAACTCTTATATCTTAAAAAGTTTTTACTTAATACACAAGAAAAGTGTTTGTAAGTTATAAACTTACAAACACTTTTCTTAATTTTAGTATTCCATTTGTGCTAAACGCTTGTATGCCATATATCTTTCTTTGGCTTGTTTTTCTGCCATTTGGAACATTTCTTCAGCTTGCTCTGGATATTGTTTTAAGATTGCTGCATAACGTACTTGACCCATAATGAAATCTCTAAAGCTTTCAGTTGGTTCTTTTGAATCTAAAGTAAATGGATTTTTACCTTGTTCTTCAAGTAATGGGTTAAAACGATATAAGTGCCAGTAACCTGATTTAACAGCATCACCCATCACTGAAATTGATTTACCCATACCACATTTAAGGCCATGACTAATACATGTTGCATATGCAATAATAATTGATGGACCATCATAGTTTTCAGCTTCTAACATAGCTTTAACTAATTGATTTTTATCCGCTCCCATAGCAACTTGTGCAACATATACATTACCATAAGACATCATCATACGACCTAAATCTTTTTTACGTGTACGTTTACCTGCTGCAGCAAACTTAGCCATAGCTGACATTGGTGTTGATTTAGATGCTTGACCACCTGTATTTGAATAGATTTCCGTATCAAATACAAGTACATTTACATTTTCACCTGACGCAAGAACGTGGTCTAATCCACCGTAACCGATATCATATGCCCATCCGTCACCACCGAAGATCCATTGAGATCTCTTAACTAGGTGATCTTTAAGTTCAAGAATTCTTCTTGCAGTTTCGCAATCTTTAGTTTCTAGTAAAGGAACTAATTCAGCAGCAACTTCTTTAGTTACTTTATAAGATTTTCTGTTTTCTAACCATTTAGTGAATAATGCAGCAACTTGTTCATCACAGCATCCTTCAGCTAATGCATTTTCCATTAATGTAGCAATAGCATCTCTTAATGCATCAGATGCAGCTTTCATACCAAATCCGAATTCAGCATTGTCTTCGAATAAAGAGTTAGCCCAAGCTGGACCATGTCCATCTTTGTTTGTAGTATATGGACTAGCAGGATAACTTCCTCCATAAATTGAAGAACATCCTGTAGCATTAGCAACTACCATATGATCACCAAATAATTGAGTGATTAATTTAACATAAGGAGTTTCTCCACATCCACCACAAGCACCAGAGAATTCAAATAATGGTTGAGCAAATTGAGAGTTTTTAGGGTTAGCAGCTTTATCAACTAAGTGATCTTTATAAGATACTTGGTCGAAGAAGTATTTAGCAACTTCTGCTTGATTAGCTTCATGAGCCTTAGCAACAGGTACTAAAGATAAAGCTTTTTCACCTTTCTTACCTGGACATTGGTTAACGCACACGTTACATCCAGTACAGTCAAGTGTAGAAATTTGAATTGAATAATGTAATCCTTTAAGTGTAGGACCCATAGCTGGAATTACAATTGTTCCTTCTGGAGCATTTGCAATTTCTTCATCAGTAGCTAGGAAAGGTCTAATTACTGCATGAGGACATACGAATGCACATTGGTTACATTGAATACAGTTTTCAGGATTCCATAGAGGAACGAAGTTAGATGTACCACGTTTTTCATAAGCAGCAGTACCAGCAGGAATTGTTCCATCTACTGTATCTAAGAATGCAGATACTGGTAAATCATATCCTTTAATTGAGTTAACAACGTCAGCAATGTTTCTTACGAAATCAGGACGAGATTCATCAACTACTTTTACTTCTGGAGTAAGGTTAGCCCATTCAGGTTTAACTTCAACTTTAACTAATCCTTCAGCACCAATTTCGATAGCTTTGTAGTTTAATTGAACAATTGCATCACCTTTACGTCCATATGCTTTATAAGCATATTTTTTCATTAAGTCTTGTGCTTCAGCATAAGGCATAATTTGTTCATTTAATTTAAAGAATGCAGATTGTAAAATTGTATTAGTTCTGTTTCCTAAACCAATTTTGATAGCTAAGTTAACAGCATCGATTACATAGAATTGTGCATGTTTTTGAGCTAATGCGATTTTGAAGCTGTTTGGTAAGTGAGCTTCTAATTTTTCTGCTGGAACAACTGTATTAAGTAAGAATGTTCCACCATCTTTTAAGCAAGATAACATATCATATTTTTCAACATATGCTTCATTTGAGCAGCTTACGAAGTCTGCTAAATTTACTAAGTATGGAGAATTAATTGGGTTTGGACTAAATCTTAAGTGTGATCTAGTTACACCACCACTCTTCTTAGAGTCATATGCAAAGTATGCTTGAGCATAGTTATCAGTGTTATCACCGATAATTTTAATAGTTGATTTATTAGCACCAACTGTACCATCTGATCCTAATCCATAGAATACAAGTTCAGAAACACCTTTACCTAATTTTACTTCTGGACCAACTGGAATTGATAAATGAGTTACATCATCATTGATACCAACTGTGAAGTTATTATGTCCTTCTTTAGCTAAATGATCAAATACAGCAATCATTTGAGCAGGAGTTGTATCTTTACTTGATAATCCGTAACGTCCACCAATGATAAGTGGTTGATTTTCTTTTCCGTAGAATGCAGATTTAATATCTAAGTATAATGGTTCACCAAGTGATCCGTTTTCCTTAGTTCTATCTAAAACGGCAATACGTTTAACAGTTGTTGGTAATACATTAAATAAGTATTCAGTAGAGAATGGGCGATATAAGTGAACAGTAATACATCCAACTTTACGTCCTTGTTCATTTAAGTGATCTACTACTTCTTTTACAGTTTGAGTTACAGAACCCATAGCAACGATAATATCAGTTGCATCTTCAGCACCATAATATACAAATGGAGCATAGTGACGTCCTGTAACTTCAGAAATTTTAGCCATGTAATCAGCAACGATTGCTGGAACTTTATTGTAATGTTCGTTTTGAGCTTCTCTTGTTTGGAAGTAAACGTCATCATTTTGTGCAGTACCACGAGTTACTGGATGATTGAAGTTTAATGCACGTTTTCTGAAAGCAGAAACTGCATCTTTATCTAATAATTCTTCAAATACTGAGTAATCTAATACTTCAACTTTTTGAATTTCATGAGATGTTCTGAATCCATCAAAGAAATGCATAAATGGAACGCTTGATTTAATTGCAGCAAGGTGAGCAACACCAGCTAAGTCCATAACTTCTTGAACACTTGAAGTTGCAAACATTGCAAATCCTGTTTGACGGCAAGCCATAACGTCTTGGTGGTCACCAAAGATTGATAATGCTTGAGCAGCTAAACTACGTGCAGAAACATGGATAACACCTGGTAATAATTCCCCAGCGATTTTATACATGTTAGGGATTTTTAGTAATAACCCTTGAGATGCTGTAAATGTTGTTGTTAAAGCTCCTGATTGTAATGAACCATGAACTGTACCAGCAGCACCAGCTTCAGATTGCATTTCTACAATTTTAACAGGCATACCAAATAAATTTTTCTTACCTTGAGATGCCCATTGTTCCGCATATTCAGCCATTGGAGATGACGGAGTAATTGGATAAATTCCGGCTACTTCAGTAAACGCATAAGCAGCATGAGCAGCAGCTTGGTTTCCATCCATAGATTGGAAAACTTTTTTTGCCATATTAATTATTCCTCCTATAATTAACAAATTATTTTTATACTTATTTATTATATCACATTTTGTTTATTTTGTAACAAAATAAGATTAAATATTTTTATAAAGGGTAAAATTGGCATATAAGTAAAAAATAAGAAACATAATTTGTTTCTTATTTTTGATATTTTTTAGCATTCATTGAATTGTTCTCTAGCTTGTAAGTTTTTTAACATAAATTCCCATTTACCTTTTTTATATCTAATAAAAAAGATAACAGCTCTTATTAATTCATCTAACATCATTGCAAGCCATATACCTATAAGGCCTAAATTTAACAATACATTATTTCCGCCTAAAAGGTAACTTCCAAGAACAGCAACTAGCCAACAGAATATTACTGAATTAATTGTAGGGAATAATATATCTCCACTTGATTGAAGCGCTCTTACATATACTATATTAAATGCTCTACCAAATTCTAATACTATTTCGATTAATAATAAAGTTTTTCCAATCTTTAAAACTTCAGGATCAACTATACCAAAAATACTATATGCACTATCACTTATTAAATAGAATATAAATGCAATTAAAACAGCAGAAATTGTACTTGATATTAGCGTCTGGTATACTTTCTTTTTAGCTTCTTCTAATTTACCCATTCCCAAAAGTTCACCTATTACTACCTGCATTGCTTGAGAAATTGCAGATGTAAACATATATGCAAACATTGCAAACATACTTGTATACGATTTTAAATTAACAAGTTCAGTATTATTTAACCCATTTATAATAGCAAGTATAATAATTTGGCTTGCATTATAACTTAATGCTTCGCTTGCAGATGGTCCACCAATTTTTACTATTTGTTTAAATGTATCTTTTTTAAAATACTTTAATGGTTTTTTAAGTAAATTGATATTTGTCTTTTTAGTAAAGACAATAATCATAAGTATTGTTCCTACAATTCTAGATAAAGTTGTAGCAAGAGCTACACCAACAATACCTATATAAGGAATTGTAATAAAGTTTACAGTTACGTTAATTAAATTCACTACTACATTAATCATTGTAGAATATTTCATTAGTGAATTACTTTTTAAGAAAGCGGAGAATATTGTCATGATAGATTGTACAATCATTCCTCCTCCAACTATTCTTATATATATAAGTCCTTTATCCATACATTTTGGATCAAGTCCAATCCAATTAAAAAAGTATTCCGCAAATAATATAACAATGATGCTTATTATAATACCCACTATTGCTGAAAGTATAAATGATACGCTATATACACTTTTTTCAGCATCATAATTTTTCTGTCCTTTAAAATTACTTATTAAAATAACAGATCCCATTGAAAATACTTGGAATGCAATTATAAATACACTAAGTATTGTATTTGTATTAGTTATTGCAGTAACTGCATCAGGATCTTTAGATATCATTATTTGATCGACATAACCTACAAATACATTAAGAAGTAATTCTAAGAATATTGGAAGTGTAAGAATAAGTAAATATTTATAACTTTTTAATTTATTTAGGTCTGTTCTTCTTTGTTCCATACATACCTTTCCTTTAAAAAAGCGAGATTATCTCGCTTTAATTTTTATTTATTTTTACCAAATATTTCTTGATATACAATACTTTTTGCAATACCTCTATCTTTAGCTACTACTTTCAAAGCTTCTTTTGCATCAAATCCTTTTTCTACATAGTATGCGTGATGTTCTTTTATTGTTTTATCAAGTAAATCTTTTATTAAATCTTCTTTTTTTGCTCCACTAATAATTAAAACCATTTCGCCTTTTAAAGTATCAACTACTTCTAAAATTTCTAATACAGTTCCTCTTAGGTATTCTTCATACTTTTTAGTTAATTCCCTAGCTAAACATATATATCTATTTCCCATAGCCTTATATACTAGTTCTAAAGTTTCTTTTATTCTATGTGGTGCTTCATATAAAATAATTGTTTCTTCTTTATCACTTAAGTTTTTAAGTTCTTCTAATCTTTTTGATGATTTAGAATTTAAGAATCCTGCAAAATAATAATTATTACAAGGAATACCAGATGCAACAAGTGCCATAATACCAGCACTTACACCCGGAACAACAACAACATCAACATCTTCTTCAGCGCATCTTTTAGCAGCAAGCCAACCTGGATCACTAATTGCAGGCATACCAGCATCAGATACTACAGCTACATTTTCACCATTTTTAATTCTATTAACAAGTTCATCAGTAATATCATTTTCGTTAAAAAGATGATAGCTTTTTAATTTTTTCGAAATTTCTAAATGAGATAATAATCTTGATGTATTTCTTGTATCTTCACAATATATAATATCAACAGATTTTAATACATTAATTGCTCTTAATGTAATATCTTCCATATTTCCGATTGGTGTTGCTACTAAATATAATTTAGCATTATTATTTTGAAATGTTTGTTGTCTTTTCATAAACTTTCTCTTTATAATTAAATATTTCTAAGATTTCTTCAGTATAGTTATCAAATTCATCATATTCATAAAGTGGTTTAAGAACTTTTAATCCACCTTTGTTTTTACTTTTTTTACCTTCTACTAAGATTATTAAAGCTTCTTTATCTGTAATTTTAGGATAAACAAATCTTAATCTTTTAGGTTCAATAGAATGATTTCTAAAAGCTTCTAAAACATCCATTAATCTTTCAGCTCGATGTACCATAGCAAAAGTACCACCATCTTTAAGTAAAATGTTAGCAGCTTTTACAACTTCATCAAGTGTAACTTCAACTTCGTGACGAGCAATTGTTAAATAATCATTTTTATTTAAATTACTTGTTTCTTTATATACAAAATAAGGTGGATTACAAGTTACTACATCAAATTGGGAAACACCTAGTGTTTTATATATATCTTTCATATTTCCATTAATAATTTTAACTTGTTCTTCTAAATTATTAAGTTTAACACTTCTTACTGCTAAATCATATATATCTTCTTGAAGTTCTACTCCATAGATTTTGGATTTAGTTCTTAAAGTCATAAAAATAGGTATATATCCATTTCCACAACCTAAGTCAACAATCTTTTTATCTTTCTTTTGAATAGTAACAAAATCTGCAAGTAGTGTTGAATCAAGTGAAAAATTAAAAGCATCTGGTCTTTGAATTATTTTAAGTCCTTCATAACCTAATAAATCATTAATTTTTTCTATTTTTTTGTTTTGACATTCGTTTTTCATATTTATTTTTCTTAGCTGGTTTTGGAGTTTCCTCTTCTACAACGCTAGTTATTTCTAAATTTTCATCCAGTTCAACTGTTTCAACAGTTTCATTTTCAATTTTATCTTCTTTATCTAAAACTTTAATTTCTTCAAGTGTATGGGTTACTGGCATTGTATCAATACCTTCTTGAGTTTTAAATAATTTTTTAATATAATCTACTGAAACAATTTTACATCTAGGACAAGTTGAAGTTTCTACAAATGTACCAACACCAGGTAATTCTTTTTTTAACTCTTTATACATTTCATTTTCATATGCTATACAACACATAAGTTTACCACAGCATCCGCTGATTTTTGCTGTGTTTAAACTCATTCCTTGTTCTTTTGCCATTTTCATTGTTACAAAATTAAAGTTTGTAAGATGTGTTTTACAGCATAATTCTCTTCCACAAGTTCCAATTCCACCAATTATTCTTGCTGCTTCACGAGAACCAATTTGACGAAGTTCAACTCTTGTTTTAAATTGTGGAGCAAGTACTTTTAATAAATCTCTAAAGTCTACTCTATCTTCTGCGACATAATAGAAGATTACTTTTGATTTATCAATAGTATATTCAGCATATAATGGCTTCATATCTAAATTAAATTCAATTGCTTTTTCTTTGAAAAATTCAAAAGCAACTTTTGCTTTTTCAATATTTTCGATTTCATTAGCTAAATCTTTATCAGTAGCTTTTCTTATTACATCTTTAAGTTCAAATTCTATATCTTCTTTTTTCTTTAATGTTGTGGGAATTAATACAGTTCCAATTTCAAGTCCGCGTACAGTGTCTACGATTACTTTATCGCCAACTTTAAAATTATAATGAAGTGAATTAAAGTAATATACTCTTTTAGTTTCTTTAAATTGAATACCAACAATTTTAACCATTGTACACCTCCTTTTCAAGTTCTATAAACATACTTGCATATTGTAAATCTACATTTACATAGTTATGCATTCTTTCTTGATATTTACAATAAATTTCTAGTTCTTTAATAGTTTTTGAAATAGAATCTTTCTTATGAGGAGTTCTATTAACTAAATTTGAGAAATAATAATTATTGTTATTATTTAAATACTTGATTCGTTCTTCGCAAATCATTATTAATATTGAAATAAATGTTTCATTATAATCTTTATTATCTTTTAAAATAGTTGATTTTTGATAAAAAGATATATATGGGTTTCTTTTTTTGTTTCTATCATCATTAAC
Organism: Bacilli bacterium; assembly: GCA_045119035.1. Taxonomy (GTDB): domain Bacteria; phylum Bacillota_I; class Bacilli_A; order ML615J-28; family CAG-313; genus CAYVQA01. Next base: position 99,411 of record JBGVCU010000004.1, on the reverse strand, counting down.
TTTTTTAGCTAAATCAATAATATCTAAAATAACTCCATTATTTATCATGTTTTGAGCTTCTTCAAAATCTTTTGTTAAATTAGATAAGATATATGCAACATCTTCATTTACCCCAAGAGTTTTATAATAATTTATCATAAAATCTTTTGATAAAGATTTAAATCTAATAAGTTGACATCTAGAGATAATAGTATCAAGTAATCTATTGTGATTAGAAGTTAGTAAAATTGCATATCTATTAGGAACTGGTTCTTCTAAGAATTTAAGTAATGCATTAGATGATGCAACATTCATTTTATCAGCTTGATTAATAATATATATTCTAGGACCTTCTTCTAAACCGGACATTGAAAATTCTTTAATAACATCAGTAATTTGTTCTTTTTTAATTACTCCATTAGTAGGTTTAATTACTAAAACATTACTATGTTCATTATTAAGTATTCTATTACAAGTAGAACAATTTAAGCATGGAGTAGCATTATTACATAACATCATCATTGAAAAATACAATGCAGCTTCATAGGTACCTACTCCATCTTCACCTTCAAATATATATGCATGTACTAGTTTATCTTTATTTTTGCTATTAGTTAATAACTTAATGACATCTTTTTGATTTTCTAGTAATTGAGAGATTTTCATTGTTATCTCCTTCTAAGATATTGTAATACAATTTGTTTAGCTTCTTCAATAACTTCTTCTTTTGCTTTTTCTCCATCAATCATCACAATACGATCTGGGAATCTTTTAGCAATTTCATGATATCCTTCATATACCATATTATGGAATGATAATTGTTCAAGTTCTAATCTATCAAGTTCACCACGATTTTTCTTAATTCTACTCATTCCAATTTCAGGACGTACAGCAATCATAATAGTTAAATCAGGTAAACATCCTTCAACAGCAAATTCATTCATATTAAAGATTTCATCTACACCAAGTCCTCTAGCTATTCCTTGATATACTAAAGAACTATCTAAATATCTGTCAGATAGTACTACTTTTCCTTCTTTTAAAGCTGGAAGTACTGTATGAATTAAATGTTCTCTTCTACTTGCGGCATAAAGTAATGCTTCAGTTTTAGGATCCATTTCTTTATTTTCTTTATCTAAGATGATTTCTCTAATTTTTTCAGCAATCATCGAACCACCTGGTTCTCTAGTTGTAATAAAATCTATATTTAATTTTTCTAATTCTTCTTTAATTGCAGAACTGACGCTAGATTTACCTGAACCATCATTTCCTTCAAAAGTTATAAATAATCCACGCATAAGGTTACCTCAAAACATAATATATATAGATTATATCATAAGTGCTATTTTTTTTCAATTATTATGTAGAATAAGTTTTATATTCGAATAATAGGAAATATTTATAGAATGTTTTGTTTAAAGAAAATAAATAAGTTAGATGGAAATCATCTAACCTATTATTTAAAATATAATATATATTGTTAATCTACCGGTTTATATTTATCAGTATTTCTAGGTGCTTTAATTGTTTTATATTTAGTAAATTTAAAAATAATCTTATTATTATTATTTGCATCTTCTTCATTGTAAATAATTTTAGTAATTTTATCATCTTTATAACGTACTTCTATCACGGTTAATCGATTATCCTCGTTATAAACTAGAGTATATTTATTTTTACTTACGTATAAATGATACAAAGCTTTATATATATCATAGTACAACTCTATTACTGATATTGGTTCAATTTCTGCTTCATATCCTAATTGAGATTTAAAATTGCTAGTTGTTTTATTTTTATTTTCTTTATATTTATATTTAGAATCAATATACCATTGACTTTCTTCAGCTTCTATATGATATTTGTTAATTCTGATTATTGATTGTGAAGTTATTTCTTTTTTAATGTCTTTTCCAAAAAGAGTTCCAGTTTTTACTATATTAGATTTTCTTCCTTCTATAGAATAGCTTGTCGCCATTCCATTATATGAATTGCTTTTTACAAAATCAATAGTAACTTTTCCTTTAACTTTAGTAATTTCTTTTTGGTATTTTTCTTTATCTTTCGTAATTGTTGTTGATTTTGCTTTGAATGTATAGCTAAAAGTATCTGACAAATTATTTTCCATCAACTCAGAAAATTCTTTTCTTTGATCAGAAGTGGCTCTTTCACCTTTGATATTAACACCACTAAAAGGGTCAATTAAAACAAGAGTTATAGAACCAATTACTAAAACTGCTAGAAAAATAATCATTGTTATTATTAATTTCTTTTTCATTATCTATACCTCCTATTTTACATATCACCAAAATCAAACTCGAAATCGCCATAAAGATATTTTTTGGCGTTTCTTGGTTTATTAATAAATGTTGGTAAACATTTCTTCAAACTTACATAATTTACTGTTTCATAAGTTGTACCATTTATTGTAGTGGTATCAGATTCATAATACTTATATTTTTTCATTTCATAATTATTATTTAATTTAATCATAATCTCATTTAATGAACTATTATTATCACCATTTACTTCTTTTTGATAATAATATTTATTATCATTTTTTTGATATATATTTGCATTTTTTGTGCCCATTTTTACTATAAAAGAATAAACTATATAATCATGAGTAGCTTGTGGTATAGATGTACCAATTACTGATTCCAAATCGTCTATACTTCCATAAATTAATTCTTTTTGACGAGAAGAAGTTTTTCCATATTCATTTTTATGTGTTGTTTTTATATTAATATCATAATAAGCAACTGTTTCAAAATAAATAATATCAATTGTACCATTAAATTTTGTTTTAGTATTTGATTCTTTTTCATTAATAGTTCCTTTAAGTTTAACTGTTAATGACATTTTATCTTTATAACCATAGTAACAAGAAAACATCTTACCTGATACACTAATATATATCTCTAGTTCAGTCTCATCATTAAATTGTTTTACGATGGAATTCATATTAATTTTTTGCCATTGCTCATATTTCAAAAAATCCTTATTTTCTAAATTTTCTTTATAACTTTCATATTCATCTTGTATATCTGAAATTTCAGAATGAGTAAGTTTAGTTCCTTTAACACCAATTGGATCAATATTTTTCTTTACACCACATGATGTTAAAATGAAGATAAACATAATCACATATATAATCATTAAATATTTTTTCATTATGACCTCACATTGCTTTTTTTAAATTATAACATAGAATGTATCCTTTGTCAAAACATATTAAAAATATAATAACAATATCTAAATTTTATTCCAATGCATAAAAAATAAATATATGTAAATAATATATATGAGGTTGATATTATGAAAGAAAAAAAAGTTCAAAAAGAAGAAAAGGTAAGAAAACTAAAAGAAGATAAATATGATACAGAGTTTAGCTTATATGAAGAATTAACAAATTCTCCTATTATTGAAAAAAATAGATTATTTTTTAATAAATTAAATGAAGATTATAAAAAGAAAAAATGAAGTTTATTTAAACTTCATTTTTTACTTACATTATGAATATATGACTATTCAACTTCAATATCTTCGATAAGTAAACACCAATCACACTTAGATAAATGTAATCTTTTTGAATTAATCTTAGAATTAATTTCATCTTTAGTATATTTTGTGTTCTGATTAGTTTTACTCATACTTTTTAAATTACAATTCTTATTACCATTTTCTTTTAATATATGTATCCTTCTAGTAGAACAAACATACATACCTTCTGTTTTAACTTCTTTTACTGTATTTTTCATAATATTCTCTATTATTATTTATAATTCTAGTTTAAAGTTATTACTTCAATTGCTGGGCGAACCCCTTCTATTTCAATTGTATCACAGCTACGTATACTACCAAAATCATATTTTTCTGCACAAAAATAATATTTTGAATCTGGCGAACGTAACCACCAAGGTCCTGTATCAATGTTTTGACCAGAAATTTCCCACCATACTCCGTTAGCTTTTGCGTAATCAGTTACCTTAGCTCTTCCTAATGAACTACTAGCTAAACTTTCATTATTGAATCTATAGAAGGCCTCTCTATAACTCCAAAGATATACTTTGTCATATGTGTTTTCACATACATACTTATTATTTCTATCATCAACAGTATCAATGCCGTTATCAATCTCATTAACTACTAATCTTTCAGCTTCACAATTATTAAATGCGTTCTTTACAAAAGTGCTATTTAAGAATTCTCTTATATCTGAATATTTATAATTATTTATATAGACTTCTTCTCCGTTTATAATTTTATATTGATTATCAAAATAATTTTCAGAATAATGGTTAAACTTTTTAGCATCGATAATCATATCACTTAGAAGAGTATATGTTTCTCCATCGAAAATAACTCTCCACTTAATAGGTTCAACTAAAAACCACTCAACAACATTAAATTTAACTAAAGAACCATCACTGTATATATATGAATTTCCTGTCCAATATGGCTTAGCAGTTATTTTTGCATATTCTTTCCCATTATATACATAGTATCCTCTTGTATTTTTAGTTGTTAATTTATTTAATTCTGTAATTAAACTCTGGTCATTTACATGTGTTTGAGGATAAGATCCATATTTAACAAGTTTAACACCATTCTCATTAAATACTTTTAAATCATTAGTGACAATAGCTTCTGCAAATATACCTTTAGAATTATTTATTTTACCATCATCCGCATTAGAACAATATAATTCGAAATGTAATTCATCTTTAACTTGATAAAATTGAATAGAGGTTAAAATAATATATTTGTTTGCTTCTTCGTTATTTAACCATAAAGGTGCAACAAACTGACAAAATCTATCAATTACATCTTTGTTATAATTAATAAATCCAGCATATTTTCCATAAACAATTTTATTTTCCCATCCTTTTTCATATTGTAAGTTTTTTAAAGTTTGATAGTATTCTGTAGTAATTGTATTTTTAACAGTATAATCATATATATTTTCATTATTAATTTTTGAAAAATGCTTCATATCTCCATCAATAGTGATATATCCAGAATTTATTGTATTTTCCAAATTAGTCATCCATATTTCTTCATTATCATAATATGTAATTCTATGTAGATTATTTACAGATGCGTGAAACAATTTTGCTAGTTCTTCTTTACTTTCTTCAACAAGATTTATTGAAGAAACTTTTTTATATACTCCATCATTATAAAAATCATTTAAAATACTATAAGCCCATTCATCATAAGTAGATTCACTAGAATATGCACTGGTATTAAGTATTATAAACATATTTATAAAAATCATAATAAATAAATATAGTTTTGTTTTCATATAATACACCTATTTAATTTTAATTACACATATTGGTCTATATCCAAGAAGCAGAGAACTTGACTCATGTTGATACTTAAGAGCACCATCTGAACCTACGTAATACTGATGCAAACTTCCAACTCCATCTCTATATGTGCCTGTAATATCCCAATTATTATTACATCCCATAGCATATGCATATTCAGTAGCTTTCGCCACTCTTGTTTCTGTTGCATTATATGAATCAACAAATCCATATGAGTAATTCGTTACATCTTCTTTTGATGGGATATATAATTGAGTAACTATTTTTTGCATTTGTTCACTTGTAAAAGCAATTGAATTTATTTTTGACTTTGTTTGTACAATAGTTGGCGTATAGTAACCCTTATCCGTTTTAACATAATATCCGCAATCCAAAATATCTTTTGTGATAACTCTATACGTACCATCATTGTTATCGACTAAAATTTTCCATACAATAGGTTCAACTTTAAACCAATTATATTTTCCTGTACTTTTATTTAAAGCAAATAGATATTCTTCATTTTCATACTCTGTATAACCGTTTGAATTTACTTCAGCAATTGTATTAAGAACAGCTATTAATGATTCATCTGTTACTTTTGATTGAGGATATTTACCAAAATTAAAATATCTAAATCCATCAATTGCATAAATTTTAATTTCATCGCTGTCTAATGTTGGTAGTTCTTTAAATGTTGTATAATCACAATTTGTACATGTATAGTATTTTTCCCATCCACTTTCTGAAGTTGTTGGTTCTTTTGCAGGATGTTCTTTTAATGTATGTCCTAATTCATCTACATAATTTTCTTTATATGTATCTCCACATGAACATATATATTCGTCATAACCTTTATCTACACAAGTAGGTTTTACAGTAGTAGATGTATATCTATGAGTATGTTCGTCAAGTGTTTCCCATACTGCAACTAATGTTATATTACTAACTATCATTGTAGTAAAATCATATTCTTCTCCATCTAAAGACCAATAAGCAAAAATATATCCTTCTTTAGTTGGATGAAGCGGTTTAACTCCGTGTCCACCTTCAAATACGGTTTGTGTTTCTACTATAGTTCCTCCATTTGAATCAAATGTAATTTCGTATGTAGCAACTGATTCACATGAAGTAATAAAAATTGTTAGTAAAGCAAGTAAAACATAAAGTAAACTTTTTTTCATATATTATCTCCTTATTTAGTATTTTTATTTACACATTTATAGAAATATATTTTTAGCATATATTTATATAAATTATACTATTTCTTTTAAATATTGTCCTTATATATGCATTAAATTAGTAATATTGCTTATATTATTAAATTACGATAAATGTTTTTAAATGTGTAATTTTATAGATTTTTTTTATTTATATAAGATATTAAAAGAGGTATTAGTTTTTAGGAAAGACTTTTTTTGTAAATTAACTTTTATCTCTTTTTTTTATTGCTTCAATAATTTCGTCAATAGATGGTAATTCATTTTTTAATGAAGCGGGAATACTATTTTTAATAATATATTCGCTAATGCATATAGGTTTATTGAAACCTCTTAGTGTATATTCAGCTATAATATTGTCTTTTTGTTTACAAAGTAATAATCCAATTGTTGGATTATCGTGACTATCCTTAATTTGTTCATCGATAGCTGATAAATAAAAACTTAGTTTACCAACATACTCTGGTTTGAAATCACCAATTTTAAGTTCCAATACAAAATAACATTTTATTTTTATATTATAAAATAACAAATCAATATAGTAATCATCACCATTAATATTAAGATGATATTGATTTCCTACAAATGCAAAACCTTTTCCAAACTCTAGTAAAACTTTTGTCATATTTTTGATTAAAGCTTTTTCTAAATCTTTTTCTTTAGCATCTTCTTCTAATTCTATAAAATCAAATATATATGGGTCTTTAACAATTTCTGTAACTAATTTGCTTTGTCTAGTAAATAACTCTTTCTTAAAATTTGATATAATAACATTTTGTTTTTGTCTTTCATATAAATTTGTATCAATTTGATGAGATAAAATTCTAACAGACCAACCATTTTCAATTGTTTTATTAATATACCATTGTCTTTCATCTAAAGATTGTATTTTTAGAATTTCCAAATTATGACTCCATGTAATTTGTGCAGACACTGTCTGCACAAATTCAATATCACTATATTCGCGATAAAATTTAACCATACATTTTAAATTTCTTTCAGAAAAACCCTTTGCTAACGGAAAATCTTTTTTTATTTCATGAGCCAAATTTGTTAAGAATTTATTTCCCCACACACTATTTTCAATAATGATTTTTCCTATATTCCAATATAAAAGTATCATTTCTTTATTTACATTTAAAATTGCATTATATTGAGCTAATCTTATTTCTTTCTTGATTTCATTTATCGCTTTTATGAATTTATCATTCATGATTATACCCTCCTATATCAATCTTTTATTTAATAATACTTTTAAAATAATCAAATCTTTTTTAAAAATATATATTTTTATATTTAAATATAAAAAAATGAAGTTTTTAAGAATGAAATGATAAAATAAACGTAGACACTAAAAAATGTGTTTACGTTTTTTCTTATGTTTATTATTTCTACATATTAAAGTGTAAAATTAATTATTTTAGTAATAATATAAATGAGGTCGATATAATGAAACAAAAGAATGTTCAAAAAGGAAAAAAAAGTAAGAAAATTAAAAGATGATAATGTTGATGTTGAGTTTAGTTTATATGAGGAATTAACTAATACTCCTTTAATTGAAAAAATAGGCTTTTATTAAATAAAGAAAATAAGAAACATAAGTAAAGTTAAAAGGTATTAGTAATTTTACTAATACCTTTTATTCATAATATACTTTATATAAATATAAACCTTGAGCAGGTGCTACCCAGGGGGCAGCATCTCTTGATTTTGTAACTAGTATTCTTTTTACATCATCTACGGTTAGTTTTCCTTCCCCAACTCTTAGCATTACTGCAACTATTATTCTTACCATATTTCTCATAAAACCATTACCTATGATTTTAAATGTTAGTTCTCCATTTTTTATTTCTAAATCAAAAGATTCAATAATTCTAATTGTGTTATCTTCTTCTTTTGTTTTTGCAAAACTTCTAAAATCATGCTCACCAATAAGTAAATTCATTGCTTTTCTAATATTAGATATATTTATTCTATCATGAAAGAAATATATATAATTAGCTTTTAATGGATCAAATGTATTTAAGGATACTTTATAATGGTATTCTTTTTTTGTTGCATAAATTCTTGAATGAAATCTATCATCTACAATACATGCATCTTTTACATATATATGTGGATATAGTCTTTTATTCATTATTTTAATTAAGTTTTTTGGCGGAACGTTTTGATTTGTTTTAAAATCAATTACTTGACCTATTGCATGTACTCCAGAATCAGTTCTTCCAGATCCGTTTATTGTAATAGGTTCTTTCATTATAATTGATAGTGCTTTTTCTATTTCTTCTTGAACAGAAATTAGATCTTTTTGACGTTGAAAACCATAAAAGTAAGCACCATCATAAGATATTGTTAACTTATATCTCATAGTACTCTACCTAATATTATTACTGTAAGTACAGATATTACAATAAACATTGAGAAATAGTCACTAAATTTAAGTTTCATTTCATTAATTTTAGTTCTTTTTTCTCCAGGTATATATCCTCTTGCTTCCATTGCATCAGCAAGTTCTGATGCACGTTTGAATGAAATAACAAACATTGGCACAAGTAGGGATATAATTTGTGTAACTTTATTTTTGAAACTTCCTTCATTAAAGTCAACTCCACGTGAAGCTTGAGCTTTTAGGATTTTTTGTGTCTCAATAAATAAAGTAGGTATATATCTAAGTGCAATTGATACCATCATTGCAAAGATACTTGTTTTAAGTCCTAGATATTCTAGTGGTTTTAATAGTTTTTCTAGTCCATCATTAATATCAGTTGGTTTTGTTGTTAAAGTTAAAATTGAAGAAAACATAATTAATATAAATACTCTAGCAATAATAAATAATCCAGTATATACCCCTTCTTCATAAATGTAGAATGTAAAGTTATAAAATGGATCTATATTAAATGTAAGAGTTAATATATATATCATAACTGATAATGTAATTAAAAGTAAAATAAATTTAAATTTTATAATTCTTTTAATAAATATATATATAACAAATACACCTAGTGCTAAAATAATGTTTAAATATGTTAATTTAAAATCAATTTGTGGAAGATATTCAAAATAGTTTCCACCTTTATTAAATATTAATTGAAATACAAAAGAGAATATTAAGATAAATGTAATTGATTTTAAACTTCTTAAATACATCTTAAGTGGTACTTTTGAAAGAAGTACTAAAATAATTACTAATAAGAATAATACACCTAAATAGATAAAACCATAATTTGCTTGTTTAATAACAAATATAGATACCATAAGTAAAATTAAACTAATTAATTTTGTTCTTGGATCTAATCTGTGTAAACATGAGTTTGAATTATAATATTGACCAAATGCTAAATTATTCATTCAAATCACCCGATTTTAAGCCCATTATTGCATTTTCTAATTCAGAACGTTTAATTGGTAGTGTATCAAAATCAATTAAACCTTCTTTTTTAAGGTCTAGGGCAAGTTTAGATACAATTGGTAAATCTAAATTGTATGATTCTAATAATTCAATATTTGAAAATAATTCACTTGGAGAACAATCACATACTAAATTTCCTTGTTTCATTACAAGTACTCTTTTACTTACTTCTGCTACTACACTCATATCATGAGTAACAAGAATAATTGTTTTATGAGTTTCTTTTTGAATTTTCTTAAGTAATTCAATAATTTCTAGTTTACCTTTTGGATCAAGTCCAACAGTAGGTTCATCTAGAATTAATATATCTGGGTTACTTGCAAGAATTCCGGCAATTGCAACTCTACGCATTTGTCCTCCACTTAAATTAAATGGAGATTTTTCTAATATTTCTTCACTAATTCCAACTAGTTTAGCTGAATATCTTGCAACACTTTCAGCTTCTTCTTTTGTTTTACCAAAGTTCATTGGTCCAAACATAATGTCTTTTAAAACAGTTTCTTCAAATAACTGGTATTCTGGAAATTGGAATACTAGTCCTACTTTTTCTCTAACAAATTTTAATTTTTTGTTTTTTGATTTAGATACAACTTGACCAAATACACTAACTTCTCCACTATCAGGAATTAAAAGTGCATTCATAAGTTGTACTAAAGTACTTTTTCCACTTCCAGTATGTCCTAAAATAGTAATAAATTCATCTTGTCCATTAATTTTTAAATTAATATCATTAAGTGTTCTAGCTACACCTTTTTTATTATATTTGAAATTTACATTTTGAAAGTTAATTCCCATAATTTATCTACCACATCTTTATATTTAGGATCATCTTTTAAATTATTAATGATTGCTAGACTATCAATTAATAATAGACCACTATCTTCTAATATTTCTTTTTCTTTTAATACATCAATTGGAGCACCATCTAAAACAATTTTACCTTTATTTAAAACAATTATTCTATCTGCATATAATGCTTCTTCAATATTGTGTGTAATTGTAATAATTGTTTTATTATGTTCTTTTGCAAGATTTTTTATTGTTTCGTTGATTTCTCTTGTACCAAGTGGGTCAAGCATTGATGTAGATTCATCAAAGATAATTACATCTGTTTCCATAGCAAGTGCACCAGCAATAGCCACACGTTGTTTTTGACCACCACTAAGTTCATCTGGAGCAACATTTAAAAAGTTTTCCATATTAACAAGTTTAGAATACTTATCAATTAATTCTAACATTTTTCCTCTTTCTACTTGTCTATTTTCAAGACCAAAGGCAATATCATCTTTAACTGTTGCACCTACAAATTGGTTATCAGGATTTTGAAATATAATACCAAGATGTTTTCTTAATTCATCTACATTTTTTTCTGTCATTTCATCATCATTTATATATATATGTCCATGATTTGGTTCTAAAAGTCCCATGATAAGTTTTGCTAGAGTACTTTTACCACTACCATTATGTCCAAGTACAGCTACCATTTCATTATGGTTGATAGTTAAAGTGAAGTTTTCTAACACTTTAGTTTCGCCATAATTAAATGATATATCTTTTAATTCTATTTTCATAATTTCCTCCAAATAAGGATATTTTATCTTTTTGTTTCTAAACTAATATAAAGTCCATTAGGTAAACAAGTGATTGTAGTAGCATTAAATACACCACCATCTAAATCAATAACGTATGATTCACAAGAATGTGTAGGACATGTTGTATTAATTACTTTACAAATACCATTTTCAATTACTACTCTATTTGAACTTCCGTTATTAATAATTGATTCAATTACTTTATCAAAGCTTAAATCATCAGTAAACTTTAACTCATATAATAATGTTTTTTCTGTTGAATTTAAATCTTGTTCAATATATAAATACAAATCATCATTATCTAGTAACTCTTTATTTTTCAATATTTGTTTATAACTCCATATACTAAACAAAACAATTATTATTAAAGAAATAATTGATGTTATTATAATAACTTTTTTCTTATCCATAAGATCACCTATATTAGTTTTAGTAAATTTGACTTCTTTATTAATTATATCATATTTGACCATAAATTGCAACTAGTCTATATATATTCTTAAGATAAATCAAACTATAACTTCGAAAAAATACAAATAAAAAAGGTTTTATTAAAAACCTTTTGTTATTCTTCAATTTCAGTGTATGATGTTAAGCTTTCACAGTATGCAATTAACTGATTCATGATTTCTTTTACTTCAACAATATCTTCATATAGTGCTACAAAATTATCATTATATCTTGTTTCTACTTCCCAAGAATTAATAGTTGAAGCAAGTAAACGTAACTTTTCTTCACATGGAATATATTTATCCATCTTTTTAAGTTTATTAATTTGAGCTCTGATGTCATGATTTTCAATATAATTTTCACCATTTATCTCTACAAGATATTTTAATGAAAATTCAATAGCTTGTTGCAGATTAAAACAACATTCATCAATATATGCATCATCTAAAGACATAAAATTAAAACTATTTTCTACATTAAACTTTTTTGCTTTTGCACGTGCTAACAATTTACTCATAAATAACAACCCCCTTTTTGTTAATATTATTATATAAAATGGTATTTTGTTCAATTTTATTTAACCATAATATATCTGAATTATATTCACAAATTTCCTGTATTTCTTCAGAAATTTCATTTTGTATGATTCGAGTAAAATATGAATCTTTTAGTTCAATTGCAATATCTATATCACTTTTTTTATTGCATCTAATATTAACAGAACTACCAAAAATAATAACTTTTTGAATTTCTTTTTTAACTTTTACATAATCATATATATCACTTACAACTTTTTGTTTTAATGGATGAATTCTATTACATTCATAATTATTATTTTGAATAATAATAGGAAAATAAAATTTTTTATTTTTATTTTCTTCCCATGAATTTGATAAAGAAATATTTTTATTAGTTAGCATATTTAATAACACTTCAATAGAAATATTTAAAGCCTTAGAAATATTTTCAATTGTTCGAATTTTACAATCACATATTTCTTTTTTACCATTAATAAGTTCATTTAAAGTAGAATAAGGAACTTTAGAAAGTTCAGCTAATTTATATATAGATAAATTATTTTCAATTAAATATTTTCTTAACATATTATCACCATTTATATTATATCATATAATTATATATCTGTCAACAGATATATAATACATAATATTTAAATATAAAAAACCTTACCAGTTGGTAAGGTTTTATATTACTATATATATTGATTTAATTATTCAACGAATTCGATAATTGCCATAGTAGTAGCATCACCACGACGGTCATAAGTTTTTAATACTCTTGTATAACCACCGTTACGGTTAGCAAATTTTGGAGCAATTACTGTGAATAATTTTTGAATTGCGTATTGACCTTCTTCATCTTTTTCGAATCTGATAAGTTCAGCTGCTTGTCTGCGTGCTGCTAAGTCACCTTTTTTACCTAAAGTAACCATTTTATCAGCTAATCTTTTTAATTCTTTTGCTTTAGATACAGTTGTTTCAATACGATCATTAATGATTAAATCTGTAATTAAGTCACGTAATAATGCTTTTCTTTCATTACTGTGACGGCTTAATTTACGATATCCTAATGCCATATAAATGTTCTCCTTTTCTAAATGGTATTTCTATTCTTCATCTTCATCATCAGCGTCATCTTCAAAGATTAACCCTGTTGAGCTCTTTAAATCTAACCCGATTTCACGAAGTTTTAATACTACTTCTTTTAATGATTTACGTCCTAAATTACGAACTTTCATCATTTCTTCTTCTGTTTTTTGTGCAAGTTCACCAACAGTGTTGATATTTGCACGTTTTAAACAGTTATATGAACGAACTGATAAATCAAGATCTTCAATTTTCTTATCAAGTTTATCATTAACAACTTTTTCAGTTTGTTGATTCATATAGCTCTTATCTTGTACGTAGTTATTTAATTGAGTGATTACTTTATAATGATCAATTAAGAATACAGATGCAAGTGCAACAGCGTCAACTGCTCTAACACTTCCGTTTGTCCATACTTCTAAAACTAATTCATCATAATTAAATGAATCCTCATGACGAGTTCTTGTAACTTCATAACGACATCTTGTTACTGGTGTAAAGATTGAATCGATTGGAAGTAATCCAACAATACGATTATTTCCTTCTTTACAGAAACGTTTATTTTCATCTGCACTTACATAACCAACACCTTTGCGAATATAGATAACCATATTGCAAGAAGCACCAGCTTGGATAGTACAAATTTTTTGTTCTGGATTAATTACTTTAATAACTTCAATTGAATCTAGATTAATATCTTTAGCTTTTACAACTCTTGATAATTCAACTTGATCTTTTGGAGTACCAGCTTTAATTTGATCAGCTACACTTGGAAGTGTTGCATTAAGTTCTAATCTTAAAAGCTCGTTTTCGTCTCCGAAATCTCCTCTTACATCTTTATCAGCATTAATTGTAAATACAATATTTTTTAAGTTTAATACGATTTCTGTAACATCTTCTACAACACCTTGCATTGCTGTAAATTCATGTTCAACACCATCAATATCAACAGCTACGATTGCAGCTCCTGGAATAGATGATAATAATACTCTTCTTAATGAGTTACCGATTGTTTGACCATATCCTCTTTCTAAAGGTCTAATTACGATTTTAGCATAATTTTCTTGATCTTCAACAATTTCTTGATCAACATTTACATTAACTTGTGGGCTTGTAAAAGCTTCTTTATATTCATCAACCCTTACTTCAGGTGTAATGAAATTAATTTCTTTAAACATTTTATCCTCCTATTATCATATCCAAATATAACGTTAATATCGATATATATAGATTTACCGAATAATTTATTAAATGTTTGTTAAATTATTTTATTAATTATCCACGAGGTCGTTTTGGAGCACGACATCCATTATGTGGAACTGGAGTTACATCTTGAATTGAAACAATGTCAAGACCTGCAACTTGTAATGAACGAATTGCAGATTCACGACCTGGACCAGGTCCTTTAACAACTACTTCAACTTTTTGCATTCCATGTTCTAATGCTGCTTTAGTTGCAGCTTCAGAAGCCATTTGAGCTGCGAATGGAGTAGATTTTTTAGATCCTTTGAATCCTACTGCACCAGCGCTGCTCCATGATACTACATTCCCAACAGGGTCAGTAATAGTCACGATTGTATTATTAAATGTAGAATGAATATGAGCCACACCTAATGGTATATTCTTTCTAACACGACGTTTACGAACTACTTTACGTGCCATTATAATCTACCTCCTATTTTTTCTTATTAGCCACTGTTTTAACAGGACCTTTTCTAGTACGTGCATTTGTCTTTGTTCTTTGTCCACGAACAGGAAGACCTTTACGATGACGTAATCCTCTGTAGCTAGCGATTTCCATTAAACGTTTAATGTTTAATGCAGTTTCTCTTCTTAAATCACCTTCTACTTTTAAGTTTGCGATTTCTTGACGAATTTTTGTTAATTGTTCTTCTGTTAGAGATTTAACTCTTGTTGTTTCATCGATTTCACAAGCTGCGCAAATTTGTTTTGCAGTAGTTGAACCGATACCGTAAATATATGTTAAAGATGTTCCTACTTGTTTATCATTAGGAATATCCACACCTGCTATACGTGCCATATTAACTTTCCTCCTATCCTTGTCTTTGTTTGTGTTTAGGGTATACTGGACAAATTACCATAACACGGCCTTTTCTTTTAATAACTTTACATTTATCACAAATGGGTTTAACTGATGGTCTAACCTTCATTTTGTAAGCCTCCTATATGTAATTTAAATTTCTAATATTTTCTATTTTATTATAACTTATTTATGACGATAAGTTATACGTCCACGTGTTAAATCATATGGTGATATTTCAACAGTCACTTTATCACCTGGTAAAATGCGTATTGTGTGCATGCGGATTTTACCAGAAACGTGGGCAGTAATTATATGTCCGTTTGCAAGTTGTACTTTAAAAGTTGTACTAGGCAATACTTCTACGACTGTTCCTTCCATTTCAAAAACATCATCTTTAGACATTTATTGTTCTCCTTTTAATTTAGTTAAGATTTCGTAGCCATCATCTGTAATTAAAATTGTATTTTCATAATGAGCACTTGGTTTAGAGTCGCGTGTAACCACACTCCAACCATCTTTTAACATTCTAACATGTCTTGAACCCATATTTACCATTGGTTCAATAGCAATTGTCATACCTTTTTTAAGAACAGGACCATGACCACTTGCTCCATAATTTGGAACTGATGGATCCTCATGTAATTGTCTACCGATACCATGACCAGTAAATTCTTCAACAATACCATAACCAAATTGTTTAATGTATTGTTCAATCGCATGAGATATATCTGATAATCGATTATTAGGTCGAGCAAATTTTAAACCTTCAAAAAATGATTGTTTTGTAACCTCTACAAGTTGTTTAACTTCAGGGCTAACTTCTCCAACTAAATGAGTTCGAGCACAATCTCCATGGTAACCTTTATAACAAGCACCAATGTCGATTGATATAATATCACCATTTTTTAATATAGTATGTTTTTTAGGAATTCCATGAATTACCATTTCATTGATAGATGCGCAAATAGATGCAGGATATCCATTATAGTTTAAGAATGATGGAGTTGCACCATTTGCAGTAATTACATCATAAGCAATTTTATCAAGTTCTAATGTTGAAACACCAGGTCTAATAGCTTTTTCAATTGCGTTATGTGCAAGAATACATATATGACCTGCTTCTTTCATTAATTCTACTTCGCGACTGCTCTTTAATGTAATCATTTATTCACCTAAGATTTTAATAATTTCAGCTACAACAATATCAGCGTAATTATCGCTATCAACACTTTTTAGAATTCCTTTATTTCTATAATACTCAATTAATGGTTTAGTTTGAGCGTTATAGATATTAAGACGATTTCTTACTGTTTCTTCATTATCATCAGCTCTTTGATATAATGGAGCACCACAATCGTCGCAAACACCATCTTGTTTAGGTTTTAATGTTAATAAATTATAACCTTTACCACAAGAAGAGCACAATCTTCTGTTCATAATTCTAGTAATGATTCTTTCATCATCCATTAATAAATCAAGTGCAGTATCAAGTTTGATGTTTAATTCTTCTAATATTTCATCTAATGCTTCTGCTTGATGAGTGTTTCTTGGAAAACCATCAAGTAAAAAACCTTTTTTACAATCGTCTTTTGCAAGACGTTCTTTTACGATTTGAATTGTAATATCATCTGGTACAAAATTACCATTGTCAATTAAATTTTTTGCAATTAAACCAGTTGGTGTACCTTCTTTAATTGCTTCTCTGAACATGTCTCCCGTAGAGATGTGGGGAATGCCATAGTAGTCTTTCATTCTACTAGCATATGTCCCCTTTCCACTACCTGGAGCACCCATAATAATTAGATGCATATTGTCTCCTTACTCAGCCATGAATCCATGGTATTCTTGAGCTTGAGTTGTTGTTTTTAATTGTTTTACAGTTTCAATAGCAACACCAACTACGATTAATAGTGATGTACCACCGATTTGTACTGATGCAGATAAGTTAAAGATATTTGCAAGTACGATAGGAAGTGCAGCAAGAACAGCTAAGTATGTTGCACCAAGTAAAGTAATTTTAAATAATACTTTTGAAATAAATGCAGCAGTATCTTCACCAGGTTTAACTGCGATAATATAAGCATTTTGTTTCTTTAAGTTATCAGCAATTTTATCTGGATTGATTTGTAAGAATGAATAGAAGAATGAGAATACAAAAATTAAGATAATGTATAATGCAAAACCAATTGGTCTTTGATAGTTGAAAATAATATCCCACCATACACTTTCACCTTCAACAAAGTTTAAAATTGTTGTAGGTAAACTTAATAATGTTGAAGCAAAAATTACCGGAATAACTGATGCGCTATTAAGTTTTAAAGGAATGTCTGAACCTTGTTTACCAACCATTTTTGATGCAGCTGGTCTGTTTGCATATTGAATAGGAATCTTTCTTTGTAATCCTTCCATCCAAACAACACCTACTATAATTAATACAAATAATAGTACGATGAATACGAATTTTGCAATGCTTCCTGCAGTTGGAGCATAAGAAACAGCTTGACCTAAATATTGATCATATAAAGATACGAACATTGATGGATATCCAGCAATGATACCACTTACGATCATTAAAGATGAACCATTTCCAATACCATACATTGTAATTTGGTCAGATAACCAAAGAACAAATGCAGTACCAGCTGTAATAACTAATGACATATATACGAAAGTAAATGCATTATAGTTAATATTTGGAGCATATTCAAATAATTGAGAGTTATAAGTAACCTTAAGAGCGATTACTAAAGCTAGTGCTTGAACAAATGCTAAGAATAAAGCAATGTATCTTGTCCATTGATTTAATTTAGCTTTTCCGCTTTCACCTTCTTCTTGCCATTCTTTGAAAGCAGGGATAATATCCATTGCTAACATTTGAACAACGATAGAAGATGTAATATATGGGCTAATACCTAAAGCTAACACAGAGAATTGTGATAAAGCTCCTCCCGCAAAAATATCTAAGAAACCAAAGATATTTGTTTCAGATAAACTAGTATATTCTTTTGTAATTTCTACAAATGGAATTTGGATATGAACACCAATACGCCATACGAATAAGCATACTAAAGTGATTAATAATCCTTTTAAAAGCGGACTGAATTTTTTAGCTTTTGCCATGTTAGATCACCTCTACATTTCCACCAGCAGCTTTAATTGCTTCTTCAGCTGATTTAGAAAATTTAGCAGCTTTAACAGTTAATGCAACAGTTAAAGACCCGTTTCCTAACACTTTCACTCCTTCATATTGTTTTTTAACTAAACCTTTTTGAGCAAGTACTGCGTAATCAACTACGCTACCAGCTTCAAATACGTTAAGATCAGCAACATTAACGATTGCATAATCTTTACGATTTACATTTGTAAATCCACGTTTAGGAAGTCTTTTGAATAAAGGTGTTTGTCCACCTTCATACCCTGGACGAACTCCACCACCACTACGAGCGTTTTGTCCTTTGTGTCCACGAGTTGCAGTTTTACCCATTCCACTTCCAGTTCCGCGTCCTACACGTTTTTTATAGTGTTTTGAACCTTCAACAGGTGTTAAGTTATTTAATTTCATCACTTGCCTCCTATGCTTCTACAACACTTACTAAGTGTCCAACAGTTTTAATCATTCCACGAATTTGTTCGTTATCTGGTTTAGAAACTGTTTTATTGATTTTTGTTAAGCCAAGAGCTTTTAATGTTAATTTTTGATTTTTTGGACAAGTGATTGAACTTTTTACTAAAGTAATATTTAATGTTTTAGCCATGTCAATCACCTCTTAAATTTCAGAAGCTTCTTTACCGCGTAATGCAGCAACTTCTTCAACTGTTCTTAATTGTTTTAATGCTTCAAATGTTGCACGAACAATATTGATTTTTGTATTTGAACCTTGAGATTTAGAAACGATATCTCCAATACCTGCAAGTTCAACTACGTTACGAACAGGCCCACCAGCGATGATTCCTGTTCCGGCTGGAGCTGGTTTTAATAAAACTTTACCTGCACCATAAACACCTACGATTTCATGAGGAATAGTTGTATTAACAACTGGTACATGAATCATATTCTTTTTAGCATCTTCTAAAGCTTTTTTGATAGCTTCTGGAACTTCTTGAGCTTTACCGCTACCGAAACCTACATTTCCATTACGGTCTCCAACAACTACTAAAGCAGCAAAACGGAAACGTCTACCACCTTTAACAACTTTAGTTACACGGTTGATAACAACAACGCGTTCTTCTAATGCTTTTTCAGTTACATTAACATTATTATTTTGCATGTTTGTTACCTCCTAGAATTTTAGACCGGCTTCACGAGCCGCGTCAGCTAATGCTTTTACACGTCCATGGAAAATGAATCCACCACGGTCAAATACTACTTCAGTAATATTTGCTTGTAATGCTCTTTGAGCAATTAAAGTTCCTACAGCTTGTGCTGCTGCAATGTTTGATCCTTTTACAGCATCTTTTTCATAAGTAGAAGCAGCAACTAAAGTTGTATGTGTAGTATCATCAATAATTTGACAGCTGATGTGTTTGTTTGAACGGAACACAGCAAGACGAGGACGAGCAGTTGTACCAGCTAGATTTTTTCTAATTCTTAAGTGACGAACTGTACGACTTTGTTTTTTATCTTTTTTAACGATCATTTCTCTAGAACCCCTTTCTACTTAGCTTTCTTTCCTTCTTTACGGCGAACATATTCACCTTGATAACGAATACCTTTACCTTTATATGGTTCTGGTTTTCTTAAGATTCTAATTTCTGCCGCAAATTGTCCAACAACTTGTTTATCGATACCAGCAATTCTGATTTCAGTTGGAGTTGGAACTTTAACAGTAAGACCTTCAGGAATTACCATATTATGTGGATGAGAGTGACCAGCATTAACAACTAAAGTATTACCTTGTAATTGAGCACGGTAACCAACACCTACGATTTCTAAAACTTTTTCATACCCTTCAGATACACCTTTTACCATATTAGCAATAAGTGCTCTTGTTGTTCCATGAATAGAACGAGTATATTTTTCGTCATTTGGACGAGTTACAACAACTTCGTTATTTTCAACTTTAACAGTTACAGTATTAAATGTATGACTTAATTGTCCTTTAGGACCTTTAACAGAGATTGTATTTTCGTTAAGAGTTACTTCTACACCAGCAGGAATAACAACTGATTTATTACCTATTCTTGACATATCTTATACCTCTTACCATACGAAGGCGATAACTTCGCCACCAAGTTTTTTACTTCTTGCTTCTTTATCAGTCATAACACCACTAGATGTAGAAACAATAGCTACACCTAATCCATTTAAAACTCTTGGTAATTCGTTTGCTTTAGCGTAAACTCTTAAACCAGGTTTAGAAATTCTTTTAATACCTTGAATAACACGTTGTTTATTTACATATTTTAAAGTTACTTCGATAAATTTTTTATTATCTTCTTCTTTTACTACATATTCGCTGATGTAACCTTCAGCTTTAAGAACTCTTAAAATTTCAGCTTTAACTTTAGAAGCAGGCATTGAAACAGTTGCATGCTTCATTTGGTTAGCATTACGAATTCTTGTAAGCATATCAGCAATTGGATCTGTAATCATCATAGTGACCTCCTCCTTCTTACCAGCTCGCTTTTGTAACGCCAGGGATTTGACCTTTGTATGCTAATTCTCTAAAACAAACTCTGCAAAGTCTGAATTTACGATAAACTGCATGAGGACGTCCACAACGTTCGCAACGAGTGTATTCTCTAACTGAATATTTTTGTGCTCTAGCACATTTTACTTTTAATGATTTTTTAGCCATAATTTCCTACCTCCACTACTTTCTAAAAGGCATTCCTAATAATTTTAGTAGAGCGCGGCCTTCTTCATCTGTTCTCGCTGTAGTTACGATAACAATGTCCATACCACGAACTTTAAGAACTTTATCATAATTAATTTCAGGGAAAATTAATTGTTCTTTAATACCGATTGTGTAGTTACCTCTACCATCAAATGAGTTAGGGTTAACTCCACGGAAGTCTCTTACACGTGGTAAAGAGATAGAAACTAATTTATCAAAGAATTCATACATTCTTTCTCCACGTAAAGTAACTTTAGCACCGATTTTCATACCTTCACGTAATTTAAATACGGCGATAGATTTTTTAGCTTTTGTAATTAATGGTTTTTGACCAGTGATGATTGATAAATCTTCAACAGCGGCATCTAATAATTTAGAGTTTGCGATTGAATCACCAACACCCATATTAACTACGATTTTTTCAATTTTAGGAATTTCCATAACTGAAGAATAGTTAAATTGTTTTTTAAGTTCATCCATAACAGATGTTTTGTATAATTCTAAAACACGATTCATCTTAAGTTACATCCTTTCCTAGTTATTTTTTGCAGCATTAGCTGCTTTTTTATTGTAATCAATAACTGTATCAATTACAGTATCAGATTTTTTAGCAACACGATATTTAACACCATTTTCAATTTTGTAACCAACTTTAGTTGGAACTTTTTTAACTGGGTCTAATAACGCTACATTTGAAACATGAATTGGAGCTTCAATTTTAGTAATTCCACCATCAGGGTTAGCTTGTGAAGGACGGTTATGTTTAGTAACAAGGTTAATTCCTTTAACAACAACTTTATTTTCTTCAGGTAAAACTTTTAAAACTTCTCCTGTTTTATATGGTTGCCCTTTTTCTGGAGCATATTCACCAGAGATAACAGCAACGATATCACCTTTTTTAATTCTCATTATCGGCATCCTCCTATAATACTTCTGGAGCTAAAGATACGATTTTCATAAAGTCTTTTTCACGTAATTCTCTAGCTACAGGGCCGAAAATACGAGTTCCACGTGGGTTGTGGTCTTCTTTAATAATAACAGCGGCGTTATCATCGAACTTAATGTATGAACCATCGCTTCTCTTAACAGCTTTTTTTGTACGAACAATTACAGCTTTAACAACATCACCTTTTTTAACAGCTCCACCAACTGTAGCAGATTTAACGCTTGCTACAACGATATCACCAATTGTTGCTGTTCTGTGAATTGATCCACCTAAAATTTTAATAATTAATAATTGTTTTGCACCTGAGTTATCAGCTACATTGACTCTAGTTTCTTGTTGAACCATGGTTGACCTCCTGCTTAAACAATTACAGCTTCAGTAACTACTCTAACTAAACGGAATCTTTTTGTAGCAGATAATGGACGGCATTCCATAATTTCTACAACGTCTCCAGTTTTAGCTAAATTAGTTTCATCATGAGCAGTAAATTTTTTAGAATATTTTACTCTTTTTCCATATAATGGATGTTTACGATATGTTTCAATCATAACTGTGATAGTTTTATCGTTTTTGCTTGAAACAACTGTTCCAGTATAAGTTTTACGATTATTTCTTTCCATAAGACTTACCTCCTAGTTTTCATTAGCACGTTCTGTTAAGATAGTATAAGAACGAGCGATTTCTTTTTTAACTTTGCGAAGTTGGGCAGTGTTTTCAAGTTTACCAACTGCAGCTTGTAAGCGTAGTTGGAATAATTCTTGTTTTAATTCAGCAATTTTAGCTTCAATTTCAGTGTTGTTTAATCCACGGATTTTTTCAGCAGCTGATTGTTTAACTACTTTTTTAGTTGCTTTTTTTGCCATAATTATTCACTTTCCCTTCCTACAAATTTACATTTTACTGGTAATTTATGAGATGCAAGTCTTAATGCTTCTCTAGCAACAGTTTCAGATACACCAGCAATTTCAAACATTACTGTTCCTTCTTTAACTACTGCAACATATCCATCAGGAGCCCCTTTACCAGAACCCATACGTACTTCTAATGGTTTTTTAGTTCTAACATTGTGAGGGAAGATTTTAATCCAAACTTTCCCATCACGTTTCATATAACGTGTCATAGCGATACGAGCTGCTTCGATTTGACGATCTGTAATCCAAGCACCTTCTAAAGATTGAAGACCAAATTCACCAAATGTTACTTTTGTTCCACCTTTAGCATGTCCTTCGTAGCTAACTCTATGAGGACGACGATATTTTGTTCTTTTAGGCATTAACATAATTATTTAGCCTCCTTTTTAGCAGGTAATACTTCACCTTTATTAATATAAACTTTAACACCAAGTTTACCATAAGTAGTAGCTGCTTCAGCTGTAGCATAATCAATATTAGCACGAAGAGTATGTAGAGGAACTGATCCTTCGATATATCCTTCGCTACGAGCGATTTCTGCTCCACCTAAACGTCCAGATACAGAAGTTTTAATACCTTTAGCACCAGCTTTTAAAGCTTTTTGAATAGCCATTTTTTGTACTCTTCTGAATGATGCACGGTTTTCTAAATCTTCAGCCATTTTTCTAGCAACTAGAGTTGCATCTAAATCTGGTTGTTTAATTTCAACTACAGTAATGAATACGTTAGTGTTTGTAATTTTTTGTAAAGCTTTAACAGCTTCGTTTTTCTTGCTTCCTTCACGTCCGATAACAGCACCAGGTTTTGCAGTGTGAAGTGAAACGATAACTCTTTTACCTTGACGTTTAATTTCTACTTGAGATACATATGCATTTTTATAGAAATCTGCAATAAACGCACGGATTTTTAAATCTTGATGTAGGTAATCAGCAACTTTATCTTTTGGAGCATACCATTTAGCATCCCAGTCACGAATGATACCAACACGTAATCCTATTGGACTAACCTTTTGACCCATTGTTTGTTCCTCCTTCTTACTCTGCTACTGCCACTTTAATATGAATGTGGCTAGTTCTTTTTAAAATGCGGTTTCCGCTACCTTTTGCACGTGCGCGCATTCTTTTTAATGTTGCACCTGGGTTAACATAGATTTCAGATACAACTAATTTGTCAGCTTCTAATTCATAATTGTTAACAGCGTTAGCAATTGCAGAATTTAAAACTTTTAAAATATCTTCTTTAACAGGACTTTGGCAATTGTTTAAAATAGCGATTGCTTGTCCAACTTTTTTACCACGAACTAAATCTGCTAATAAGCGAACTTTTGTTGGAGATACTCTTAATGATTTAGCACATGCAGTTGCAAATAATTGTTCCATTCTTTAGTTCCTCCTATTTCTTACCAGCTTTTTTATCTTTTCCGTGTCCACGGTAAGTTCTTGTAGGAGCGAATTCTCCTAATTTATGACCTACCATATCTTCAGTTACATAAACAGGTAAATGTTCTTTACCGTTGTGTACAGCAATTGTATGTCCTACAAACGCAGGATAGATAGTTGATCTTCTTGACCAAGTTTGTACAACTTTTTTGCTGTTAGTTTCATTTAATTTTTCGATTTTTGCCATTAAATGGTCATCGCAAAAGAATCCTTTTTTAAGTGAACGTGCCATAAATGATCAACCTCCTATGCATTTCTACGACGCACAATAAGTGCATTAGATTGTTTCTTAGTTTTTCTAGTTTTAAGACCAAGAGCAATTTTACCCCAAGGAGTCATTGGAGCTTTACGTCCAACAGGTTGACGTCCTTCACCACCTCCGTGAGGGTGATCGTTAGGGTTCATTACAGAACCACGTACTGTAGGTCTAATACCCATATGACGAGTACGACCAGCTTTACCTACGTTAACTAATTCATGGTCTTCGTTACCTACAACACCAATTGTTGCACGGCAAACACCAAGTACACGACGAACTTCACCAGATTGTAATCTTAATAATACGTATCTTTCTTCACGTCCTAAGATTTGTGCACTAGCACCAGCAGCTCTAGCTAATTGTCCTCCGTGACCTGCATATAACTCAACGTTATGTACAGTTGTACCAACTGGGATATTTGCAAGTGGTAAACAGTTACCAACACGAATATCTACATTTTCTCCAGAATAAATCATTGATCCAACAGTTAAACCTTTTGGAGCAAGGATATATCTTTTTTCTCCATCTAAATAATGAATTAAAGCAATATTAGCGCTACGGTTTGGATCGTATTCGATTGTAGCAACTTTTCCTGCAATTCCGTCTTTATTACGTTTAAAGTCAATTAAACGATATTTTCTTTTTTCTCCACCACCATGGTGTCTAACTGTAATTCTACCAGCGTTATTTCTTCCTGCTTTTTTGTTTAAAGTTACTAATAAACTTTTTTCAGGAGTTGAAGTTGTAATTTCTTCATAAGTTAATGCTGACATGTTACGACGACCATTAGTCGTTGGTTTATAATGTTTAATAGGCATGTGTTAACCTCCTACACTTCGAATACAGAAATAGTTTGACCAGGAGCTAATTTAACAATAGCTTTTTTGTAAGCTGGTTTAAACCCTTCGTATCTTTGTAATCTTTTTGCTTTTCTGTGAACATTTACTGTTCTAACTTCTTTTACATTAACATTGAAAATTTGTTCAACTGCTTTTTTGATTTCAACTTTGTTAGCATCTCTAGCTACTTCAAAAGTATATTGTAATGATGCAGAACCAAGTTTTGTTGGATCACTTGAAAGAGTTGAAGCTTTTTCAGTAATGATTGGTCTGATAATAATATCGTAAATTGATTTCATTATGCTAATACCTCCTCATATTTAGCTGCTGCATCTTTAGTTAATACAACAACGTCATGGTTAAGTAAATCATATACTGAAGCATGAGAAACAGTTAATACTAAAACATTAGGAATGTTTCTTCCAGCTAGTTCTAAGTTTGAATCTCTTTCTGCAGTTAATACTAATACTTTACCGCTTGCTTTAACATTGTTTAATACTTCTACTAAACCTTTTGTTTTGCATGTTTCTAATTCTAATTTGTTTAAAGCGATTAAATTGTTTTCTGCAACTTTTTCACTTAAAACACATCTTGTTGCTAATTTAACAACTTTTTTGTTAACTTTAACAGCATGACTTCTTGGAGTTGGTGCGAATACTACACCCCCACCACGCCATTGTGGTGAACGAATTGAACCTTGACGAGCACGTCCAGTTCCTTTTTGTCTCCATGGTTTTCTACCACCACCGCTAACTTCTGTACGAGTTTTAGCTTTTTGTGTACCTTGGCGCATTGCTGCTCTTTCTGCTACAACAGTTTCAAATACTGCTTGAGGATAGTTGTTATATTCAACTCCGAATACAGCATCGCTTAAATCTAAAGTTCCAAGTTTTCTTCCGTTTTGATTGAATAATACTACACTAGGCATGTTGGTCTCCTTCCTACGCTAAAGCTTCAGGGTTAACAGCTGGTTGATGTGCTTTGTTTGCATTTGTAACTACTACATATGAATTCTTAGCACCAGGAACATTACCCTTAACTAAAATAACGTTATTTTTTTCATCATATTTAACTAATTCTAAATTTTGAATAGTTGTTGTTTCTCCACCCATTCTACCTGCCATTTTCTTACCAGGTTTAACACGTGCTGGGTCGATTGAACCCATTGATCCGATTCCTCTATGATATCCTGATCCATGAGACATTGGTCCGATGTGGAAGTTATGTCTTTTGATAACCCCTTGGTAACCTTTACCTTTAGAAGTTCCAGTAACATCCACTAATTCACCTTCAACGAAGATGTTTGCTTTAACAAGTTGTCCAACTTCAAATCCTAACATTTCTTCTCCGGCGATTTCTTTAACGAAGCGCTTAGGGGCAGTGTTAGCAGCTTTTGCATGTCCAACTTCAGCTTTGTTTGCAGCTTTAGCTTTTTTGTCATCATAACCTAATTGGATTGCATTGTAACCATCAGTAGCAACAACCTTTTTTTGTAATACAACATTTGGAGTAACTTCAATTACTGTAACTGGAATTAATAAACCAGCTTCAGAGAAAATTTGAGTCATCCCAATTTTTTTACCTAAGATTCCTTTGGCCATTTTTCTTTCCTCCTATTTAAATTTATTTTAATACGATTTCAACACCAGATGGTAATTCTAAGTGAACTAACGCATCCATTGTTTTAGGTGTAATATTTACGATATCGATTAAACGTTTGTGTGTTCTACGTTCAAATTGTTCACGTGAATCTTTATATTTGTGTGGTGAACGGATAATAGTAAATACTTCCTTTTCAGTTGGTAGTGGAATTGGTCCAGAAACTGTAGCACCAGTTCTTTTAGCAGTTTCCACAATTTTTTTCGCAGATTCGTCTAATAATCTGTGATCATAAGATAATAATCTTATTCTTAATTTTCTTTCTTTTGCCATGTTTTTTCCTCCTATTTAGTTTTAAGGTAGGCTCCAGACAAATTACCTGACAGACCCAGGACACGACAACTCATCCGTGAGTATCAGCAACCTTGCCTTTCTTCGCCCTTCTCTAAGCCTTTAATATTATACTCATTTTACCTATCAATTGCAAGCAATTTGACTTATATATAAGAAAAAAGAGAAAAATTTTTACACTTTTCTCTTTTCATTATATATTATATACTATTTTGAGTTTTCAAAAAAATCCTATTTTTATATAAAAATTTCCTACTTAATTTAAAAAAGTAATTAATACAGGAATATATTATAAGCTAAAAAACAAAAGAACTATTTATAAAAATAGTTCCCTTTATTTTACATAAAACTAGTTAAATGATACAGTAGTTGCAGGACGAACTCCATATATATTATAAACATAAAAATAAGTAATTCTACCAACATTACTAATATAATATGCCTCATTAGCATCAGCACTATACGGTGTACGAATCCACCAACTTGTTCTGTGATTAAAGAATGTTGTTAATAGATCATTACCTTTTGCATAATCAGTTGCTTCAGCTATTTTAGAATAGTCAGTTTCGTTTGGACCAGCAAATCCATATTCAGGATTAATTACATCTTGATAACTTAATAAATATATTTTATCAAAAGTATTTTCGCACACATAAGAATTTTCTAAACTATCTGCTGTACTAACGCTATTATCAACTTCTGTATCAATAATTAAGGTTTTTTCATTATTATTAAAAGCAGAATTATAAAACTCATCATTTAAAAATTTTCTAATTTGAGAATTTTTGTAATTATTCCAATTACTAGACGAAGACGCGTTACTATAACAAGATAAATCTAATATATATTCGCTTATTACCTTATATGTATCATTATCACTTTCTAAAATTCTCCATACTATTGGTTCAACAATAAACCATTCAGTCACACCATTTTCAATAGGTTTTCCTGTACTAAATAATAATTCTTCGTTAAATACATTATTGATTTGAGGTGTCATTTTAGCATATTCTTCTCCATTATACTCATAATATCCTCTAGCATTAACCGTAGTTAATTTATTTAGTTCTTCAATTAAAGCAGAATCATTAATATGAGTTTGAGGATATGAACCTAAATTAAAATATTGTTTTCCATCTTTTACGTATATTTCAATAGAAATTTTACCTGTTGCAGGAATTTCAATATATGTTGAATAATCACATCTTGTACATGTTACATATGCATCCCATCCTATTTCTGTTTCAGTAGGAGTTTTTGCTTCATGATATACTTCATTATGACCTAATTCATCAATATAATTATCTAAATATATATATCCACAATCACATATATACTGCGTATATCCTTGTAGAGTACATGTAGGTTCTATTACATTTGTTGTATAAAAATGAGTATGAACCCCAACTTCTTCCCATTTTGCTATAAGTGTAATATTACTTGTAACTGGTGTATTAAAATCATATTCTTCATTATTAAATTCCCAATATAGAAATTTAAAGTTTTCTTTTATTGGATCAACTGGTTTTATAGCATTACTTCCATTTTTGATATTTTGTGATTCGACGAAACTACCATAATTACTATCAAAAAATACTGTATAATATATATCATTTTGATTGCTATTTCCTTGGTTTTGTCCTGGTAATGTACATGATGTAATTAATGTACATAAAAATAAAATTAATATTAATAAATACTTTTTCATATTAATGCTCCTTTTAAAATATATCTAATCAACTAAATTATAACATTAATCTATATGTATCACAATATAAATACATAATTATATATAAAAGAACTGTTAAAAATTATTTTAACAGTTCCAATTATATTAATATTATTTATATGAACTATACACTTTAATAATAATTCAATATATAAATTTATTTACACTTTTTTAATAATAAATATATGTTCTATTATTATTTTAATTTCTATTTTAAGTACTATATTAAAAAGTACTTTTTTCTTGTTAGGCGAATGAAGCCACCAATTGCCCACGTACATTTTACAACCATACCCCTATGTTTTTCATTCGTTTTCAAAGTTTTGCGCATTGTACGCTTACGCTTTTTGATTCAACGCGCAAGGAATTGCCTTTCGAACTGATTATTGGATTGCTATCGTGGTGGCTGGGCGAACTCCGATTCCGCTAATAGAGACTTCGTCGTAAATATACACGCCGCCATCGTAGTTAACAACGCCCGCGTTGTAAGAAAAGTCGTAACTAGGCGAACGAAGCCACCAATAGCCTATATTATAATAAGATGAAGATGTATTCCACCATACCCCCATTGCTTTTGCATAATCTGTTACTATCGACATTCTTTCTTCACCACCATAACCTACATTATAAGAAGAAAAACCATAATTTGTATTTAATGTATCTTGATGACTTAATAAATATATATTATCAAATGTATTTTCGCATACATACGGATTACTAGACGAATATGTTGTACTAGCACTATTATCTACTTCTGTTACTACTATTAAAGATTGTTCATTAGATTTAAATGCTGAATTTAAGAATGTATTATTTAAGAATTCTCTAATATCTGAGTACTTATAATTATTTGCATATACGGTTTTGCTATCAATAGTTCGCACTTCATCATAGTCATGATAGTAGCAAGATACATCTAGAATATATTCGCTTAATACTTGATAAATATTATTACTTGTTGAAAGAATTTTCCAAACAATAGGTTCCACTTTAAACCATTCAGTAATACCATCTACTACAATTTTTCCTGTACTATATGTATAATCTGTTGCCCCATAATTACACGGTTTTGTAGTTACTTTTGCATATTCGCTTCCATTATATTCATAGTATCCTCTTGAATTAACATTTGTTAATTTATTTAATTCATTAATTAATTCATTATTGTTAACATGAGTTTGAGGATATGATCCGAAATTAAAGAATTTTTTACCATCTTTTTCATATATTTCAATAGATGTGTTGTTTAACACAGGGATTTCTTTATATGTTGTATAACTACATCTAGTACAAGTAACATATTCTTCCCATCCAATTTCTGTAGATGTTGGGGATTTTGCTGGATGTTTTTCTTCATTATGGCCTAATTCATCAATATAACTATCTTTAAATATATCTCCGCAAGAACATATATATTCTGTATATCCTTTTTCTGTACAAGTAGGTTCAACTTTAGTAACTACATAATCATGTACATGATAACCTACTTGTTCCCATAAAGCTACAAGTGTAATATTTGATGTAACTGGTGTATTAAAATCATATTCTACATTGTTTAAAGTCCAATATAAAAATCTAAAGTTTTCTTTTGTTGGATCTACAGGTTTTATGGCAAGTTCACCTTGTTTTACATCAAGCGGTTCAACAAAACTTCCATAATAACTATCAAAATATACTTTGTAATATATATCATTTTGATTATTATTGTTATTTCCTTGGTTTTGTCCTGGTAATGTACATGAAGTAATTAATGTACATATAAATAAAATTAATATCAATATATACTTTTTCATGTTACCTCCTACGTTTATTAATGTACACATTTGAGTACTTCTTTTTATATATATATTATATCATTTAAATTAAAAAGCTAGCAACATATATACTATTTATATCATATAAAGTAAAACTTGGTTAATTTAATAAAAGTTTATTTTTGTAGATTTTTATAGAATAAATATAAAAAGGAACTGTTTTTTTATTACAGTTCCTTCTATTTTTATCCTTCTTGTTTTTTACCGGTGATTCCTTTGTAGTAGTCATTAAGTGCTCTATTAATAATTAATGATTTTTCTTTATATCCTTTATCTTTTAGTCGCATTTCTTTAATTTCTTTTTTATAGTCTTTTTTATCGATTTTTACGAATTCAGGATCTATATCTTTATATTCATCCCATAAGTAATGTCTATTTCTTACTTCATAATAGAGGTCAAGTAAATCTCTATCATATATATATGTAGTAGCAAACAAGAATCTTCTTTCTTTTATTTTGTAGTTAGCGTTTCTTAATATAGCATTAATCATTAAAACTATTTTTCTATTTTGTGATCTATGATATAAACAATATTCATAATCAAATGTTGTTTGATAATATTTTTCTATAAAACCTCTTTCTTTGTAACAGTTCATATTAATTAAAGTACCAACTAAATGACATCCTTTAATTAATCTATCATCTATTTCTTGTCTTTGAGGTTCTTCACATGTATATACAGGATTTGGAGTAATAATACATGTATCAGGGTTAGCTATAGCATATCTTTTTAAAACAAGAAAATCACTTTCTTCATAAAAGTAACCAAGTTCCATTATAACCCCAAAGTCTGCCTGTTCTTTATATGCTAAACTTAAAGCAGTGTTATAATTATATACTTGCCCTAAATTTTGTGCTGATACCACTTCAACATTATTATATTTTTTGATTTTGTTATATATATCATCAATACTATGTTTTGTAAAATTAATTAAATATAGTTTTTCAACGTGATATATATATGTTTCAATATCTTTAACTGTTTGTTTTATTTCTTCTTGAGAAAAATAGTTTTTTGTTATTAATAAACTAGCTACAATTTTCATATTTTTTCCTTTTATAAAAACAGGCTAAATATAGCCTGTTTAATTTATTTTAGTTTTTTCCTAAAGTACCAAATACTGTCATTTTTTCAGTAACAGCAGCTTCAATTCCTTTAGTTGCAGGCCCGATTAATTTTCTTGGGTCATATACTTCAGCATCATTTGCAATAACTTCACGAATGATTTTGTTAAATGCTAATTGACATTCAGTATTAACATTGATTTTGCAAGTACCACATTCGATAGCTTTTTGAATTTTTTCATCAGGAATTCCAGTTCCACCATGTAATACAAGTGGCATGTTAGTTAATTCTTTGATTTCTAACATTTCTTTGAATCCTAAAACCGGTTCACCTTTATATGGTCCATGAACACTTCCAAGTGCAGGTGCTAAAGCATCTACTCCTGTTTCATTTACTAAACGAACACATTCGTCTTTATCAGCGTATTGAATTCCACCGATAACACCATCTTCGTTTCCACCAACTGTACCAACTTCAGCTTCAACTGATACTCCTTTTGAGTGTGCATATTCAACAACTTCTTTAGTCATTTGAATATTTTCAGCAATTGGATGATGTGAACCATCAATCATAACAGATGTAAATCCAGCATCGATTGCTGCTTTACATTTTGCAAATGATGAACCGTGGTCTAAATGAATTGCAACATCAACAGTAATGTTTAAATCTTGCATTAATCCCTTTACCATCATTACAATTGTATTAAATCCACCCATGTATTTTGCTGCACCTTCAGATACACCTAAAATAACTGGTGAATTATTTTTTTCTGCAGTTAAAAGAATAGTTTTAGTCCATTCTAAGTTATTAATATTATATTGACCTACTGCATATTTTCCTTCTTTTGCTTTAGCAAGCATATTTACCATATTTACTAATGGCATGAAAAACACCTCCGTCTATAAAAATTTCCGTTATTTATTTTACAATATTTTATTAAAAATTGCAAGATTATTGTCTTATTCTAAAATAATAGCTCCAAGCCCATAAACATTTGGACCTACATGAGCTCCAACAGCTGGAGTTACTAATGCATCTTCTATATCATCAATATCAGTAAAGATTTCTTTAATGATTACTTTAAATTCCTCAATTTCTGATTTTTCGCATGAATGCATTATTACTAGTTTATATTTTTTAGCATCTTTAACAAAATCTTTTACATATTCTACAATCTGTGATTGAGCTCTTTTTAATGTTTTAATTTTTTCAAATTGAAATAATTTACCTTCTTCTGTTAACTTTAAAAGAGGTTTTATTTTTAATAAATTTCCAATAAATCCAGCAGCATTACTTAATCTACCATTTTTAATAAGATAATTTAAATCTCCAACAACAAAATATAGACACCAGTTTTCCATAATTTTGTTTGTCATATATATTACATCTTCAATTGATTTATTGTCTTCAATCATTTTACAAGCATTTAAAACTAAATAAGCTTGTAAATAACCAGCACTTTTAGTATTAATAACAGTTATATTAAGTTTATCTTTATATTCTTCAGCAACTTGAACAACACTTTTTCCTGTACCACTTAATTCAAAAGATATTGGAAAATGTAAAACATGTGTATATCCTTCTTCAACAAATTTATCAAAAGCATCATATATACTTCCTAATGATGGAGCGCTAGTTGATGGAATATCTTCTTTATTTGAAATATTTTTTAATCTATCATAAAATTCAGTTGAAGTAATATCTATACCATCCACTAAAACTTCATCTTTAAAATTTACACTTGAACGTAATATAGTTACATCATATGGGCAATTTAAATAATCAAGTCCAGCATTAACATCAGTCATAATTCCTACTTTCATATTTTTACCTCCTAACTCTTTTGTTATAATTTTACATTAAATACAAATTAAAGTCAATAATTTTGTTAAAACGGTATATATATTTTAACATTTGCTTCTTTTTTTGTTTGTTTTCTAATATAGCTTATTACGCTATATTATTTTTTATTAACATGTTATTTAAAAAACTAGTGAATATATATATCACTAGTTTAATTTTCTAAATATTTATTAAAAAACGACGTACTAAAATCAACTAAACTCTTTTCAATATCCGTAATTTGGTTACTACACACAATTAAAACTGAACCTAATATATCTCCATATACACTGATTGTTTTAAATATTAATGGTTTATTAATTTTATATTGTTCAGTAATTTCAAAATTATTTGGCTTATCAATTATTTGTGTAGCTCTATTTCTAATTCGTTCTGAATAAAATAAAGATAATTTTCTTCCAACCAACTCTTTAGGAACACTTCCTGCAACAGCAAGTATTTGTTCATTATCGGTAATTATTATATCTGATTTTGTTGCTTCATATAAACCAATAACAAATTCATTTACTATTTCATTAATATTTTGTACTGGAGAATATTTTCTTAATACAACTTTATCAGTACCATCAATGAATATTTCTAAAGAGTCTCCTTCTTTAATTCTCATTGTTTTTCTTAATTCTTTGGGAATAACAATTCTACCTAAATCATCAATTCTTCGTACTACTCCAATTGCTTTCATTATATCACCTCAAAATCCTATATATATTATTGGTAATATAACTATTTTTATACAAAATTTTTATAACTTTTCTAATACTTTATTTAAAGTATATATATAACTTTTATCAAATTTGCTTCGATCAATATAAATATTTACTTTTCTGTTTATATATTCTAATTTAAATTTAAGAGTTGTTTTTGTTACAATTTCATAAAGTTGTTTTGCAGAAAGAGATTGAGTTTTTGCTTCAGAAATTGTAAGTTTAACATCTTTTGGTGTTTCTTTAAAGAATTCAATACCTTTTGTTTTAAGTAAATGTTCTAAATACTTTGCTTCTATATATAAAAGTATTTCTTCTTTAACCGTACCATATCTATCTTTAAATTCTTGAATTAATTTTTCTTGATCTTCACGAGTTTTGACTTTATTAATTACTTTATGAACTTCAATTCTTAATGCATCATCACCAACATACAATGCATCTACATGGTGAGATACAGCAATTTGATAATTTTTATCTTTAATTTCTTCTTTATTAATTCCTTTTTGTCTTGCTACTTCATCATTTAACATTTTTATATATAACGTTATACCAATATCATCAATAAATCCGGATTGATCCTTACCTAATATATCTCCTGCACCTCTTATTGATAAATCTCGCATAGCAATTTTATATCCACTACCTAAAGTTGTAAATTCTTTAATTGCTTCTAATCTTTTTCTAGAAGCATCTGTTAATATTTTATTCTTTTCATACATAAAATAGGCATACGCTATTCTATCACTTCTACCAACACGTCCTCTTATTTGATAAAGTTGACTAAGACCTAATAATTCAGATCTTTCAATAATTAGTGTGTTTGCATTTGGTATATCTATACCAGTTTCAATAATAGATGTACAAATTAAAACATTTATTTCGTTTTCAACAAAAGAATTTATTACTTCTTCAATTTCATCTTTATCAAGCTTACTATGAATTAAACCAATTTTTGCTTTTGGAACAAGTTTTTTTACTTTTCTTACTACGCTATCTAGTTCTGTTATTCTGTTAAGTAAATAAAATACTTGTCCATTTCTAGCTAGTTCTCTATTTATAGCTTCTCTAATTACTGAATCATTATTTTCTAACAAATATGTCTGAATTGGAAGTCTATTTACTGGAGGTGTTTCAATTACACTTAAATCTTTTACTCCAAGTAATGACATTTGAAGTGTTCTTGGAATTGGCGTTGCTGATAAACTTAATACATCAACATCTGTTTTTAGCTCTTTAAAACGTTCTTTATGTTCAACACCAAATCTTTGTTCTTCATCTATAATTAAAAACCCTAAATCTTTAAAAACAATTTCTTTTGATAAAAGTCTATGCGTTCCAATTACTATATCAACAAAACCTGTTTTTAATCCTTTAATGATTTCTTTTTGTTTTTCCATTGGAACAAATCTGTTTAATAATTCTACTTTTATCCCATATTGTTCAAAACGATCTTTAAATGTTAAATAATGTTGTCTAGTTAAAACTGTAGTTGGAGCAAGGTAGGCAACTTGCTTTCCTCCTTCAACAACTTTAAAGGCAGCTCTCATTGCAACTTCTGTTTTTCCAAATCCAACATCACCACAAAGTAATCGATCCATTAATTTTCCTGATTCTAGGTCATTTTTAACGTCATTTATCGCTTTTAGCTGATCAGGTGTCTCATAATACCCGAAGTCACGTTCAAATTGAATTTGATACTCAGAATCGGCTGGATACTTAAATCCTTTCTTTAAGGCCCTTTCTGCTTGTACTTTAATTAAACGAGAAGCAAGTTCAACTACTTTTTCTTGAACCCTAGCTTTTTTCTTAGCCCAATCTTTTGAATTAATATTATTTAATTTAGGAAGTCTTTCTTTATTACCTAAATACTTTTCAAGTATATATATATTTTCAACAGGAATCTTTAGTTTTGAATCATTAGCATACATTAATACTAAGTAATCATTTTTAATATTATTGTTTTCTATTGTTTCAATCCCTTTATAAATTCCAATACCATATGTTTGATGTACAATATAATCTCCAACACTTAATTCATCTTTACTATATATTTTAACACTATTTTTATAGTATTCTTGATATTTTCCTTTTCTTTCTACTTTTCCACTAGAATATTCATTAGGAGTAATTAATTCAATATTAGATTCTATATCTACATAACCATAAGCATTTTCTAAAATAGTAATATATACTTTATTATCTTTAATTAAGTTAAAATCATCTAAATATTCAAAATCAATATGGTTTATTTCCAAAATATCTTTAATATGACTTAATTTTCTTTCTTCTGTTTGAGTTAATATATATGTTTTTTCTTTATTAGCTTTTATATCAGTAATTAAATTCTTTAAATTGTTATTATACTCTAAATTATTAATAGTTTTACAGTCAACAAAATAATCAAACTTATATCCTAAAATATTTGTTAAATAAGAATTTATAAATACTAATTTGTTATTACTTATTACATCAACTATTTCATTAAAGAAATTATTAGAAATTTTAAAGTTGTTTGTTTCTAAATAAGAAGCAATTTCTAAAGACTCTTGTTTTTCTTTTTCTAAAACGTCATTATATTCATCAATAAAAATAATTTTATCATCTATTAAATCTAATACATTTACATAATTTTTGTCAATGTAAGGTAAATATATATATAACTGGTCTAAATTTTCATAATTTTCTAATCTTGTTATATCTTCTTTTACTTTATCTGATAAATTTTGATTTTTTAAAATGCTTTCTTTAATAACTTCAACATCATCATAATACATTTCATAAACAGGATATACCGATACACTATCGCATTTACTAATACTTAGTTGAGTTCCAACATCAAAATATTTTATAGTTTCAATCTCATCATCAAAGAAATTAATACGAATAGGATCATCAAAATTTACTGGGAATATATCTAAAACCTCACCACGAACACTAAATGACCCTTGAGATTCAGTAACAATTTGCTTTTTATAACCTCTAATTACAAGATTTTTTATTAAATCTTCTTTTTTATATATATTACCTACTTTAATATTAAGAATACTTTCTTTAATTTTGTCATATGACATAACATTTTTTAAAGCACCTTCTGTATTAATTACTAATATTGTAGGGATATCTTCAACAATTCTTGATAATGCGTTCATTCTAGCTAATTTAAACATACTAGAAGAAGCTACCATTTCTTGGCTAACAAACTCTTCACCTGGAAAAAAGCTTACAAATTCCTTTCCTAGAACATCTAAGAAAGTATCGTAAGCTAAAGAAGCATGATAAATATCGCTTGCTAAATACACTATTGTTTTATTAGTTCTCAAAAAAGTTGATATAGCTAAATACTTAGAGTAATTAGCAGACGAATTACCAATATATATATTATTATGATTAGATGAATTAACAATTTTTGAAACAATATCATTAATTTTCTTATTATTTAATATATATTCAGTTATTTTCATTATTTAACACCGTTATATTTATTCATAATATAATCAATTCCTTTATCTGAAAAATCAGAAATAATATTAGTTGATAAAGAAACTGTCTTTTTTATTTGTTCTTCATCTGTTTTTGAAAAACGACCAAGAACATAATCTTTTGTGTCAATTGCTTTATTTGTATTAATTCCTATTCTAAGTCTAGCAATATTTTCTGTTGCCATTTGACTAAAAATAGATTTTAAACCGTTATGACCACCACTTGAACCATTTTTTCTAATTCGAATCATTCCAGTATCAAGTGCTAAATCATCTACTACAATTAAAATTTCACTAGCAGGTATTTTATAATAGTCACTAAAACTTCTAACAGCAATTCCTGAAAGATTCATATATGTCATAGGTTTTAATAAATAACATTTATTACTACCTATTTTAATTTCAGCAATCATTGCTTGATGCTTTTTATCTAATTTAAATGTAGCATTATATGCATCAGCTAAAAAATCAACAAACATAAATCCAACGTTATGTCTTGTCTTTTCGTATTCCTTACCAGGATTTCCTAAACCAACTATTAACATTTTATCCCCCTTCTTGCAATATATGCATTCAAAGTGTTTTGTAATAACATTGCAATTGTAAGAGGACCAACACCACCAGGAACAGGAGTTATATATGAAGCAACGTCTTCAACATTTATAAAGTCTACATCACCACATAATTTTCCGTTTTCATCTCTATTCATTCCAACATCGACAACAACTGCGCCTTTTTTTACCATATCTTTTGTAATAAATTTAGCTTTACCAACAGCAGAAACTAAAATATCTGCTTGTAAACACATCTCTTTTAAGTTAGTTGTTCTAGAGTGACACATAGAAACTGTAGCATTTTCATTTAATAACATTATAGCCATAGGTTTACCAACAATATTACTACGGCCAACAACTACAGCATGTTTTCCCTTTAACTCGATATTATAATATTTTAATAATTCCATAATACCATATGGAGTCGCACTTTTTAAAGAATCAATTCCACAAAATAATTTACCTTTGTTAATTAAGCCAAATCCATCAACATCTTTTGAATTATCAATTTCATTTATAATATCTGTTTCATTTAAATGAGAAGGAAGCGGTAATTGTACAATAATACCATCCACATTATTATCATTATTTAATCTATGTATTGTATCTAACATTTCTTCATTTGTGACATTTTCATCAAAATGAACTAATTCGGCATCAATTCCTACAAACGATGCTGCTTTTAATTTATTTTTAATATATACATTACTAGCTGAATTATTACCTACTTGAACAACAACAAGTTTAGGAACGCTGTTATATATATTATTTAATTGTAAAACTTTATCTTTTATATTTTCTTTAATATGTAAGCTAACAGCTTTTCCATCTAACAACATATTTTACTCCTATGATAAATTAATTATTTCATTTAATTCATTTAAATCAATTTTATTTGCTAATGGTTCTTTTGGAAGACCAGGCATTGTCATAATATCTCCTGTTAAGCA
The DNA here is from genome assembly GCA_045119035.1 of Bacilli bacterium. Classification (GTDB taxonomy): domain Bacteria; phylum Bacillota_I; class Bacilli_A; order ML615J-28; family CAG-313; genus CAYVQA01. Next base: position 59,455 of record JBGVCU010000004.1, on the reverse strand, counting down.
AACTAAAAAACGAGCTCCAGCAGAAATTTTAATTTCTTTAATTGAAATAGTAAACTCTTGTGGTCTACCAACAAGCTTAGGATTATCTGTTAAAGAAAGCGGAGTTTTTGCCATACAAATATAAAAGTCTTTATATTTTGAATTTTCTAATTCAATTAATTGTTCTTTAGCATATTCAGAAAAGACAACATCTTTTGCTCCATATACATTTTTTGCAATTAAATTAATTTTGTTTTCAATAGTATCAGTTAAATCATACATATATTTAGGTGTATGAGGTTCATTAATAGATGCAACAACTTGTTTAGCAAGTTCAATACCACCTTCTCCTCCTTTAGCAAATACTTCGCTTAGAGCTACAGGGAAATTATACTCACTTGCAAGTTTATTAAATGTATTTAATTCATTTTCAGTATCAGTATGATATTTATTTAAAGCGATAACAAAAGGAATTCCAAATTTCTGAATTGTATCAACATGCTTTACTAAATTCATAAATCCTTTTTCTAATGCTTCTATATTTTCTTCTTGAATATCTTTCATTTTAACATTTCCATGATATTTCAATGCTTTAATTGTTGCTACAATTACAACTGCTGATACTTTTAATCCAGCTTCACGACATTTAATATCTAAAAATTTCTCAGCACCTAAATCTGCACCAAATCCAGCTTCAGTAACAACATAATCAGCAAGTTTTAAGGCCATTTTAGTTGCTACAATTGAATTACATCCATGTGCTATATTAGCAAATGGTCCACCATGAACTAATACAGGATTATTTTCTAATGTTTGAATTACATTTGGATTCATAGCATCTTTTAAAAGTACAACAACACTTCCAGCAATTCCTAAATCTTTGACAGTTACCACTTTTTTATCATATGTATATCCAACAATAATGTCTTCAATTCTTCTTCTTAAATCTTTTAAATCTTTAGCTAAACATAGAATAGCCATAATTTCGGAAGCAACAGTAATGTTAAAACGATCTTTTCTTTCAACACCATTAGATTTTGGCCCACAACCAACTACTACTTGACGAAGAGCACGATCATTTAAATCTAAACATCTTTCCCATCGAATATTTTCAGGATCAATATTTAATAAATTACCTTGATGAATATGATTATCAATGCATGCACTAATTAAATTATTAGCAGAAGTCATTGCATGCAAGTCTCCTGTAAAATGTAAATTTAAATCAGCCATCGGATTAACTTGTGCATATCCTCCTCCAGCTGCTCCACCTTTTACACCAAAAACAGGTCCTAGTGATGGTTCACGAAGCGCAGCAAGAGTATTATAATTTAATTTATTCATAGCATCTGTTAATCCAATAGTAGTTGTTGATTTTCCTTCACCTAAAGGTGTTGGTGATATAGCAGATACTAAAATTAATTTACCATCTTTTTTGTCAGCTAACTTATCATATAAACTTAAATTCAATTTAGCTTTATATTTTCCATAATAATCAACATCATCTTCATCAATGTTTAATTTTTCGATTAATTCACTTATTTTAACCATTTTACTTTGTTTAGCAATTTCAATATCACTTAACATTTTACGCCTCCTACATTTTAATATATATAAATATATTTTTTATTTGTTAAAAATTGTATTATATCTATCCATCGCTTTATTAATTATATCTAAAGCGTCCTCTTTATCTAAAACTGTTAAAACTGTAGTTTCTTTATGTTCCAACATTTTATAAACTTGGAAGAAATGTTCAATTTCTTCTGCTAGATGGGGTGGTAAATCTTTCATTCCATTACAAAAATTCCATGTTGGATCTTTAAAAGGAATTGCAATAATCTTATCATCTACTTGGTTGTCATCGATCATTCTAATAACACCAACAGGATAACATCTAACCATACTTAATGGTTCTAACCCATCACTACATAACACTAAAACATCTAGTGGGTCATTATCTTCTCCATATGTTCTTGGTATAAAACCATAGTTTGCAGGATAATGTGTTGAAGTATATAAAATTCTGTCTAAAATGATTAATCCTGTTTCTTTATCTAATTCATATTTTTTCTTAGACCCTTTTTTAATCTCAACTACAGCAATAAAATCGTCACTTTTAATTCTTTCTGGATTAATATCATGCCAAATATTCATAGTTTATTCTCCTTTTAATTTATTATATCTATTCTTTGCAAATTCTAAGGCGTTATCAAATAATTTATCACACGAAACACCTGTAGGATTTTTATGTAAACAATCTTTGTTTAATTGATTTTTATTTAAAAATTTTAGTACATCTTCTTTGTTATTATTACCTCTTAAATAAGTAACAGCATTCATAACATCAATTAATTTGATATTTTGACAATAACAAACAATAAAATCTTCAATAGGTTCTTTATACCAAACTTTAGTAGTTATATCACATTTATTAAATATAAACTCTTTATTATAATAAACAACTTTGCAATTCGGGCTAGTGCATAAAAAGAAGCTAGAACCAATATTTTCCATTTGTGTTAAAGTTTGTACTGTTTCAAGAGGAACACTCATACCTATTTTTCCACACAAAGGACAACCTTGTTTTTTATTTTGACAACTGTGATCACATTTATGCGAACCAGGTTTTTTAATTATATATTTATTTGAACTTGATAAATTTATTTTTTTGTTCATTTTATCTTCCTAACATAATTTTTTTATTAATTAATATCTTATTATGAGGTGATATATATAAGCGTAGTATCTCATAATGAAGAAGAAGTTAAACTTCTTGCAAGGCTCATGAGAGCAGAAGCAGAAAGTGAAGGGAGTTTAGGAATGTTAATGGTAGGTAATGTTGGTATAAATAGAGTACTTGCAAAGTGCCTAGACTTTAAAAACATTACATCAATAGAACAAATGGTATTTCAAAGACCTGGAGGTTTTGAAGCAACCTTATTCCCTTACTTTTATCAAGCAGCAAGAAGTGTTGATATAAAACTTGCAAGACGTTGCATAAAAGGCGAAAAATTTCACCCAGCAACAAGATCTTTATGGTTTTATAATTCCAACGGTCAAAGTTGTATGGAAAAATGGTGGAACCAGTGGAACAGTGGTAGATATAAATCTCATTGTTTTTATTCTCCAGTAGAATCAGAAAATTGCTATTAGTGTAATAATAGACAATTTAGAATCATATACTTTACTGTAAAAACAAAATAAAGGAGATTTTATGACAATTAACTATCAACCACCATATGGTACCCCTTATCCAAATTATAACTTTGGGCCTTATCAACAACCTTACCCAAATAATCCAATTTATCAAGAACAATCTTATATTGAAAATATCTTAAGATTAAATAAAGGTAAAATTGCAACTGTATATATGAGTTTTGAAGGAAGTCAATGGGGTTCAAAAATTTTTAAAGGTGAAATTTTAGAAGCCGGTAAAGACCACCTAATTGTTCGAGACAATCAAACTGGAATAAATTATTTATTACTAACAATTTATCTTTCATATGTATCTTTTGAAGATACTATTGAATACGAATATCCTTTTGGATAATAGACGTTTACTTTATTAATTGATAAGTATCTATTAGTTTAATCGTTTTTTTGCCAACTATACCAACTAAAACTCCAGAAAAAATACTAATTACAAAAATTAAAGGAGCATAAACTATAAATGCTTCGATTTTTGTAATACCGTAAATAATAAATGCCGATACAATTTGTCCAAAAGAATGACTTAAACCACCTATTGCACTTACAAAAGGCATGTATTTTTCTTCTTTAAGTGCTTTTGATAAAATTTTCATAACAAAGAAACTTAATAGTGTTCCAGGAAAACCAATCATAAAACCTGTTGGCCCAGTAAACAATAGAGCAACTAATACAGATTTTAAAAATATAGAAATTAATCCTTCACTTGTTTTAAATTTATATACGAACATTATAATTGCTATATTTGCTAGTCCAATTTTAAAACTTGGAACTATAACACGCAACGACGAAAAAATACCATTAGATATTAAATTATCAAAATATGAAAAAATAACACTTAATGATATTAATATTGAAATTGTTACTACTCTTCTTGTTGTATTTCTATTATTCATTTAATCACCTATATAATTCTATCATATTTTCTTGCAATTTTAAAAGACATTTGATAAAATATTATTGAGGTGATACAAAATGTGCATTTTTTGTAAAATTTTAAACAAAGAAATTCCTTCATATAAAATTTATGAAGATGATGATTTTTATGCAATGTTAGATATTTCTCAAGCAACTCCTGGGCATACCTTAGTTTTACCAAAAAAACATATTACTAATGTTTTCGATTTACCAGAAGATCTTGCATCAAAATTATTCGTTGTTGTAAAAAAAGTTTCAGATTTATTAAAAGAAAAATTACACTTTAACGATTTAAACATCTTAAATAATAGCGGTCAAATAGCAGGACAAACAGTAATGCATTTACATATTCATATTATTCCTCGCTATTCTAAAGAAGAAATTAATTTAAGTCCTGTTGAACATGAATATAACAAAGACTTATTAGAAGAAGTTTACAACAAGATTATGAAATAGATAGTAGTTTAGCTACTATCTTTTTTTTTGTTATATATATGTCTTTATATACAAAATGTTATAATTTTCGTTAAATATTGAAATAAATAAACATTTATAAACATAAAAAAAGAAGCCAGCGGCTTCTTTTTATTTAATGTAATCTACACCCATGTAAGGTTTTAATGCTTCTGGTATTTTTATAGTACCATCTGCTTGTTGGTAATTTTCAATAACTGCAATTACAGTTCTTCCAACCGCTAAACCTGATCCATTTAAAGTATGAACAAGTTCAGTTTTAGAATCTTTCGTTCTTCTAAAACGAATATTTGCTCTTCTTGCTTGATAATCTTCAGCATTACTTATTGAACCAATTTCACGATAAGTATTTTGTCCTGGTAGCCATACTTCGATATCATATGTCTTTGCCATACCAAACCCCATATCTCCTGTGCATAATTCAACAACACGGTAAGGAATATCTAATTGACGAAGAACTTCTTCAGAATCACGTACCATTGCTTCAAGTTCATTATATGAATCTTCTGGCTTTGCAAACTTAATTAATTCTACTTTATTAAATTGATGTTGTCTTAAAATTCCTTTTGTATCTCTTCCTGCACTTCCAGCTTCAGCTCTAAATGCTGTAGTAAATGAAGCATATTTAATAGGTAAATCGTCACCATCTAAAATTTCATCTCTATACATGTTAATAGTAGGAACTTCTGCTGTAGGATTTAAATACCAATCTTCATCAGCGCTTGCACTTACTCTGTATGCATCTTCTTCAAATTTAGGGAATTGTCCTGTACCAATCATAGATGCTCTATTTACAATAAACGGAGGCATAACTTCTTTATAGTTATTTCTCATTGTATGTAAATCCATCATGAAAGCAATTAAAGCTCTTTCTAATCTAGCACCCAGTCCTTTATAAACAACAAATCTTGCACCTGTAATTTTTGCAGCACGGTCAAAATCAAATATTCCAAGTTTTGTTCCTAATTCATGATGATCTTTAGGTTCAAAGTCAAATTTTGTTGGTTCTTTGAAAAATCTCATTACTCTGTTTTCAGTTTCATCTTTACCTACTTTTACATCTTTATGTACTAAATTAGGTGTAATTAATAAAATATAATGAATTTTTTCTTCTAAAACTTTTAATTCTTCTTCAGAACTTTTAATTTCATCACCTAAATGCGCAACACTATTTAAAACTTCTGTAGCATCAAGTTTTTGTCTTTTCAATAAACCAATTTGTTTACTCTTTTCGTTTCTTTCGTTTTTTAAAGTTTCAACTTTGACTAATAGTTTTCTTCTGTCTTCGTCCATTTGCTTTAAATCACGTAAATAACTAAAATCTTTTCCTCTTGTGTTAAGTCTTCTAATAACTTCTTCACAATCTTCTCTAATTAATTTAATATCTAACATATACCCTCCAAAGAAAAAAGTCCCTGTAAAAACAGGGACGAATAGTTTATCCGCGGTGCCACCCAGATTAGATTTTTTCAAATCTCTCTTAAGGAATGTAACGGTTCCCGTCCGGGGTAGCTTTTATACCCACTTCAGTGGTAGATTCATAACTAATTCATATTAACTTACACCAAACGTTAACTCTCTATAATAAATTATGTTACTATTGTCCACATCATTAGTTTTTATATAGTATACCTATTTTTAAATATATTGTCAAGTTTTTATTCTTTTTCTTCATCAAATTCTTCGATAGTATCGTCTTCATCGATTAATTCGTCAGAATTATATGCATTTAATAGTTCTTTCATTTCATTTTCTGTATCATTTATTTTTTCATCAATGACTTCTTCTTCTTCATCTTGATGAGGAACAATAGCTATTGAAGCAACTTTTTGAGTATCGTCAACCTTAATAATTCTTACACCTTGCGCATCTCGACCAATTTTCGAAATTGCACCTAAAGGTGTTCTAATGATCATACCTCCATCAGTAATAACCATTAAATCTTCACTATCAGACGCTGTATCAAGACAAACAGGAATTCCAACTTTATCAGTCATATTCAAGAATTTAACTCCTTTTCCGTTTCTTCCTTTTACTTTAAAATCATCAGCGCTTGTTCGTTTTCCGTATCCGTTCTCAGTAACAATAATAATCTGATCATCTTCTGCATTAACAACAGCAAGACCAATTGCTCTTTCTCCTGTAGCAACTTTAATTCCTTTTACTCCACTTGCGATTCTATTTGTAGAACGCACAGTATCTTCGTTAAATCTAATTGCTTTACCGTTTGAAGCAGCAAAAATAATATCTTTTGTTCCATCTGTTAAACTTACTTTAATTAATTCGTCATTAGAATTTAAAGTAATCGCACGAATTCCAGTAGAACGAATGTTCTTATATTGAACCAATTCAGTTTTTTTAATGATACCATTCTTAGTGGCAAATATTAAATATCCTGGATCATCTAGGGATTTTACATTAATTATTGTAGCTAAATACTCGCCTTCTTCAAATTTTAATAAATTAACAATCGGAAGTCCTTTTGACGTTCTACTTGTTAAAGGAACTTGATAAGCTTTTAAAGCATAAACCTTACCTAAATTACTGAAGAATAAAAGCGTATCATGAGTAGAAGTAAACATTACTTTTTCAACAAAATCATCTTCTTTCATCTTCGCTCCTGTAATACCTTTACCACCTCTTCTTTGAACGCGGTATGTGTCTACAGTCATTCTTTTTATATATCCTTGATTTGTCATAGTAATAATTACATCTTCTACAGGAATTAGATCTTCATCAGCAACTTCTAAGTCTTCGCTTAAATCAATCTCTGACTTTCTTTCATCTCCATATTTTCGTGCAATTTCAGTTAATTCTTCGACAATCACTTTCATCTTTTTGTCATGGTTTTCTAAAATTTCTGTTAAATATGAAACTAATTTTTCTAAATCAGACTTTTCTTGAGTTAATTTATTAACTTCTAGCCCTGTTAATCTTCTTAATCTCATATCTAAGATTGCTTTAGCTTGAATTTCTGTTAATAAAAATTGCTCTTGTAATTTAGATGTCGCTTCCTCATCTGTTTTAGATAGTTTAATAGTTTCAACAACTTCATCGATATTTGCCAATGCAATTAATAATCCTTCAACAATATGAAGTCTATTTTTATTTTTATCTAGATCGTACTCAGTTCTACGTGTAACAACCTCTATTTGATGTTCCAAATAACATTCAAGTATTTGTTTTAAATTTAATGTCTTTGGTTGACCTTTATCTAAGGCAATCATGTTTATACCATACGTTGTTTGTAATTGACTGTATTTGTATAAATTATTAAGTATAACCCCAGAATTTGCGTCTCTTCTTAATTCGATAATAATACGCATACCTTTTCTGTTAGATTCATCTCTTAAATCGGTAATACCGTCTATTATTTTGTCTTTAACTAACTCTGCTATTCTTTCAATTAATTTTGTTTTATTAACTTGGTATGGAATTTCTGTAATAATAATCTCTTTTTTGTTATTTGATAAATTAACTACTTTGGATTTGGCGCGAAGAGTAATAGTACCTGATCCAGTAGTATATGCTTGTTTAACGCTTGAAAGTCCCATTATTTTTGCTCCAGTTGGGAAATCTGGTGCTTGAATATGCAACATCAATTCTTCTATTGAAATATTCGGATTTTCAATTAACGCTAAAACTCCATTAATTACTTCAGTTAAATTATGCGGTGGAATATTAGTAGCCATACCAACAGCAATACCTGTAGCACCGTTAACTAAAAGATTTGGAATTTTCGCCGGTAATACAACAGGTTCTTGTTCAGATCCGTCGTAGTTATCTTGAAAATCAACAGTATTTTTATTTAAATCTCTTAATAATTCGTTTGTAATCTTGGACATTCTTGCTTCAGTGTAACGCATAGCCGCTGCGCCATCACCATCAACAGAACCAAAATTTCCATGGCCGTCAACTAAAGGATATCTGTAACTAAAATCTTGAGCCATACGAACCATTGCTTCATATATTGCAGAATCTCCGTGCGGGTGATATTTCCCCATAGCGTCTCCTACTATACGGGCAGATTTCTTATGCGGTTTGTCACTAAATACACCTAATTCACTCATTGTATATAAGATTCTTCTATGAACTGGTTTCATTCCATCTCTTACATCAGGTAGTGCACGAGCCACAATAACACTCATCGCATAGCTTAAAAATGAATTTTGCATTTCATCTGATAAATCAACATTAACTACATAATCTTTGTTATCCTCTAACAACTGATTATCTAGTTCTTCTTCAGGTTCATCTGTGTCTTCTTCTTTTTCTGTATCAGAAGAATCAATTTCTTCTTCTAACAATTCTTTTTCTTCAAATTCTTTCACAGTTTCACCTCCTATTAAATATCTAAATTTTGAACATAAACTGCATTTTGTTCAATAAAATCTCTTCTTGGTTCAACGTCTTCTCCCATTAAAACACTAAATACTTGGTCAGCTTTTTGAGCATCTGTTAAAGACACTTTAAGAAGTGTTCTGTATTTAGGATCCATTGTAGTTTCCCACAATTGTTCGGCGTTCATTTCTCCAAGTCCTTTATAACGTTGAATATTATATCTTCCGTTAATTTGAGAAATCTTAACATTTAATTCTTCATCAGAATAAGCATACTCAACCTTTTTACCTTGTTGAATTTTATATAACGGAGGTTGCGCAATATAAACATATCCGTTTTCAATTAATGGTTTCATATATCTATAAAAGAACGTTAGTAATAAAGTTCTAATATGTGCACCGTCAACGTCGGCGTCGGTCATTATAACAACTTTATGATATCTTGCGTTATCTATGTTAAAATCATCTTTTATTCCTGTACCAATAGCTTGAATAATTGAACGGATTTCTTTGTTTCCCATAATTTTATCTTGTGAAGCTTTTTCCACATTTAACACTTTCCCACGTAATGGCAAAATTGCTTGATAGTAACTTTCTCTACCTTGTTTCGCAGAACCTCCGGCAGAATCTCCTTCGACAATGTACATTTCAGCTAACGCAGGATCTTTAGTTCTACAGTCAGCTAATTTTGAAGCAAAGCCTAAAGAATCTAGCGGGTTTTTTCTTCTAGTTGCTTCACGCGCTTTTTTCGCAGCAATTCTCGCTCTTAAAGCCAATATTGCTTTTTCCACAATAATTCTTGCACTTGTTGGGTTTTCCATTAAATAACTTTCTAATTTATCGCTCATTACTTGAGAAACGATTCTTCTTACTTCAGTGTTTCCCAATTTTGTTTTTGTTTGCCCTTCGAATTGTGGTTCTCCTATTTTACATGAAACAATCGCAGTTAATCCTTCTCGAACATCATCACCGGTTAAACTTTCATCTTTTTTAAAGATCCCACTATTTCTTCCGTAATTGTTTAAAATTCTAGTTAAACTAGTTCTGAACCCTTCTTCATGAGTTCCACCTTCTATTGTGTTAATGTTATTTGTATATGAATTTAAAATCGTTCCATATTCTTCAGTATACTGAAAACCTATTTCAATAAGAACATCCTCAACTGTTTCTTCCATAACTACAACATCTGGATGAATACTTTTTTTGTTTCTATTCAAATATTGTACGTACTCTTTAATTCCGCCTTCATAACAATATTTTTCAAATAACACGTTATTTGGATCTCTTGAATCTTTAATAGATATAATTAATCCTTTATTTAAGAAAGCCAATTCTTGTAATCTTTTTCTAAGAGTTTCGTAATCAAAAACAGTAGTCTCTCTGAATATCTCGGCATCCGGTTTAAAGATAACCGTAGTCCCAGTAGAATTAGATTCCCCTATAACAGTTAACGGATCAACTCTATGTCCTCTTTGGAATTTTTGATAAAACCTTTTTCCATCACGATTTACATACACTTCTAACCACTCGCTAAGTGCATTAACAACAGAAGCACCAACTCCGTGAAGTCCACCAGATACTTTATAACTTGATCCGTCGAATTTTCCACCCGCATGTAATACAGTAAAAATTGTTTCTGTTGCAGAAACTTTTGTTTTTGGGTGAATATCGGTAGGCATTCCACGTCCATTATCAACTACTTTAAGTAAATTATCACCAAAAATTTCTACATCAATTTGTTTACAATACCCCGCTAACGCCTCATCGATCGAGTTATCCACAATTTCCCAAGCCAAATGATGTAATCCTCTTGGGCCTGTAGATCCTATGTACATCCCAGGTCTTTTTCTTACAGCTTCTAACCCTTCTAAAACTTGAATATTTGTTGATGTATAAGTTTGTTTTACCTCTTGATTCATTACAAATACTCCTTTCTTTTATTAGTTTTTTTATTTTTTTAATACAATACAGTATTTTTCATTGTTTATTTCTACAAAATCGCCATCAAAAAGCTTCTTTCCACGTCTATTTTCCGTTACACCATTAACTAAAACCGTGTTTTGTTTTAAAAAAATTTTAGACTCACCACCGTTAGTTATTTGCCCTGAAAATTTTAAAAATTGACCTAACAAAATAGGCTCTTTTGAGATAAAAATTTGTTTCATACTGCACCTCTTTTTTTACATAGTAATTATACCATATTTTAAGGTTTTTTTCAACTATTTTGGCCTACTTTTTTTTAGTTTTAATTTTCACCTATTTTTTGCTGTTTTTAACAGGTTTTTGGACTGTTTTATTCTTTTTTAATACAACTGAAAATTTCCTATCAAAAAATCGACAACAACCGGTTTAATGTGGTTTTTTTGATTAAAAATAAGTATTTATGTATATTCCTTATTTATATATATATTATATAATTCATTATTGATCGCCAAACCTTCCCGTCACGAATTTAAATTAAACTTCATGAAAAATCGATGTTTTTTGTTTGTTTTTTTGAAACATTTATATTCAAACTTTATTAATAGTAAATAAAAAAATAAAATTGTAATTATTTTTACACATATAACAATAAAGCAATTTTTATTTTTATATTCTTTTAAGTTTTTGTTTATATATTTAAATCTTATTTTATTTAAATATGTAGTGTATTTATTTATATATTTATATACTTTTATCTTTAATTAATTACATAAGTAACAACATTTTTATTTATTTATTCCTTTATATAAATATTTATTTCTTTAATTATGTTTTATTTTATGTGACAAAATATTTTTTTAGTTTTAAATTAAATATATTTCGTTAATAAATTTTATATCCAATTTATGTTTTTGTTTTAAAATAAAGGTTATTTCTTTTATTTTAAAACTTTTAAATTCAGTTAGTGAGTAGTACAGTTTTGTATCAATAGTTTAAATTTAAAACTTTTTTAAGCATTTTGGTTTTAAAATAAAGGTTTATATCTACGTTTTAGTTTTATTTTAAATGTTTTTGTGATTATTTTGGTTTTATTTTCAAAGTTGTTTACTATAATTTGGTTTTAAAATAAAGGTTGTTTCACTTAAATAACCTCTAATTTAAAACTAAATCGTGTTTATGTTTTTTGAATGTTTGGAATAAAAAGGTTGGGAGTGAATTGTTGTAAGTATGGTTTTATGGTTATACATTTTGATTATAACCATTTTACTGAGTTAGAATTGTGTGTTGTTTAAGTGCGAAAATGTCTGAAAAAATATCATTGAAAAGTTGATTTTACCCCCCGGGGTCCCAATAACTTTTAAGTAAATAATCAAAAATTCGAAATTTAGCTTTTTTTGAGGCTATTTTTTAAAATTCGAACTACATTTAGAAATTAAATTGTTGTCAAAATAAAGAAAAATGGGTTTTACTGTTTTAAACTTGAAAATGTACATTTAAGTGTAAATATGTATTTATGTATAGGTTGTTTTGTTTAAATGAATAATTATTGTCATTTTGCTTGCATTTTGTGTTTGTTTTTGATATAATAATTGTGTATTAAATTTAGGAGGTATAAACTATGCAAAAAAGAAACAATCCATTTGCAACAAAAACAAACCCATTTAAAGAAGAACCTGTAAATGTGGAACCTATTGTAGAAGAAAAAATTGAAGATGAGTTTGAAGAAGAGGTTGCAGAACCTTATATTCCTCAACCAACACCAAGAGTACAACAAAAAACTTATCAAACAGTGTCTTCAAATCGTTATTCAAACTACGACAGAAACGCAAAAGACAACAATCGTGAAAAATACACATCAACAATGGATAAAGATTTAAGAAGAGAAATTAAATTCGCGTGTGTAACAAAAGGAATTATGTTTGCACAATTCGTTGAAGAGGCTTGTCAAGAAAAATTAAGAAGAGAAAGAGGTAGATAGTTATGCCAATTGTTTCTACATTCTGTAAAAAAGGTGGAGTTGGTAAAACAACTCTTTTAGGATATTTAGCTCATTACCATGCACAACAAGGTAAAACTGTATTGGTAATTAGTGTTGATGATCAAAATAGCATATTTAAGCTTTTCGGTAAAGATGGTTTTATTGACGAAAGAACAGATAATTACTTCGAACACCTTTTAGCTGGACAAACACCTCGAGAAGAGATCGTATGTGAAGCAAGAGATGGTCTGTATTTAATTAAAACCTTAAATACAGACACATTATCTTTAAATTTAACGCTACAAAGACCTCAAGAAAAGAAATTAAGAGCCTTAATTGCTGATTTTGAACAATATTTTGATTATATTTTTGTAGATTTTCCACCATCAAGTAGTCGTTTGACTGAAATTTTGTTAGATATTAGTCAAAACATAATTTTAGTCGTAGGTTTAGACACACTTGGTTTAGATGGATTTAAGAACACAATTCAGTATTTTGTTGATTCTGACATAGAATTGAGTAAAATTTCGCACATTATCCCTAATAATTACAACCCAATCAAGAAAACTCCGAAGTCTTGTTTAGAGTCGTTAAAAAAACAAGCAAAAGAGTATACTCCAGGGGCTAAAATCACTGAACCTATGAACGAGTTAGCGATTATAAAAAATCTTCAAGCTGAAGGTGTTAGTATCTTCGATGAACACGACATGGGAAATAGATTTCATAATAAAAATAGAGCAAGAGCCATTAAAGAGCTTTCTGATCTGTATAAATCAATCAAATTATAGGTTTTTTTGCCTATTTTATAACAAAAAAGTCCACAAAAGTGGACTTTTTTTTATTTTTTTTATTAATTAAAGATTCTAGCTGGAAGAATTAATTGAGTTAGATTTAAATCGTTCTCTGAAGTAACAATAAATGGCTTAATTTCACCAGTGAATTTTATGGTAATTTCATTAGAATCGAATGCTTTTAATGCTTCAACTAGGTATTTTGGATTAAATGCAACTTGTAATTGAAGGTTTTCTGATACTGAAATGGGGTAAATTTCTTCTTCAATGTTACCAATTTCTGTAGATGTTGATAATAATTTTATCTTATTATTAGGTAAAATTTGAATTTTTACTAGATTTAAAGCATCATTTGTGTTAAATAATGCTGCTCTATCTATAGCTGAAATAAGTTCATTTTTATAAAATTTGATTTCAACTAAATAATTTTTAGGAAATAAACTTGAAACATCTGGGTATGAACCTTCTATTAATCTAGTAATAAAAGAAACGTTGTTGTAGACAAATAAAGCCTTATTATTGACTAAATAAAGTTTGACAAGATCGTCGTTTTCTTCTAAAATTTTATTTAATTCTTCAATAGATTTTGAAGGAATGTTAATTTTCTTTTTATCGTAAGTATTAGAAAGTTTAGAATTTTTACGTGATAATCTAAAACTATCTGTTGATGTTATGAATAAATCTGAACCGTTTAATTCAAAATTTACTCCAGTTAATACTATTCTTTGTTCTGTTGTAGCAGCAGAAAAAGAAGTTTGTCTAATTATTTTTTTCATTTCTTGTGAAGTAAATACAATAGGTTCTCCTACTCCTTCAAAATTAAGTTTTGGAAATACGGATTTTTCTAAAGCATTAAGGGTAAATTGAGAACGTTCTGTTATAATTTTAATAGATGTTGAATCAAATAAAGAAATGGTTACATTTTCGTCATCTAGTTTTTTTATTATTTCTAGAAAATATTTACCTGGAATTAAACAAGATCCTTCTTCTTCAATATGTAAATCTACATTATTATTAATTTCTACTTTAATAGAAAGTTCTCTGTTCGTGCTAACAAATGTTAATATATTATTGATAGCTTCAACATAAATTCCTGTTAGACTAGGGGTAGGTGTTTTGCTTGTTAAACCTTTACTAACATTATTTAATGTGTTTAATAAAAGTTCTCTTTTAATTATAAATTTCATTTTGGCAATCCTCTTTATTAATTATTTATTTATATTATTATTATTAACTGTGTGGAAATGTGGATAACTTGTTATTTTTCCAACTTTTGACATAAAAAATCGACATCATTTTTAACAGTCCAATCTTCTTTAATTAGACTATTTATTTTATTTTCTGCATGAACTACTGTTGTATGATCTCTTCCTCCGAAGAAAGTACCAACTGTTTTTAACGGAAGATTCAATTGTGTTCTAATTAGATACATTGCTACTTGTCTAGCCCATGCAATTTCTTTTTTCTTTGAATTTCCTGCTAATTCTTTAACATCTATATTATAGTAATTTGAAACAACTTCTTTTATTTTTTCTACTTGTGATGAGTTAGAAGGTGTTATATTATTTTTTTCTTTTGAAATAAGTGAGTCAAGTGCTTCTTGAGCTTTTTCTAAACTTATATCGCATCCGAAAATCGAACAATAAGAAACTAGTCTTTTTATAGCTCCCTCTAAAGAACGTACATTTTCGTCAAAATTTAAAGCAATATAGTCTATAACTTCTTCTGGAACGCTATTAGGGTTATTAACAAGGAAAGATAATTTTTTCTTTGTAATTAATTTTCTGTGTTCTAAATCAGGTTTTTTGATATCAACAGGAAGTCCCCAAGCAAAACGAGATTTTAAACGAGCCATAATATTTTCTAATTCGTTCGCTGGTCGGTCAGAAGTAATTACAATTTGTTTGTTTTTTTCAAACAGAACTTCAAATAATTTGAAAAATTCTTCTTGTGTACCATTTTTACCAGATAAAAATTGAATATCATCGACTAACAATACATCAGCGTTTCTGTAATAATTATAAAAACTTTCAAATTTGTTTGGACTCTTTTTAGAAGATGCCATAAAATAATCTTCGACAAATTGTTGAGCTGAAGTATAAACGACATTAGAATTAATATTGTTATCAAGTATGTAATTACCTATCGCCATCATTAAGTGTGTTTTTCCTAAACCGACATCACCAAAAATATATAAAGGGTTGGCAACATCGTAAGGTGATTCTGCTGCTTTCATAGCTGATAAGAAAGCATATCTATTGTTTTCTCCAGTTACGAAATTTTCAAAAGTATATTCTGGTCTTAAATTTCTTCTTGTAATTGAAGGTAATTCATCAGGTTGAACGAACTTAGGAGCTTCATTTTCTTTTTCTGTCTTCACTTCGTCTAGTGTGATTAAATCATATTTTAGTTTTTCGGTACTAATTTCTGCTAAAATGTCGTTACTTTGTCTCAAACAAAATTTTTGAAAACGATATTTGGCTAAAGCGTCACTTACTATCAAATAAATGATGTTATTTCTAACACAATGAATGTCTGTAATTTTACTAATAATTTGTTCATAAGAATTTTCTTTAAACGAAATTTTTAGTGCTTCTTTCGTTTTATTCCATAATTCTAAATATTTATCCATAGTTTCACCTCTGTTTACTATATAGAATAATATCATATTTTGTAAATAAATAACAATTGATATGTTTTTTTTAAAAAACTTTAGAAAACTTATCCACAAAAAATGTGGACAACTATGTGGATAACTTATTAACAATTTATGCACAATGTGGATAAGTGGATAAAAATAACAAAACTATTTAATGATTTTTTTATATAATATAAGGACAGAAAAACACACTTTTACTGTAAAAACGATTTGTAATTAAAAGTATATTTATCCACAATATTCTTTTAACTTGCAAAAATCGGTTAAATATTATATAATATTCAAAGCGAGGTGTTACAATGAAATTCTTATCAAATTTAACGTTAAAAGGTAAAAGAACATTTATTTTTATTTTTACAGGAACTTTAGCTATTCTGTTAGTACTTGTGGCAATTTTGTCATCTTCGTTAAGTAACAAATATAATTTTAAAAAATATTCTACAGTTTCTTACGATGATAATTTTTCTGTCAGTGTAGTTTATTACGAAAATAGACACTCTAGTTATGAAAACCCTAGTCATGAAATTGAATATTCAGATTATTCTTTTGAAGTTGTTTTAACAGGTAAAAAAGAAGATAATACAACTTTTAAAGGTCAAAAAGTTAATGTTGAAATGGTTGTAAAAACTGTAGAAGGTGAATATTATCACTTATCAAAAAGTAAAACTTCTTTATTCTCTTCACTAAATAATGGAAAATCTATTTCTCTTAAAATGGAAAATTTAACTAAAAATTTACATGATGAATCATATGAGGGGACTACATGTGATCACTTAGATCAAACTCCTCAAGAAATCTATGTAAATGTTTATTACTACACAATCAAAACAGTTTCTTCTAAAAACGCAGAAGGAAAAACAGTTAAAGAAAGTTTCGATGTAAAAGGAAATATTTACTATAAAACTGAATTTAAAGATGTTGAAAAATATAATGCTAATAATTGTAATGATAAAACTTTCAACAAAACAAGTGTAGAAAACACTTATGAAAGTGCATCATCAAACAACGAATTATATGGTTTTAAAGTTATGTACAAAGAAACTAGTGGAAAGACTCCTACAGCAGATAACGGCGTTAGTTTAGATAAAATTGAAATTACTCCTGTGTTAAATAAAAATGCACTTGGAGATCAAATTATTGAAGATAGTAAGATAGTTGTTGTTGGAAACATTAAAAACGAAGTGTTGGATTATAAAAATAAGTTTGCAGACAGATTAGTAGTTGCAACTTATTCTGGAAACGTTAATGAGAACACTATTTCTGTATCAAATAAAATAGATGAATTATATAACATTGATACTTTATATTTCTTTATTGTTGTTAAGACAAATGAAGGAACAATGAAATATCAATATAAATTAAATTTAGCTGATTTAAAATAGAAGAGACCAAAACGGTCTCTCTTTTTTTTATCGATAAAATTCTATTAAGCAATTTTACTTGACAACATGAAAAAAATATAGTATAATAAACAAGCATTAGTTTAAAGGAGGTAACAGTATGAAAAGAACATACCAACCTAACAAACGTAAACACAGCAAAACTCATGGTTTCAGAGCTCGTATGGCTACTGTAGGAGGAAGAAAAGTTCTTGCTCGTAGACGTGCAAAAGGCCGCCAAGTTTTATCTGCTTAGTTTTATAAAATAAGATCTTAGACCACTTCTGTCACTTATTTTTCTTTTGGTAGGAGAGGTCTATTTTTTTATGCAAAAACAGTATAGATTAAAAGACAATAATATAATAGGTTCTGTTGTAAAAAGACGTATTTGTGCTCGAGGAACCTATTATAACGTTTATTATCAAAAGTCAGATAAACTTGCGATTGCGTTTTCTGTTTCTAAGAAATACGGAAAAGCGCACGAAAGAAATTATGCAAAAAGAGTTATGAGGGAAATCTGTCGTAAAAAACTAGATTTTCTTCCCTGTGTTAGAATTGTTATAGTTGTAAAAAAAGAAGCAATATCTGCGAAATTTGCAGATTTAGAAAAAGATTTATTTAGACAAATAGAATATATTTGTTATAAGGAGAGTAAAAATGAAAAAAAATAAAATAACTTTTTTATTAGTTATTTGTTTGGTTGCATTAACTTTAGTTAGTTGCTCTTGTGGAAAAAGACATTACAAAACATATAATGAAATGGAAACTGCACTTAACGAAGTTTATGTAAAAGGTGACGATGAAGCAAGTGTTGCAGCTCGTAAAACAAAATTATATGATAAAGTTAAAGTTGAAGCTTTAACATCTTACGATGTATTCGTCGATTCTTATATAAAAACATCTTCTACTACTGAAGTAGAAGCTATTAATGGTATTAAAGAAAATTTAATTTCTTCAATTTCTTCAACAATTAATGAAGGGTTAGAAGAAAATGTTTATACTTTAACTATTAGTGGTTTATTACAAAAAAGTTTAAATGATGCTAAAGTTGCTGCTGGAACAGGATATTCTAATTCTGGTATTAATAATGACGCTACAGTTAGTGGTAATGATTTTATTGTTGCAGAAGTAAAAAAATATGAAAATGTTTCTTTATTATCTTATTTAGTTGTTGCAGCTTGTGGACAAATTAATCAAGCTGTTAAATTAGATGAATATGATGATTATCAAGTTTTATTATTTGAAGACGTTCAATTAAATGCAGCTAATGAAGTTTTAAGTATCGATGTTACAATTGATGAATCTGATTTAGCAGACAAATCATATGATGAAGTATTAAAAGAAAGAGCAAATTCTATTTATGATTTAATGGCTGATTTTGCCGATGATATCATGAAGGCGTCAACTCAACCTGAACCTATTAGATTTGAATTAAAGTCATTCGGAGATTTCTTTGGAAATTTCTTTGATAACTTCTTTGTTTATCCTGTAGGTTTATTATTAATGTTGTTTTCAAAAATTTTTGGTGGAAAATACATTTTAGGTTTATTAATTACAACAATTATTATTCGTACTTTAGGATGGCCTATCTATACTAAAACAAATGATATGTCATTAAAAATGAAATTAATGGAACCAGAACAAGCAAAAATTCAAGAAAAATATGCTAGAAGAAAAGATGAAGAATCTCAAAGAATGATGCAAATGGAAATGATGCAACTTTATAAAAAATATAAAGTTGGTTTAGGTGGATGTTTAATGCCATTCTTACAGTTCCCAATTTTCATGGCTGTATTTAGAGCGATTTCACGTATACCATTTACTAACGGATTTGCTGGATCAAAAGATTGGGTTTCTCAAATTGATTCAACTATTTTCGGAGTTGATTTATTTGCTGATAAAACTGCTGGTGGAGTTCAATTAATTGGTATTATAGTTCTAGTTATTTTAGTTGTGGGAACACAAATTTTACAACAAGTTATTTCAAACAAAAAACAAAAAGAACAACAAGAAAAAGCGCAAGAAGATATTCCAGCATACCGTAGAAAAGCCGTTCAACAACAAAAAGGTGGTATGGCTAGTCAAATGAAAATTATGATGTGGACAATGACAGGTATGATGGGTGTATTTGTTTACACTAGTGCTGCAGGACTTGGTGTATATTGGTTAATTGGTAACTTATACGCAATTGCTCAACAATACATTAATGCAAGAAATAGTGAAAAACGTATGGAAAAATTAAAAGAAAAACATAGTCGTTAATATTGTGAGGAAAAATTAATGAAAGAAAAATTATATTTAGGGAAAACACTTGAAGAAGTAGAAGTTCTTGCTGTTAGTGAACTTGGTGTTGCTAAAGACGATATGTATTTTGATGTTATTTCAGATGGAACTAATGGTGAAGCTGAAATTAATGTTATTGTAGATGCTAATCCTGTAAAAAAAGGTAAAGATTTTTTAGAAAACTTTTTAAGAAATGCAGGTATTTCTGGGTTTGTTGAAAGAAAAATGAGAGATAATATTGTAGAATACAGTATTACTACAAACGATTCAAATGCTATTTTAATCGGTAAAAACGCACAAACTTTAGTAAGTTTACAAAACGTTACATCACTTATTGTTAATCAATACTTTGATAAAGAAACAGAAAACGGATTAATTGTTAAAGTTGATGTTGGTGATTATCGTAAAAAAAGAGATGAAAATCTTGAAAAAATGGCAACACGTATTGCTAAAGAGGTAGCAAAAACAAAAATTCCTGTTAAATTAAAATATATGAATTCTTATGAAAGAAAAGTAATTCATAATAAGTTATCAACATGGAGAGATGTTACAACACATTCTGAAGGTGTTGAACCACAACGCTACTTAATCGTTGAACCAAGACAAAAATAAAAGACTTCCTAACGGAAGTCTTTTTTTGTTAATAAAATAAAAAAAGCGAAGAAAATCTTCACCTTTTTTGAAAAAGAAACGAGAATTGAATAAAATAAAAATTAAGGATTTTTTTGTTCTGTTCGCTGTGTAAGGAGTATAAACAAACAGAACAATGATATTATATTCCTTTTTTTTACATAATGCAACGTTAATGAAATTGAAAATGTTTTCAAGAAAAAGCAAAAAAATTGCAGTAGGTAAATATGTAGAAAAAATATATTTTTTTTGATATAATAAATGTATAAAAAGGTGATAATATGAGTAATTTATTTAATGATACAATTGTCGGTATATCAACTGCTTTAGCAAATAACGCTGTTTCTATTATTAGATTAAGTGGTGATGATGCTGTTAATATAGTGAATAAAGTATTTAAGGGTAAGAACTTAAATAATGTAAAAAGTCACACTATTAATTATGGACATATTTTTGATAGTGAAACTAAAGAAATAATTGATGAAGTTTTAGTTAGTGTATTTCTAGCTCCTAAAACATACACCAAAGAAAATGTTGTTGAAATCAATTGTCACGGTGGAATTTACGTTACAAATCAAGTTTTAGACCAAATTGTTCTTTCTGGAGCAAGGCTTGCTGAAGCGGGTGAGTTTACTAAAAGAGCGTTCTTAAACGGTCGAATTGATTTGACGAAGGCTGAAGCTGTTATGGATATGATATCAAGTGACAGTAAAAAATCACTTGCAATAGCTAATAGTGGCTTAAGAGGAGATATTAAAAAGTTAATTGACTCTTTAAGATCTAAAATTTTAGATATTATCGCTATTATAAATGTTAATATCGATTATCCTGAATATGATGATGTAGAACAACTTACAAATGATGTTATTAAACCTCGAATCACAGAGTTAAAAAACACTTTAAAAGATATTTTAGATAAATCAAAAGACGCAATAGTTATTAAAAATGGAATTAATACTGTAATAGTTGGTAAACCAAATGTTGGAAAAAGTTCAATTTTAAATCTATTATTAAGCGAAAATAAAGCTATTGTAACAAATATACCAGGTACAACGAGGGATATAGTTGAAGGTAAAGTTACAATGAAAGGTATAACTTTAAATTTAATTGATACTGCAGGTATTAGAGACACAGATGATGTTGTAGAAAGAATAGGTGTAGAGAAATCTATTTCTAAAATTGAAGAAGCTGATTTGATTTTATTTGTATTTGATGGATCAAAGAAAATTGAAGAAGAAGATTTGAAATTATTGAAGTTATTAGGAAATAAAAAATATTTAAAATTAGTTAACAAAAACGACCTTGAAGTAAAATTAGAAGAAGAATATTTGAAAGATAGTATTTTAATTAATACTATTGATACTGATTCTATTTCTAAAATTGAAGAAACAATTTTAAAATTCTTAAATTTAGAAAATATTTCACAAAACTTATCAGGTGTAATTACAAATACAAGACAAATTGGCAAAATTAAAGAAAGTTATGTGGATTTACAAGAAGCATTAACTAACATCGAAGATGGAGCGTTTATTGATTTTGTTGAAATTCCTCTAAAGAGTGCGTGGTCACATTTAGGAGAAATAACAGGTAGTGTTTCTAATGATGACTTATTAGATGAGTTGTTTTCTAAATTCTGTCTTGGAAAATAAAACATTTATTTTGACAATTTGAAACCGATATATTATAATTTACATAGATTTTAATATAAGCAACGATTGGGACTAAAAAACAGAATAAATTTTTAGTGAACTAAGGATAGTGAAAACTTAGTAATTTATTGTTTATTTGGAACACCCATGAGCTAGTAGAAGAAAAATGTTTAACATTTAGTAGAACTACTCGTCACCAAGCGTTAATTGGTCAATGAGAGCAAATAGATATATATTTATTTGAATCAAGGTGGTACCGCGAATTTTTCGTCCTTGTTTGTTTGAACAAGGACTTTTTATTTTTATTGGGAGGAAATTATGAAAAGAATTAAAATTAAACAATTGTTTTTACAAAAAGAATCGTTAAGTGATCAAGAAATTACAATTTGTGGTTGGGTTAGAACAAATAGAGCTCAAGCTCAATTTGGATTTTTAAATGTTAATGATGGTTCGTTTTTTGAAAACTTACAAGTTGTATATGATACAAACATTTTAAATTTTGAAGAAGTATCTAAATATCGTGTTGGAGTTTCTGTTTGTATTAAAGGAAAAGTTGTTTTAACTCCTCAAATGAAACAACCTTTAGAACTTCATGCTGTTAATGTTGAAATGTTAGGAGATTGCCCTGAATCATACCCTATTCAACCTAAACGTCATACTCGTGAATTTTTACGTGAAGTTGCACATTTAAGACCTAGAACTAACTTATTTAGTGCTGTATTCAGAATTAGAAGTGTTGCTGCTCACGCTATACATACATATTTCCAAGATAGAGGATATTTATATGTTCATACACCTTTAATCACATGTGCTGACTGTGAAGGGTCTGATCAAATGTTTAAAATTACTACTTTAAATATGAAAGATTTACCTTTAACAAAAGAAGGTAGTGTTGATTATTCAAAAGATTTATTTGGTAAACAAGCTTTTATTACTGGTTCAGGACAATTACAAGGTGAAACATACGCAATGGCGTTTGGTGATATATATACTTTCGGTCCTACGTTTAGAACAGAAAATTCAAACACTAAGACTCACGCAAATGAATTCTGGATGATTGAACCAGAAATGGCTTTTTGCGATTTAAATGGATTAATGGATATTGAAGAAGAAATGTTAAAATTTGTCGTAAAATATGTAGTTGATCGTTGTCCTGAGGAAATAGATTTCTGTGATAAATTTGTAGAAAAAGGTTTAAAAGATAAATTAAGTAATATTATTAACAGTGATTTTAAACGAATCACTCATAAAGAAGTTGTAGATTTACTTCTTTCAGCAAATAAATCTTGGGAATTTACTCCAAGTTATTCAGATGACATCTCTAAAGAACACGAAAGATATATTACAGAATATTTTAATGGACCTGTTTTTATTACTGATTGGCCAAAAGATATCAAGGCTTATTATATGAAAGTAAATCCGGATAATAAAACGGTTGCTGCTGTAGATTTAGTTGTTCCACAAGCAGGAGAACTTATGGGGGGTTCTCAAAGAGAAGAAAACCTTGATAAATTGTTAGAAAGAATGCGCGAAATGGGAGTTGATTCTTCTGGCATTGAATGGTATTTAGATACTCGTAGATACGGTGGATGTGTTCATTCAGGGTTCGGTATGGGATTTGAAAGACTTATAATGTATCTAACAGGTGTAGAAAACATTAGAGACGTTATTCCTTATCCAAGAACTCCAAAAAATTGTGAATATTAAGAAACGAAAAAGGAAGTATGTGCTTCCTTTTTTTATAATCATATATATGTTTATACTTAGTAATTATTGATTTTTGTGAACTTTTTGAAAAATTGTTTTATATTATTTGATATTTTTAAGCAATTATGGTATAATACCAAAGATTAGTCAATTAGGAGGTTACAATGAAAAAAATTAAAGTTATACCTTTTATTATATCAATTCTATTTCCATTAGTTTGTACAGCATTTATCGTTGCTTATTCATACGGAGCTATTGGAAACTATCCAACAAATCAAAACAAATATAATAACTATGTAGTTAGCGATTATTTTGATGAAGATGGATCTGTAACAGATGAAGTTAGAAAAGGTATCCAATTAAGTTCAAATAAATTTAAATTAATTGATACACAAGTTTCTGTAGATGACTTCAAAGTAGTTTTATACGGACATACTGGATTATCAACAGTTGAAGAAAAAACAGTAATCGATACAGCATATTCATTATATTTATACGATATCAAATATACAAATGAAAAATTCAATTCTGTAGCTGATTTTGAAAAATCAGAAGGTGTTCATTTTGAACAAAATTCTCAATTAAAAGTTGTTGTTATTAAAGGAACTGGAGAAGCTGCTGTAAAAGCTGGACACGATGCGTTAAATCGTAACGATAATGCACAATCTGTAATTATTTCTGATAAAGTTGTTTCAGCAGATGTTTTAAGTGCATCTACTTTAGTTGATCACAACGCAACAAATGTTAAAGATGATGCAGAAGCATATGCATATCATTCTACATTATTTAATACAACTCAAAATGCATCTTTTAATAATTTCTCTGATTTAGATGAAATTTATGAAGATGAAATTGAAGATGGTTTAAGTGTAGGTGAAGGATATACATTCATGATTGTAAACCAATTCTCAAAAAGTTCTGAAAGTGTTGGTTTCAAAACATTAGCAACTTTTGCTTTATCTAAAGATCAATTATTAAGTGGTGAAGCGTTCGAAGCTCAAACTGGTGTAGAAGATGGATATAATAATGATTATTCAAAACATGGATATTCATATATTAAATTCATTTGGCCTACATTATTATGGCAAGGAGCTTTAACATTAGTGTTATCTGGTATTTTAGGTATCTTATTCTATGCTATTTGGTCTACAGAAGAAGTAACTACTGAAGAACAAAGAAGAATTAAAAACTTAAAAGCTAGCAAGAAAGCAACAAAAAAAACTAAATAATAAATTAACAAACTAGTTTAAGCTAGTTTGTTTTTTTTAATCTTATATGATACACAAAAATACATTTTGATACATTTTTTATCATTTTGATTGCATTAATATTTTTTTAATAATATAATATATATAAAGGAGGACAATATCATGAAAATTGAATGGTTATCTAGTCAAAGTGATTCTGGTGTTTTAACTATATATTCAAATAATATTACATTAAATAAACAAGCCACTGATTTTATTAAAGATTCGTATTCAGTAATAGTTGGAGTTAGTAGAGAAACAAAAGAATTAGTTATTAAAAGTTTAAGCAAAGAAGACGTTGAAAAGCAAGATATATCTAAAGAAAGTTTAAAGAAACTATCAATTAAGAAATCTTATAGTAGAATAACTGGTAAAGCTTTAATTGATGAATTGTCTAAAGTATTTAATTTAGATTTTGAACAAAGTTCTGCATTTAAGTTTAATGCAAAATGGAATAATAGATATAAAATGTTAATTGCAACTATTGTAAATGAGGTAAAATAATATGAATGAATTTTTAAATGTATTTTTAAGTATTTCACCAACAACAAGATACATCATGATTGCGATATGGACAATCGTTATAATCGGCGCAATCATAATTGAAACAGAAACATCTGAACTTGTTTCATGTTGGTTTGCTTTAAGTGGACTTGTTTCATTAGTTCTTGCTGTATGTAAGGTAAGTTTATTAGTTCAGTTTTTAGTGTTTGTTGTTGTTAGTGCTATTTTGGTTATAGCAACAAGACCATTAATTAAAAAGTTTAATAATAATGAGAATATTCCAACGAATGTTGATAAATTGATTGGAATGACAGGAGTTATTACAAAGAAGATTGTTGGAGATGAAAAAGGGGAAATAAAAGTAAACTATCAAAGATGGACTGCAATAAATAAAAATGACGAAGTTTTTGAAGTTGGCGAAAAAGCAATTATTTCTTATATTGATGGAAATAAATTGATTGTTGAAAAAGTTAATGAAATTGAAATTAAATAAAAGGAGGATTTAAAATGTTAAAATATTTAGTTTCTAATCAAGGTAATTTAGAACCAGAATTATCTGGTGGAGAAATTTTTCTTATTTGTCTTGCCATTATTGGTATAGTAGTATTAATTATCTGTATTTCACATATTAAATTTGTTTCACAAACAAATGCGTATGTAATTGAAAAACTTGGTAAATATCATAAAACTTGGGGTGCAGGGGTACATTTCTTAGTTCCGTTTATTCAAAGAGTTGCTGACGGTGGTTATAGTTCAAGTGGAAGAAAATTAGGTATTGTTAGTTTAAAAGAACAAGTAATTGATTTTGCTCCACAACCTGTAATTACAAAAGACAATGTTACAATGCAAATTGATACTGTTGTTTATTATCAAATTTCTGATCCAAAACAATATGTTTATGGAGTTTCTGATCCAATTAAAGCTATTGATAATTTAACAACAACAGCTATAAGAAATATTATTGGTAATCTAGATTTAGATGAAGCTTTAACTAGTAGAACTGCAGTTAACGAACAAGTTTGTGGAATTTTAGATGAAGCTACAGATCCATGGGGAATAAAAGTTTTACGTGTAGAAATCAAAAACATTATGCCTCCTAAAGATATTAGAGATGCAATGGAAAAACAAATGCGTGCTGAACGTGAAAGACGTGAAGCGATTCTTCTTGCTGAAGGGGAAAAAAGAGCAGCAATTTTAAAAGCTGAAGGTATTAAAGAATCAGAAATTTTAAGAGCAGATGCTAAAAAAGAAGCTTTAATTAGAGAAGCTGAAGGACAAGCTAAATCTATTCTTGAAATTAATAAAGCTACAGCAGAAGGTTTAAGAATGATTAAAGAAGTTGGTGTAGATAAAGGCGTTCTTTCTTTAAAAGCACTAGAATCTTTAGAAAAAGTAGCAGATGGTCAAGCAACAAAAATTATTATTCCATCTGACTTACAAGGATTAGCTGGACTTGCTGTTTCTGCAAAAGAATTATTTGATGATAAAAAATAATAATTAAAAGGCACTATATGTGCCTTTTTTTATATAAAAACGGATGAACGGAATAATTATAACTGCTGATGAAATATTAAACATTAGGTGAAAAATAGATACATGTAAATGTTTAATAGGTGTTAAGTTTATTAAAATTGATTTTGTTGTATTAAATAAGATTAAAAAAAGTAGCGATCCAATTGTATTTAACATAATATGAAAATAAGCAACTAACTTTGATTCTACATTATATTTTAATGAAACAAAAAGACCAATTAAAGTACTTCCAATATTTGATCCGATTATTATTAACAAAATAGAATCTAATGAAACACTTGATAATATATATAATTCTTGAAATGTATTGTTTATTATTGAGCCTGATTGGATAATTGCTGATAGTATAATTCCATAAATAAATGATTTTGTATTGCTTTTTAGTTCTGTAAGAATAAAATTAAATAAACTTGTATTAATAATGTTTTTAAAACTTAGTTTTAATATGAAAAGCCCTAAATAAACTAATAATATTCCTATCGGTAATTTATACATATATATAAATTTTTTGTTTGATATACTAAATAAGATAAAATAAAAAGATAGTATTGCTAATATAACTATCCAAAAAAACATATGGTTGCCGCTTATTAGTAAGCTACTTACGGTTCCTACGTTAAAACCGGCAACAAGATATAAGCCGTTTTTTATATTAATTGTGTTATTATTGATTAAAGGGATGGTTAGAGAAATGCATATTGCTGTTGATTGAATTAAAGCAGAACTTAGTATACCTATGCAAATTATAGCTATTGGATGAAGATTATTTAGAAAATATAAATGCTTTTTTAAGCTCAAGTTGTTAAAGTTATTCGAAAATAGTTTTAATCCTTTAAAGAATATATATATTCCTAATAATATAAATAAAATAAAGAAAAACAAATATTTGTTATACATCAATAATAATATGATATTTTATTAAAAAAGATACGTTTTAAAAAATAATATCTATACACTTTAAAAAAAATGTGAAATATGTTATAATTAAAAAGATAGAAATAATAAATTATTAATTGAGGTGTAGCTATGTCTTATATTGCACTATATAGAAATTATAGACCAAATTCTTTTGATGAAGTTGCTGGTCAAAAACATATTATTAGAACGCTAAAAAATGCGGTGATTAATCAAAAAACATCACATGCATATGTATTTAGTGGTCAACGTGGGATTGGTAAAACAACTATTGCTAGAATTTTAGCAAAAGCAGTTAACTGTTTAGAGCCTATTAATGGTGAACCTTGTAATAAGTGTAGTAACTGTTTATCAATTCAAAATAACGAAACTCCAGATATTGTAGAAATCGATGCTGCAAGTAATAACGGTGTTGATGAAATGCGTTCATTACTTGAAAAAGTAAATTATTTACCGGGTACTTTAAATAAAAAGGTATATATTATAGATGAAGCGCATATGTTAAGTATCTCTGCTTTTAACGCTTTATTAAAGACTTTAGAAGAACCACCTGTGCATGTTATGTTTGTTTTAGCAACAACAGAACCTCATAAAATACCTTCTACAATTTTATCTAGATGTCAAAGATTTGATTTTTTACAATTAAATAATAATGAAATTGTTGAAAGATTAGAACAAATTTGTTTAGAAGAAAACATTAATGCTAATGAAAAAGCACTATTTGCTATTGCAGAAGCTGCTGAAGGTGGAATGCGTGATGCTGTTAATATTTTAGATCAAGTTAATTCTTTTTCTGAAGGAGAAATAACTTTAGAAGATATCGATAGTGTTACAGGACGTGTGTCTGACTATAAGTTAATTGAACTTCTAAATGCTTTTTTAGCAAAAGATGCAGCTAAAAGTTTAAGTATTGTTGATGAACTTATTGAAATGGGAAAAGAAATAAGCAGATTAACAAGCAATTTGATTCAATTTTGTAGAGACGTATTATTATTTAAGAATAAAGTTGAAAATCACAACTTTAGAAATATATATAATACAGAAGAATTCAAATCTTTATTAAGTAGAATTAATACTCAATTAATTTTTTATTACATTGATGTATTAATGGATGCTAATAATAAAATTAAATATTCTAATTCAAGTAAGATTTATTTAGAAGTTGCTATTATGAAAATTGTATCAACTTCATTAGATGATTTATTAACAGAAAAAGTAACTAATTCAAATAATGAAAAAGTAGTGTTACAATCAAACATGGCAAATCAAGAATTAGAAATTAAAGTTAGTGAACTAGAACTGCGTGTCCAAAAAATTATAGAACAACTTGATGGATTAAAATTATTTGAATTTAAAGAAGCAACTTTAGGAAAATTAACTTTACTTGAAGAAGTTGCCTCTACTAATTCAACAATCCCTCAAAAGATTGAAGAAAAAATTAATTTATTAGAAACTCAAATAGCGAGTTTAAATATTTCTAATAGTGTTGAAAATGTATCTAGTGTAAGTGATGAGTTCATTGTAAGACTTGAAGCGCTTGAAAATAAAGAAAATGTAACTGTAGATTTAACTAAATACGATACTTTATTTAATGAAGTTGAGGAGTTAAAAAATAGAAAACCAGAAGTTGTTAATAACGTTAGTGTTGATAACAACAAAATTAACGAACTTGAAGAAAATATTGATCAGTTAATGAGTTATATTATTGATTTTGAAACCAATCAACGTTCTAATAACTTTGAAACATACAGTAAAGAATTATCTGAACTTAAAGAAAATTATTTAGTTTTAGTTAATAAAATTGTAAATGGTGACAATAAGGGTATTGATTTTGATATCGATGAATTAAAAGAAACAATTTTAAAAGAAATTCCAACTGTAGATTATTCAAGTGATTTTGCATCTATTAATGATGAAATTACAAGTGTAAAAACAAATAATGAAAACATTCGTTTTGAAATTAACGAATTATTAAATAAATCAGAAAGCTTTAATAATAAAATTAATGAATTTAGCTTAAAATTAGAGACAATTGGAAATAATAATTTTGATGAAAAAGTAAATGATATATATAAATATATCAACGATGTTAAAGAATATAACTTTAGATTAAACGAAAGAGTTGTTAATTTACAAAAATCTTTAGATTCTGTTAAAGAAGAAGTAAGTAAAAAACAAACTCCTGTTGTTGTTGAAAAAGCAACTGAACCTGTTGCTCTAGAAGAAGTAAAACAAAAACCGATTATAGTTGAAAAAGAAGTTTTAAACAAAGTTGTTGTAGAAGAAGTTAAACCAGCTGTAGAAGTTAAAGCTGCTGAAGAAAAAGCTTCTGTTGTTAACAACTTAAAAGAAGTTGATGAAACAAATAAAATATATAATGTATCTATCATTGAACAATTATTACATGATTCAAGATCAGAAGAATCACGCCACGCTAAAGCAGAAATTGCCTCTGGTTGGATTCGTCTAGCAAATGGATCAAGCAATACAACTGCCCCTATTGCGAAATTATTAAGAGACGGTATGTTTGTTGCTTACGGTAATAATACTATTTTATTAGTTTATTCACAAGCTTCATATTGTAATAGATTAATGACACCAAAAGTACATAAAGAAGCGTGTGATATTTTACGTATTACTTTTGGTAGAGAATATGATTTTATTGCCTTACCTGAACAAACTTGGCAAGAAAAAAGAAAAGAATATCATAGTCAATACGCTATTGGTATTAGATTCCCTAAACTTTCACCAATTAATAACCCTGAGTTAAAAGTTGTTGTTGTAAAGGATGAAGCGGAAATTAAAGATCGTACCTTTGAAAAGGCTACATCTATTTTTGGATTTAAAAATGTTAGGAGAGAAGATTAATGAATCAACAAGCGATGTTAAGAAAAGTGCGTCAAATGCAAAAAGAAATGCTTGAAGCACAAAAAGAAATTGAAGAAACAGAATTTACTGTTAAAAATAATGTAGTTACAGTTATTGTGATGGGAAACAAAGAATTAAAAAGTGTAGAAATTGACCCAGAATTTGAAGTTGAAGGTTCTGATGATTTAGAAATTTTAGGTGATATGATTGTTGCAGCTACTGCACAAGCTTATCGTGATGTTGAAAAATTTACAGAAGCTAAGATGTCAAAATACCAAGCTTTCCTTGGTGGTATGGGTGGAATGTTTTAGGATTTAGTTTTGAAAGCTTATATTGAACTTGAAAAACTAGCTAAAAGTTTTGAACGTTTACCAGGGGTTGGTAAAAAAACAGCCTTAAGATATGCATATGCTATTTTAGAAAAATATAATGATGATGAAGTAAATAAACTTGTAAGTGATATTGTTAATTTTAAAAATAGTATTTCTTTTTGTCCTATATGTGGGTTAATGTCACATAATAACGAATGTGATATATGTTTAGATAATGCTAGAAATAATGAGAAAGTTTTAGTTGTAAAAGATTCAAAAGATGCTATTGTTATTGAAAAAACACGTGCTTATAACGGGTTGTATCATGTTTTAGGATCTTTAATTAGTCCAATTGATGGAATTGGTCCAGATGATATTAATTTAGATAAACTAGAAACTAGAATAATTAATTCAAAAATTAATGAAGTTATTTTGGCTGTTCCTTTTAATCCAAATGGAGAGACAACTGCTTTATATATTGAAAAAATATTATCTCAATATAATGTAAAAATAACTCGTATAGGATATGGGTTGCCTGCTTTTGGTGATATTCAATATATCGATGAATTAACTTTAATTAGAGCTTTAGAAAACAAAAAATAGAGGTGAACAAATGTATTTATCATTACAGTCTTTTTTAGATAATATTGGTAGTAAAATTATTGATTTTTTGTTTGGTTGGTTTCTTGATTTATCACCGATGATGCAGTCGATTTTAGTTATCGGAATGTTGTTTTTAGCTATCGTTGGTGTTATAAGTTTAGTTAAATGGTCGGTAAAAGTTTTGTTTCCTTTTGCTGTAGTTGGCATATTTATAATCTTGCTTTATGTGTTCGTTTTAAAGTAGGAAATATTTGATAAACAAATAGAAGAGAAAATTTTGTTTTCTCTTCTTTTTTTTACAAGTTCTTTATTAGGACTTCGACAAAATAAGTTAAAATAGCAAAAAAGATTTTAATATACTTGCAAAAAAAATCAAAATGTGGTATACTCCTTATAGGTATGTTTTGACATAGAGAATTATAGGAGGTTTCAATATGGACATACGTTTAGTCAATCTAACAAAAATTTTTGCTGACAAAAATTCTGAAGTTCGTGCGGTTGATAATTTAGATATCGTTATTCCTTCAGGAAAATTAGTCGGTTTACTTGGACCATCTGGGTGTGGTAAATCAACAACTCTATATATGATTGCTGGTTTACATGAACCAAGCAGTGGTCAAATCTTCTTTGGTGAAGATGATGTAACTCAACTTTCACCAGAAAAAAGAGGAATTGGTTTAGTTTTTCAAAACTATGCTTTATATCCTCATATGTCAGTTAAGAAGAACATTTTATTCCCACTTGAAAATTTAAGAGATGTTCCTACTAAAGTAATTGACGAAAATGGTGATGAACACGAAGTTATTAGTAAGAAGATGCCTAAAGAAGATATGGAAATTAGAGCGCTTAAATATGCTAAGCTTGTAGGTATCGAAGAATTATTAGAACGTAAACCTAAACAATTATCAGGTGGTCAACAACAACGTGTTGCAATTGCTCGTGCACTTGTTAAAGAACCAAGAGTTCTATTATTAGATGAACCTTTATCAAACTTAGATGCAAGACTTAGACTTCAAACTCGTGAAGAAATCAAAAGAATTCAAAGAGAAACTGGTATTACTACTGTATTCGTAACACATGACCAAGAAGAAGCTATGAGTATTTCTGATGAGATTGTTGTTATGAAACTTGGAGAAATGCAACAAATTGGGCAACCTCAAGAAGTTTATAACAATCCAAGAAACTTATTCGTTGCTAAGTTCTTAGGAACTCCTCCAATTAATATCTTCCGTGGAAGTGTAAAAGGCGGAAATATTTTAATTGGTGATGAAATTGTTGGTTCAATGAATAAAGACATTGAAGATCAAGAAGTTACTGTAGGTATTAGACCAGAAGGATTTGAAGTATGTCCTGATGGAGACTTATCGTTCAAAGTTCAAAGCGTTGAATACATCGGTAGAGATATTTCAATCATCGGTGTTAACGAAAATACTGAACAAGATACATTCAGAATGATTGTTGATTCTGATGTTGTTGTAGAAGAAGGAACAGTTATTAAAGCAAAAATTAAACCTAACAAACTATTCGTATTTGATAAGATTACTGAAGAAAGATTAAATTAGGTTTTAATTATGCAAAATCAAGCTTTTATCAAAAAAAGAATTAGTTGGAAAGCTGTTAGAAAAGAAAGTCAAGGTTTAGGGAAAGGGTTATTTTTCTTAGCACCTGCTTTACTATTAATGTTAGTATTCACATTCTATCCGTTATTTAATACTGTAATGTTATCTTTTAAAGAAGGTTATGGTTATGACGGATTAGATGGATTTGTTAAATATGGATTCTCTAACTACAAAACAGTTTTAACTGACCCGAATTACATTACTTATTTAAAAAATACAATGATTATTGTGTTTGTGTCAGTTCCAATTACAATTGCTTTATCACTTTTAATTTCTGTTGCTTTAAACTCAGTAAAAGTATTACAAAGATTTTTACAAACTGTTTACTTTTTACCATACGTTACAAATACAATCGCGATTGGGATGGTATTTGCCGTAATGTTTGAACCTCAAAAAGGTTTAATTAATAGTGTTTTAAATTTATTTGGAGTTGATGGTGTAAACTGGCTTGGAGGATATATGATGAACGGTGCACAACCTAGTAAGGCTGCAGCAATGTTTGTTTTAATCTTCTATATTACTTGGAGCTCATTACCGTTTAAAATCTTAATCTTTATGAGTGCTTTACAAAGTATTGATAAACAATATTATCAAGCAGCTCAAATTGATAGTACACCTAAATGGAGAGTATTCTCAAGAATTACAGTTCCACTACTTTCACCACAAATTTTATACTTAATGATTACATCATTTATTGGTGCGTTTAAAGAATATACATCTATTGTTGCGATCTTCGGCCCTGCTGCTTCTTGGCAAGGAGATGAAGCAAATCACTCAATGGCAACAGTTGTATGGTTTATTTATGAAAAGATGGACCAAGTAATTCCTACTCAAATTAACGGAATTCAATATTCTATAAGCTGTAGCCCTATTGCTGCTGCTGGAGCGGTTATTCTATTTGCAATTATCTTACTATTCACTGCGATTCAATCGTTTGTAAGTAAGAAGAGAGTGCATTACTAGGAGGTAAGGAAAATGATTAAGTATATTATTTTATTTAGCGTAATTGCTTTACTTTTCTTAGTTTACTTATTAAGTGGTGTGCTTAAAGTATATCGCCCTAAAGATGATGCTGATGTAGAAACAGTTCAAGCTTATATTAAGAAACAAAAAATTAGAAAAGCTATTTTTAGAGTATTTATTTATATTTTCTTAGCTATTATTGCTGTTTATATTGTGTTCCCATTCTATTGGATGATTATTACATCTTTAAAATCTGCTCAAGAATTAGATTCTATTTATGTAACTTACTTCCCTAAAGAAATTATTTGGGAAAACTATCCTATTGCAATGCAAAGAGCTAAAATGGGTAGATTAATCTTCAATACAGTTTACGTTGGTGTAATTTCTACACTAGGTACACTTGTTACAACAATATTTGCTGCCTTTGCTTTCTCAAGACTTAAATTCATTGGTAGAGATTTAATGTTTACATTATTCTTAGCAACAATGATGATTCCTGGGGAAATGATGGTTATCACAAACTTTATTACTGTTAGTAAATTAGGATGGATTGATACATACAGCGCTATGATCGTTCCTTTCTTAGTAAGTGTATTCTATATCTACTTATTAAGAGAAAACTTTAGACAAGTTCCTAATGAACTATATCTTGCAGCTAAAGTTGATGGAAATGGAGACTTTAAATATTTAATTAAAGTATTAATTCCAATGGCTTTACCTACAATTACTACAATTACTATTTTAAAACTTATGGGTTCATGGAACTCATACATTTGGCCAAACTTAGTTACTCAAACTGAGGAAATGAGATTGGTATCTAACGGTTTAAGAACTTCGTTTACATCAGAAGATGGACGTAGTGCTCAAAACTTACAAATGGCTGCAGCAACAATCATTACTGCGCCACTAATGCTTCTATTCATTTTCATGCGTAAATACATCATGCGTGGAGTTTCTAGAAGCGGTATTAAAGGCTAAAACTAAATTTGTTTTAGTAGATATATATATGTAAAAATATTTAAAGGAGAAAAAAATGAAAAAACTATTAAACATTTTATTTGTTATGTTTTTTGCTTTCGTGTTAGTAAGCTGTACACAACCTCCACAAGGTGAACAACCTGGTGAAAAACCTGGTGAACAACCTGGAAGTGGTGACAAAGTTGTTGTTCAATTTTGGCATGGTAACGGAGCTAACATTCAAAACATTATTGAAGATATGATTACTTCATTCGAAGCAAAATATCCAAATGTTGATATCCAACAAACTTCAGAAGGAAGCTATGATAACTTATTAGATAAAGTTAAAAAATACATTCAAACTGGTGAAGTTCCTGCAATCGTTCAAACTTATCCAGACCATGTAACTGCATATTTACATTCTAATTCAGTTGTAGATTTAAATGAATATATCTACGATGAAAAATTAGGATTTGATGCTCAAGGATTTGACTCATCTTTATTAGTTGAAAGTTTCTACAATGAAGGTGGAGTATATGGTGGAGATGCATTCTATAGCTTACCACTTAACAAATCTACAGAAGTAGTATTCTATAACCAAACTATTTTTGCTAAATATGACTGGTTTACTACTTTATTAGGATATGATCATAATGAAGTATATTCTCAATATGAAGCTGTTCAAACAAATGCTGATGGTTATGTAACTAATGGTACTAAACGTGTTATTAGCCCTGACTTCATTTGGCATCCAACTTGGCAAGAATTTGAAAAAATTGGTGCTGCATTCAAATTAACTCCAGAATATGCTGCATTTATTGCTGAAGGAACAATGTCAGCTGCATTCGCATATGACTCTCAATCTAACTTATTCATCACTTTAACTCAACAATTAGCTGCATTAGATCCAACTGGTGCATACGGTGCAAGAGGTGAACAAGCTTATACAAGATTCGGTACAACTGGAAACTTAAAGAATGGTGAATTCACATTCCTTAACCAAGATAACCCTTATGCTAGACAAGCTGTTGAATATTATAAATCTCAAGTAGATCTTAACCACTTCACTACATCTGGTGTATTAGGTGTTAACTACTGTTCAGATGCTTTCAAAGCTGGTCAATGTATCATTACTACTGGTTCAAGTGCTGGTGCTACATATAATAACAGTGATTTATTCACAGTTGGTGTTGCAACTTATCCTCAAATGGAAGGTACAGCTCCTGAAAATTACCAAGTAATTCAACAAGGTACTAACCTTACATTATTAGAACAAGTTGATAAAGAAGTTGAAAAATATGCATGGTTATTCATGTTACATATGTTAAATTATGAAAATAGTTTAAAATTCTCTACAGGTACTTCTTACTTCCCAATCAGATCTGATGTTTATGAATCTCAAAAATATCAAGATTTCGTTTTAGGAATTCAAAGAAATGCTGATGGTGAACCTGAAAAAGATGAAGATGGAAACATCATTTATAACCCAGATATTTCTGGTAAAGCTGCAAAAGTTGGATGGACTCAAAGAAATTGGTTCTTCACAAACGTTACTTTCTTAGGAACTGATATTTCTCGTGCAGAAGTTGAAAACTTAGTTAAAGCTGTTATGTTAGGTACAACAATTGATCAAGCTTTCGCTAATGCAAAAACAAATTTAAAATTATATCTTCAACCTGAACAACAATAATTGAAGGCATAATTTAAAAAACATTTAAGGTTTAATATGAAAATGAAAAAAATATTTAGTTTATTGGTAATTTTACTTCTAGTAGCTTTTGCTACTGGATGTGAAATGCCAGTGCCTGGCACAACTCCTGGTGAAACTCCTGGAGAAAAACCTGGTCAAGAAGTTAATTCAGATAATTATACTTTCTTAACACCTGAAACTGACAAGTTAAAATTAGATTTAGCTTGGGAAGGTAAAGATTTCATCGAAGATGGTATTGGTGAAGTTACATACAATCAAGGTGTTGACGGAGATACTTCTATTTTTAGAGTAAATGGAAAAAATATTACTACACGTTATTTAGGTATTAATACTCCTGAATCTACATATCGTGTAGACCCTTGGGGATTTGCTGCTTCTCGTTTTACAAAAGGAATCTTAGCTAAAGCAACTACAGTAGTTCTTGTTGCTGAAGGTGAAAGAACTGATTCAAACGGAAGATATCTTGCTTGGGTATGGTATCGTACAAGCGATACAAGTGATTTCAGACTTTTAAATCTTGAAATCGTTGAAAATGCTTATTCTGTTGGTAAAGCTGTAGGTACACAATATGCTGATTTATTCTCTACTGCTGAAAAAACTGTAAGAAATTTAGGTTACAGAGTTTGGGGAGAAACAGATAGAACTTATGATGCTAGCGAAAACGGTGAAGCATTAACTATTAAAGAAATTAGAGAAAAATATTCTACTTTAGATAAGACTTTACAAGAAACTTATCAAGGTAAAGTAATCCGTACTTCTGGTATTGTTGTTAAAGATGAAGGTCAAATTTCTGGATATTTAGAATATAAAGATCCTGAAACTGGTGATACATATAACGTTTATGTATATGGTGGATTTAGCCAAACAATCTTAAAAGAAGGACGTGAAGTATATATTCAAGGTAAAATTGGATATTACAACGGTGCATTACAAATCACTGATATTAACCGTGAAAAATGCGGTATTATGGACTTCGGTAGCGGATACGTTAGAGAAGACCACATTGTAGAATTAACTGGTGCTGAATATAAACAAGCTAGTGACAATCTACAATCTAAACTTGTTAGAATGACAAACCTTACTGTATATAGAACATATACATCTCCTAATGGTGGATTTACACTATATTTAAAAGATCAAGATAATAATGAAATCGAATTAAGAGTAGCCGGAGCAATTATGATTTCTGGTGAAAATAATGATTTAGCAATTTCAAAAGGTGACTATTTCAATGGTAAAACTTTTGAATCTATTACTGCTATTGTAGGATTCTATGATGTATTAAACGGATCTGAAACAATGTATGATGCTAGCGGCATTCAACTTGTTATTTCTGGACATACATTAAATGATAATGATTTAGTATTAAAAAAATAATTAAATAAAAAAGACATAGGAGGAGAAATAATGTCTATTTCAAAAAAATTTTATAGTTTTGTTTTAGCGTTAATTGCTGTGTTCGCATTAATCGGATGCGGACAACAAGTTACGCCACCAGAACAACCAGAACCAATCGATGGTATTACTTTAAGTGATGCTCAAGCTTTAGTTAATAAAGCAATGGATAAAATTGGTTGGACAGAACAAGACTTAACTGTTGTTGGTGATTTAACGTTTGCTACATCTAATAGCTTTGCTCCAGGTGTAACAATTAGCTGGGAATCTGATAACACTGAAGTTATCGCTTTAGATGGTAAAGTTACTAGACCAGTTTATGGTCAAGGTAATGCTACTGTTGTTGTTACTGCTACTTATTCAATCTCATATAACTTAGACGATGAAGGAAATGTTGTTGATGAAGTTTATAGTGCAACTGAAAGCTGGACTTTCACAGTTGTTGAAGCTGGTGAAGTATTCAATCTTGCTAAATTAGAAGCACAACTTGTTGCTGGTGAAATCGCAACTGGAACTGAAGTTACATTTACTGGTGTTATCGTTGCTAAAATGGCATCTAACCAAGGTAACCAAATCTTCGTTCATGATGGATCTGCTGGTATTTATGTTTTTACTGCATCTGATTTAACAGTTGGAACAGAAGTTCAAGTAAGTGGTACTGCTGATATTTATTATGAAATTTTCCAAGTTAAAAACGCTGGTATTACTGTAGTTAGCGAAAACGCTACATTACCTGAAGCTCAAAAAACTACTTTAGGTGCTCATATGGCATTAGGTAAAGACAGTGGTAAAATCGGTGGAGAATTAATCAATGTTGATGTATTATTAGAAATCGTTACTGAACAATATACTAATGTTTATATCACTGACCCTAAAACTGGTGATAAAGCTAGAATTTATTATAAAACTGAATATACATATATTCCAGGATACAATAATGAAACTGATTACATTGCTGCATTACAACCATATAATGGAAAAACTATTAACATCACTTTAGTTCAATATGATATTAAAGATGGTGAAGGACATAGATTAATGCTTACTTCTTATCCTATTACAGAAGTTCAAGCTCAAGAATTAACTGATGACGAAAAAGCACAATTTATTTTAAATGGTGTTTCATTAGAAGATAGTTATTTAAAAACATTCACATTACCTACAGCTGATGGATTAACTTGGGCTGTTAAAGAAGGTACTGGTATTGAAATCGTTGATGGCCAAGCTGTTGTTACAAGAGCTGAAGCTGATCAAACAGTAGTATTAACTGCAACTGCAACAGTTAATGAAGCTGTTGCTACTAAAGATTTCACAGTTGTTATTCCTTTAGTTGAAGCAACTGTTGAAGGTGTTGTTGAATTAACATTAAGTTCATTAGAACTTGCTAGCAATAGTTATGCTTCAAGCACTGCTACAGTTAACGGTGTTACAATTCAATTCGTTGAATTAGGTAACTATGCTGCTGGTATTCAAATGAGAAACAAAGAAGCTGACGGTGGAAATAGATCACAAATTTGGAACACTGTTGCTTTCTCTGGTGCTATTGAAAAAATTGAAATGGTTTATAACTCTACTAAGAAAACATATGATAACGCAAACTGCATGATTTACTCATTCGGTACTGAAGCAGGAAGCTTAACTCATACTGTTAATTTCTCAACTGTTGCAGGTCAAACTACTTATACAGTTACTCCTGGTGGAGCATTCACATTCTTTAAATTAGAAATTAACCCTTCTTACACATATTCAATGTATTGGGATTCTATCACAATTTACTTAGGTGAAGGTTCTGATGCTCCAGTTGAACCTGAAGTTCCTACACATACTCACGTTGCATGTCCTACATGTGGATTATGTACTGCTGAAGATTGCGATGGTGCTGCTGAAGTTAAATGTCAAGGTCATGAAGTTGTAACTCCTGAAGCTACATGGCAAGTTGTTGCTAACTTTGAAGCTGGTGTTGCTTATAAATTAGGATTCTACCAAACACAAAAAGCTGCTACTTACTATGCAACTGGTGCTATGAGTGGATACTATGGTGCTACTACAACTGTTGCTGAAGATGCTGCTGATGCATATTTAGTAGTTGTTGAAGGTGGATATTTAATTAAAGTTGTTGCTGGTTCTGATGTTAAATACGTTGCTTACCAAGTATCAGGAACACACCACAACTTCGTATATGTAACTGATGAAGCTAGCGCATCTGTATTTACTTATGATGCAGAACTTGCTACATTCGTTACTACTGATGGTACAAATACAGTATTCATGGGAACATATGGTTCTTATAATACATTCGGTATGAGTTTAGTTTCAAAAGCTTCTACAAGCTATTGCGCTAACTTATATGCTTTAGTTGGTGGAACTGAAACTCCTGATACTCCAGTTGAACCTGAAGTTCCTGCACATGAACACGTTGCGTGTCCTACATGTGGATTATGTACTGCTGAAGATTGTGATGGTGAAGAAAGTGTTAAATGTCAAGGTCATGAAGTAGTTGAACCTGAAACTCCAGTTGTTTCTGGTGGTAAAGATGACTTCAATACAGTTGCACATAACTCTTCTTATCTTGATAGAACTACAACTGCTGGATGGACTGCAACATTTGCTGCAGTAAATGCTGGAGCTGTTAATCCTGAAACTAATGCAAACCCTGTATTTGGATTCTTAGGTGATGAAAATACAAGAGCATTCACAATTGCTGGTGGAACAGATAAAATTGGTACAATTAAATCTCCATTATTAAGTGGTGGTTTATCTAAATTAACTTTCAAATATACTAACTTATTTACTGATACAAAAATTAGCGTAACTTTAAATATTAAAGATGCAGCTGGTAATGTATTAGCAACTGAAGTTTTTGGATATGATAATCCTGATAAAGCAAAATATGAAATTAGATTAGCTGAATATACATTTGCTGTTGAAGGAGAATTCGTTATTGAATTCGTTAATAACTGCCCTAATGGTATAGTTGGTAATAAAGATAGAGCTACAATTTGGAATATTGAATGGGTTGGAGCAGCTGCTTCTGAAACTCCTGATACTCCAGTTGAACCTGAAGTTCCTGCACATGAACACGTAGCATGCCCTACTTGTGGATTATGTACAGCTGCTGATTGTGATGGTGCTGCTGAAGTTAAATGTGCTGGTCACGTTGTTGAACCTGAAGTTCCTGCACATGAACACGTAGCATGCCCTACATGTCAATTATGTACAGCTGAAGATTGCGATGGTGAAGAAAGTGTTAAATGTCAAGGTCATGAAGTAGTTGAACCTGAAACTCCAGTAGTTCCTGCTGAAATTACTATTACTTTTGAAGGAGAAAATAGAACTGAGTTTTCTGCTGATAAACAAGTATGGTCTGTTGATGGTTTAACAATCACAAATGCAAAAGCTGCATCTACTCAACCTATTGCAGATTATGTTAACCCTGCTCGTTTCTATGCTAACACAAGTTTAACTTTCGAAAGCACTGCAAATATTACTAAAATCGTATTTACAACAACTGGTGGTAAAAACTTCTCTGCTAGTCAAACTGTAGAAGGTGCTACTATTAATGTAGATGGTACTACAACAACAATTACTTTAGATACTCCTGCAACATCTTTCACAATTGCGAAAATCGCTGCACAAGTTAGAGTTTCTCAAATCGTTGTTTATACTGAATAATAAAAAATCTGAGATAGTCTTTAAGACTATCTCTTTTTTATATATATGTATTTTACGAAAATTGTTACGAAAATAAAAATTAGTTAATTTCTTTACATATTTATGATAAAGTGATATAATTATATATGGTAATGAAAACATTTTCAAAAATCGAAAAATGTTTTTATTTGTTGTTTTATATATATTTAAATTGATAAAATAAAAAAATTTTATAGGAGGAGTTATGAAGAGTTTAAAGAGAATTTTTTTATTTGCGTTCTGCTTTGTTACTACACTTGTGTTAGTAAGTTGTGGAACACCTAGTACGCCTGCAGACGTTATTACTGAAACTGAAGCAGACGCTATTGTTGAAGCAATTAGAAGCGAAGTTGCTTTACCTGATGGACTTGTTGTTGAAAGTGATATCGAACTTCCAACATCTTATGAAGCTGAACCTGAAGCTATTATTGCATGGTCATCTTCAAATCCAAGTGTTATTTCTAATGCTGGTTTAGTTAATAGACCTACATTTGAAGAAGGTGACGCTTTAGTTACTTTAACTGTTACAATTACAATGAAATATAATCAAAATGCTGCTGGTGAAACTCACTATGGTAGAGTTCAAAAAGTATATTCATTTAATGTAACTGTTACTGCAATGCCTTATGTTCCAACTGATGAAGAAGTTGCTGAAGGATATTTAGCTGCAGTTGCTGATTTATCTGGATCATATAAAGATGACTTTGATCTTCCTGCTGTTACAAACGGTGTATGGAGTGTAGAAGGAAATGGTATTGAAGTTGCTGATGGATTTATTAAAGTTACTCGTACTG
This sequence comes from Bacilli bacterium, assembly GCA_045119035.1. GTDB lineage: Bacteria > Bacillota_I > Bacilli_A > ML615J-28 > CAG-313 > CAYVQA01. Next base: position 16,425 of record JBGVCU010000004.1, on the reverse strand, counting down.
CTGAAGATCAAGCTGCTACTTTAACATTAACTGTTACTGTTGGTGAATATGTTGGTACAAGAACATTTAATATTACAGTTCCTGCTTTAGTTACTTTACATTATTATAATTCTAATAACTGGTCAACTGTTTATGTATATGAATGGTCAGTAGATCCAAGAGTTGCTTGGCCTGGAACAAAAGTTGACGTAGTTGATGGTTGGGTTCATTATACACCAAGTTATGATCCAACTGGATATAACTATATTTTCACAAATAACGCTGGTGCTCAAACTGGTGATATTAAATATGAAGCTGGTAAAAACTATTACTATGGATTAAGTGGAAAAGGATTTGCTAGTGTTGAAGAAGTAATGGCAGATTTAGAAGCTAATAAAACTGTTATTTACTTAAGAGGTTCAATGAATGGATGGGGTACAAGTACTGCCCTTGAAGAACATGAAGGTCAATATACAATTACTGTTGACTTAAAAGCTAATGATGAATTTAAATTTGCTACTGAAGACTGGTCTACAGTTGATTTAGGTGCTGCTGCTGTTAAAAAAGTTGATAGCGTAAACTTTAAAGGATCAAGCAATATTGTTGTTGTTAACGCTGGTACTTATAAATTTACATTATCAAAAACAGCAATCATTTCTGTTGAAAGAATCGTAGATGAAGCTGAAGAAGCTCAAAAAATTATGGATAAAGTTAGTGTTGATTCAGTATGTAATGCTACTTTAGCATTACCTGCATACGAAGGATTAACATGGTCTGTAAAAGAAGGTAGCGCAATCGTTATTACTGATGGTGTTGCTACTGTTACACAAACTGCTGCTGAACAAACTGTTGTATTAACTGCAACTGTTGTTTATGGTGAAGTTACTTTAACAAAAGATTTTACAGTTACTGTATTACCATTAGTTCCAACTGATGAAGAAATCGCTCAAGGTTACTTAAATGCAGTTGCTGATTTATCTGGTGAATATACTACAGATATTACATTACCTGCAGTTACTAATGGTGTATGGAGTGCAACTGGATTAGAAATCGTTGATGGTGTTGCAAAAGTTGTTCAAACTGCTGAAATTCAAACTGCTACATTAACTATTACTGTTACTGTTGGTGAAGTTGTTTTAACAAATGATTTTACAATTACTATTCCTGCTATGGAAGTTGTTACATATGAAACATTACATTACTATAACTCATTAGGTTGGGCAAATGTATATGTATATGAATGGGCAGTTGATCCACTTGTAGCATGGCCTGGTACAAAACTTGAAGTAGTTGATGGATGGGCACATTATACATTATCTCATGCAGCTGCTGGATACAATTTCATTTTCAATGCTGGTGATGGTAACGATGCTAATAAAACTCCAGATATTGCATATGCTGGAAAAGATTATTTCTATGGAAAAATTGCAACTGGTTTTGCTAATGAAGAAGAATTAAAAGCTCATTTAAATGCAAATAAAGTTGTTGTATATTTAAGAGGAACAATGAATAATTGGGGTGAAACTCATGCGTTTGTTGCTGAAAACGATGGATCTTTAACATTAACTATTGATTTAGTTGCTGGTCAAGAATTCAAAATTGCTACATCTGACTGGTCTACAATTAATATTGGTGCTTCTACAATTAAATCTGTTGATGGTACTAACTTTGGTGGAACTGGTGACAATGCTGTAGTTAATACTACTGGAACATTTAAATTTACTTTAGTTAATAATAAATTAACTAAGATTGAAAGAATTATTGATGAACAAGCTGAAGCTGAAAAAATGTTAGCTCCACTTTCATTAAATGAAACTTGCCAAGATGCTTTAGAACTTCCTGTTGTTGAAGGTGTTGTTTGGTCAGTTAAAGAAGGAACTGGTATTGCAATCGTTGATGGTGTTGCTACTGTTACACAATCTGACGTTGATCAAGTTGTTGTTATTATGGCAACTGCAACTTATGGTGAAGCTACTGCAACAAAAGAATTTACTGTTACTGTTTTAGCTTTAACTATTTCTGATGAAGATTTAGCGGCTGCATATTTAGCAGAAGCTGGTAATTTAGCAAGCACATATAAAGCTAATTTCACTCTTCCAGCAGTTACTAATGGTGTTTGGTCTGTTGTAGGTGATGGTATTGCATTAAATGGTAATAGTGCTGTTGTTACAAGAACAACTGTTGATCAAGCTGCTGTAATTACTATTACTGTTACAGTTAACGAAGTTGTTTTAACAAAAGATTTCGAAGTAACAGTTCCGCTTGCATACTTTGTATATTATTACAATACTAAGGGTTGGTCAAAAGTTAATATCTATTATTGGCCAACTGGTGGTTCTGGTGCTGTTGCATGGCCTGGTGCTGCGATGACTAAGTCTACTGAAAATACTAAACTTTACTATTATGCTTCTGATACTGCATTTACTGGACATAGCATTATTTTCAATAATGGTTCATCACAAACTGGTGATATCGTATATAGTGGTTTATACTACTATGGTGAATGCAATAAAGGTTTCGATACATTTGAAGCTGCAGACGCTCATTATCAAGCAAATAAAAATGTTACTCCATTATATTTAAGAGGATCAATGAATGGTTGGGGTACTGCAACTCCGTTTGAATACGAAAATGGTGTTTATACATTAACTATCACATTAGCTAAGAATGCTGAATTCAAAATTTCTGACTCTGGATGGACAGGTTCAAAAACTTTAGGTGCATCTGCAATTAAAGCAAAAGATAGTGTAAACTTTACTGGTTCTGATAACTGTAAAGTTGTTAACGCTGGTACTTATAAATTCACTGTACAAAATAATAAACTTGTAAGTGTTGAAAAAATTGCTTAGTTAATATTAAAATAAGGTTATGGATTTTATATCCATAGCCTTTTTCTTTACTTTTACTATATTTTTTGATATAATAATCTATCAAAGAGATATTAGGAGAATATGATTATGTTTTTAGAAATATATAATAAAATTAAAGATTTTGATACAATAATTATTCATCGCCATTCTAATCCAGATGGAGACGCTTTAGGTTCGCAAATAGGCCTAAAAGAAGCGATTTTAGCGACTTTCCCTAATAAGGTAGTAAAAGTATTAGGGGATATGAATAAACGATATGAATTTATGGGGAAAATGGATGATGTTGAAGATAGTTTATATGATGATGCTTTAGTGTTTGTTCTTGATAGTGGAGCTACACATTTAATTAGTGATACTAGATTTAATAATGGTAAATTTTTAATTAAAATGGATCATCATTTAGCTGTTGAAGATTATGGTAATATTAATTATGTAGATACAACTCGTGAAAGTTGTGCAGGATTAATAGTTGATTTTATTAAAACAACAAATATGAAATTAACTAAAACAGGAGCTGAAGCTTTATATACAGGAATGGTTACAGATAGTGGAAGATTTAGATATTCTTCTACTAATTCAAAAACATTTGAATGTGCATCATTCTTATTTGATTATAATCCTGATTTTAGTAATATATATAACAATTTATATGTTGAAGATTTAGATGTAGTAATGTTAAAAGCAAAGATTACATGTAAAATTAAATTAACTGAATCTAATGTTGCTTACTTATTTAATACACAAGAAGATGTTAAAGAGTATGGACTTGATATGTTTGGTATATCACGAGGAATGGTTAATTTAATGGCTGGTATTAGAGGAGTTAATATTTGGGCTAATTTTACTGAAGATACTGATGGAAAGATATTTGTAGAATTTAGATCAAATGGTTTAAATATTAATCAAGTTGCTGTTAAATATGGAGGTGGAGGACATCTACAAGCTAGTGGATGTACTTTAGAAAATAGAGAAATTATTAAAGAAGTTTTAAATGATTTAAATCTTGTAATGGAGGGAAACTTTAATGTTTAAAAAAATATTAGAAAAAATTAAAGAATATAATAGAATAATTATTCATCATCATATTAGACCTGATGGTGACTGTATTGGATCTCAAATGGGGTTAAAACACTTACTTAAATCAACATATCCTGAAAAAGAGATATATGCAGTTGGTGGGGATTTACCAGAATATTTAAATTATATTGCAGAACATGATGAAGTTAGTGATGAATTATATAAAGATGCATTAGTTATAGTTGTAGATACATCAAAAAAAGATCGTATATTTGATGAAAGATACTCAACAGGTGCATATCTTATTAAAATAGATCATCATGATGATTCTGAAGAATTTGGTGATATTCAATATGTTAATGAAAAATGTAGTGCTTGTAGTGCTATTATTACTGAATTTTATTTAGCAAATAAAGACGAATTAATTTTAACTGACAAAGCTGCCAAAGCTTTATACTTCGGGATTACAACAGATACTGGAAGATTTAGATATCGTGGTGTTGATGGAAACATTTTAAGAAGTGCAGCAAGCTTAGTTGATTCTGGAATTGATATTGAAGATATATATACTAACCTTTACACTGATGATATTGTTAATTTAAAATTACGTGGATATGTATATAAAAACTTTAAAGTAACAGAAAATGGAGTATTATATATATATTTCTCTAATAGAATGATGAAAAAATTTGGTGTAACACGTGATACAGCAGGTAATTTAGTAAATTCACTTGATAGCGTAAAAGGGTCTTTAATTTGGGTTGCTTTTATTGAACAAGAAAATAAAGATATTCGTGTAAGAATTAGATCTAGATTTGTTGAGATCAATGATGTTGCTAGAAACTATCGTGGTGGTGGACACTTAAATGCAAGTGGAGCTACTTTAAAATCTAAAAAAGAATTAAAACCACTATTAAATGAACTAGATAAAAAATTAAAAGATTATAAAGATAATCATCCTGAGGTATTCTAATGAAAAGAATATTAGTAACTAATGATGACTCATTAAGTTATGAAGGTATTAAAGTATTAGCAAAAATTGCAAAAGACTATGCAGATGATGTAATAATAGTTGCTCCTCATACTGAAAGAAGTGCATGTAGCCATAGTTTAACATTAAAAAATACAGTTTATTTATATAATCATATAGATTTAATTGAAGGAGTAAAAACATTCACTTTAGATGCAACTCCTAGTGATTGTGTTAAATTTGCTAAAGATATATTAGAATTTGATTTTGATTATGTTTTTAGTGGTATTAATAATGGGTATAATTTAGCAGATGATATTTGTTATTCAGGAACAGCCTCAGCCGCATTAGAAGCAGAATTTTTAGGTAAAAAGGGTTTTGCTTTTAGTACTGAAGTTAATGATTTAACAGGAAGTATATATATAAAAGAAGCGCTTGATTTTATATTTAATTCAGATTTAATTAATCAAGCTAATATGTTTAATATAAATTTACCAAATAATTCAAAAGGTATTAAAATAACTAAACAAGGTAAGCGCAGTTTTAATGGAAAGTTTTTTCATATAAAAGATAATATATATGAAGCAAAACCAGTTGATTTAAATAATCGTTTTATTGTTCGTGAATCTAATAGTGATGATGACTTTGTTGCTATTGAAAACAATTATGTTTCAATTTCTCTTTTAAAAAATCAAATGAATGTTAAATAAATATATATATTACTTAATATAATTAAATGGTGATATTTATAAAAAAGTTATTATGGGTAGCTAAATCTTTAATTTTTGGAATAATTGCGATACTGCTATTTAATTATATTGGAACGAATTTTAATATGTTTGTTCCACTTAATATATATACAATTATTTTTATTGGGTTTTTAAGAATCCCAGGACTTTGTGCAATAATTATTTTACTTAATTTCTTGTAGGTGTATTATGGAAAAAGTATTAGTGTTTTATAAAATGGAAGAAAATAATAACATTACTGAATATAAAACAATAGGTAAATATGAAAATTACAACGAATATATATATTTAGAGTTTACTGAAAAAGACACTAATATTAATTCTAAGTATTATATATATAGTGATAAATTAATTTTAGAAAGAAATGGTTCATTAAATATGAAACTTGAATTCTATTTAAATAAAAATAATACTACTACTGTTAAAACTGATTTTGGATATAATATGAATATATCTATTAATACATTATTTTATAAGTTTAATGATAATTCACTTAGTCTTAAATATGAATTAGATATTGATAAGGGGAATATTCATATCTTAAATTTAAAATATAGCTTTAAAAAATAAAAAAATATAATACTTGCAAAAAAATCAAGTATATAGTATAATTATAAAAGATGAAAAATTATTAACCGAAAGGGTTTATTAGGTGATAAAATGTATAATGTTGATTCTTTATTAGAAATTGCTGTAAAATTATTACAAAGCAAGAAAAAACCAAAGAAATTAAAAGAAATCGTTAAAGAAGTTATGACTAAAAAAGGTTATACTGCTGATGAAATAAAAGAACTTGCTCCACAATTTATGTTAGACTTTATGGCTAGCGGTTATTTTGTATATTGTGGTGATGATACTTGGGATTTAAAAGATCGTCAACCTGTTGCTATGTTAGATAAAGATGGTGGTGACTTCGAATATATCACTGATGAAGACAAAGAAGCAGAAGAAAATGCATTAAAAGATGACGATTATGACAATGGTTCAGATGATTCTTCAGCTGATGATGACGACGACGATGATAATGACGACGATGATGACGATATGTCTAAAGAATTCGATAATGATGAAGATGAATTCGATAGAATTTTTGATTCTGAGGAAGAAGACAATTTAGGAGAATAGTAAAAAATCAAAAACTCTTATTAATTTATAAGAGTTTTTATTTTTAAAGATATATATTATGGATTTAAATAAAGTAAAACAAATATTAAAAGAAAACAATTTAAATGCAAAAAAGCAATTTGGACAAAACTTTTTAATTGATAATAATATTTTAAATAAAATAGCACATAGTGCTTCTATTAATAGTGATACTGTTATTGTTGAAATAGGTCCTGGAATGGGTGCATTAACTGAAAAACTATTAGAAAAAGCTTATAAAGTAATCTGTTATGAAATAGATACAGATATGGTACATATATTACAAAATAGATTTAGTGATTATATTAAAGATAACAAGTTAGTAATTAATCATAAAGACTTTTTAAAAGCAGATTTAGAAAAAGATTTAGAAGGTTATAAAAATATTAAAGTAGTAGCAAATCTTCCATATTATATTACTACTCCTATTTTAATTAAAATATGTGAAGAATTAACAGAACTTGATGAAATGATTGTAATGATGCAAAAAGAAGTTGCTCTAAGAATTTGTGGTAAACCTTCAACAAAAGATTATAACGCGCTAAGCGTTCTTATTCAATATAATCATGAAGCATCTTTATTGTTTGATGTAGGTCGTGGATGTTTTTATCCAGAGCCAGATGTTACTAGTTCAATTGTTAAAATTAAAAAGATTAATCCTATCTTAAAACCAATAAATGAAGAGTTCTTTTATACATTTAACAGAAATATCTTTAAACAAAGAAGAAAAACCTTAGTAAATAATTTAAAACAATCATATACATACACAAAAGAAGAAATTGAAGAAGTGTTAAATAATTTAAGTTTATCTTTAACTATTAGAAGTGAAGCTTTAAAAGTTGAAGAAATTATCAAACTTTCTGATTTATTTTATAGTATTAAAAATAAATAGCCATATATAAAAATGGCTATTTTTTATATATTATACATATACTATAATGGTGAACTTATGTATAATATAGGAGATATTGTTCTTTATAAAAGAGTAAAAGATAATCTATTATATAAAATAAAAGAATTTAACAATGGAATATATATATTATATGGAATAAACAATCGTCAAGTAGTGGTCTGTAGCATTGAAGATTTAATTAAAGTTGATGAAATATATATTCAGAATATATTACAGAAAGAAGAAACAAGTGTTAGAAAGTTGTTTAGTAACATAAAACACCGAAAGACAAATAGATATTTATTTGGAAGGGTACTCCATATTGATGGGGATAAAGAATTATTAGATAAATGTTTATCTCTTTATAAAGATTTGGGTGTAAGTGCTATTGGGGTATGTTTAAAAGAAGAACAAATGTATATATATATTGAAGAAATAATTAAACAAGTTACACCAGATATTATTGTAATAACTGGACATGATCAATATAATGGTGGTAATATTAAAGATTTAGATAACTATAAAAATAGTAATAACTTTATAAAGACAATAAGAATTATTAGAAAATCTTTTTCTGATGTTGTAATTATTGCTGGAGCATGTGGATCTCATTTTGAAGCATTAATTGGAAGTGGTGCAAATATTGCATCTAGCCCCAAAAGACTTAATACGCATACATATGACCCCGCAATTGCAGCAATCAAAGTAGCTACAACACCATATGATGCAAGAGTAGATTTTAAATATATATATAAATATATAGAAAATGGGAAAGATGCTCTAGGTGGAATAGAAACAAATGGTAAAATGAGACTACTACTATAATCGTAGAAGTCTCTTTTTATCATATGTACTGAATAATATTGTAAAATTTGATATAATTATATAGGTGATATTATGAAACTAACAGCATATGCTAAAATAAATTTAAGACTAAAATGTATAAGTAAATATGAAAATGGTTATCATGAACTTGAAATGATTAATAAAAAAATTAGTTTATGTGATTATATTGATATTAATGTATCTGATAAAAATGAATTAATATATATAAATTCTAATTTAAATCCAGAAAAAGATAATTTAGTTTTAAGAGTTATTGAATATTTTCAAGATAAATATAATATAAAAGATAATTTTAAAATAATAATAGAAAAAAATATACCAGTAGGAGCTGGTCTTGGTGGAGGAAGTGCTGATTGTGCTTCTGTCATGAATTATTTAAATGAAACATATATGTTAAATTTAAGTAATGCTCAGTTAATAAATATTGGACTTTTATTTGGAGCTGATATTCCATATTGTTTATTTGATAATCCCGCAATTGTAAGAAAAACAGGTGAAGATATTACTTTAACTGATTTAAATATAGAAGATGATATGTTTATTATATATCCTAATATATTTGTTTCTACTAAAGATGTGTTTAAAAATAATGAGATATTTTCAGATAAAAGTGATTTAAATAATATCTGTAATATATATAATTATCTAGATAATGATTTAGAAAACGCTGCTTTTACTGTAAGTAAAGATTTATTATATGTTAAATCTTATTTAAGTGCTTTACCTCATAAAGGGCTTGTAATGAGTGGAAGTGGCTCTACTTATATTTTATTTAGTGATAAAAACAATAGTGAATATATATATAATGAATTAAAAAAGAATAAAGAGTGGTTTATTTTCAAGGAGGAAGTAAAAAATGATTATTAATCAAAAATTAACAAAAGAAGACTTTTATAATTTAAATTTATATTTATATAAGAAAAATAATAAATTTAAAAGAAATACTTTAGTAATAGCTTTCGTTTCTTTAATTGGAGCAATACTTTCTTTTGTGGATAATAAATATGGAGCAGGTATCTTTTTTATAATTGTAGGTTTAATTGGTACAATTTTACTTCCTATATTATATAAAGGATATATAAAAAAAAGCGTAAACAAAAGTATGAAAGAAGACTTTTGGGATATTTGTGTAGAACTTAATAATGATACTATTTATTACTCATTTACAACAGAAGATAAATCAAATATAGATCCATATATTTGGGGAGATATTTCTAATGTAATTGAAAAAGATAAATATTTCTTTGTACAAATTGATGTTAGAACTATCTTGTTAATCAAAAAAGATGCTGTTGAAAATCTTGAAGAACTTAGAAATTTATTTACAAAAAAACTTACTTCTAGATTTTTTCCATTAAAATAAAATAAAAATGATTAAATTATTTGCTAAAAACGTTTTCATTTGTTATAATATATGTGAATAGAATAAAGGTTAAAGGAGAATTGCACATGAAGATAACAGATGTTAGAGTACGTATTTTATCGACTAACAACCGTTTAAAAGGAGTTGCATCAATTACAATTGATGATGCGTTTGCTGTTCATGAGTTAAGAATTATTGAAGGAAGAGAAGGATTGTTTGTTGCAATGCCTAGTAGAAAAGTCTCTGATGGTGAATTTAGAGATGTTGCTCATCCAATTAACTTAGAAGCACGCGAAGAATTAGAAAAATTAGTATTAGCCAAATACGAAGAAGAAGCAAAAAAAGAATTAGAATAAAAAAAATAAAGCAAATCTACAAATAAGTAGGTTTGCTTTTCACTTATATTATAATAACTAAAAGTTTATAAAACTAAACAATTATAAAACCGTTTGATATAATATATCAAATGGTTTTCTTTTATTTAGAATTAATAAAAAAATATATATTTTATTTTTCTTGAAAAAAAATATATAATAGTGTATAATAAAATTGTATCATAGGAAAGTGTTTGTAAAAACATAATTATTTGCTATTAATATATATAATAGCAACATCAAATTTTAATTATAAAGGATATATTAATGAAAAAGAATAAGTTTTTTTGGATTTGTATAGGTATTGGTGCTGTTATTGTAATATTACTAATGTTAATTGGAAATATGATTTCTATTGGTGATAAGATAGCAAAAGTTAATTATACATTATCTGTTATATTTTATGTTTTTAGTGGGATTGTTATTTATTTTTTAATAGTCAACCCGATATTAATAATAGTTTTTAGTCCTACTTTTAAGATTCCAACATCTTTAGAGGATTCTAAGAAAGCTCGTAGAACCTATAAGAAAGTAGCAAAGAATTTACTTAAAAAAGGTAATTTAAATAAGAATTCTATTGTTAATTTAAATAATGGGCTTAAAAATAAAGATACTTTAAGACTCGAACTTAATAAAGTATATAATAATGATATTAAAAAAGAAATTAATAAAATTATTATTAGACATGCTAAAAGAGTAATGATTTCAACAGCAATTTCTCAAAATAGCAAAATGGATATGGGAACAATGCTTGTTGTTAATATTAAAATGATTAAAGAAATAGTTGAAAAGTGTGGATTTAGACCTAGTTATAAAAATTTAGGAAAACTTGCTGTTAATGTATTAGGTACTGCATTAATTACTGAAGGTATTGAAGATTTAGATTTTAATGAAGTTTTCCCTACAGCATCAACTAGTATTTTAAATGATATTCCTTTTTTAAAAACTTTAACTGGTAGTTTAGTTCAAGGTATATCTAATGCTTTTTTAACACTTAGAATTGGAGTTATTACTAGAAAGTATTTATTTAATGATTCACCTATTAAGTCTAAAAAGCAAATTAGAATTGATTCTTTTAAAGAATCATCTAAAATGATTCCAACAGTTATTAGTAGTGGAATACATATATTTCCTGATAAAATAAGAAATATATTTAATAGAAAAAATAAAAATAATGAAGAATATGAGGTAGATTAATATGGCAACTATTCATGGTAAAAAAATTAAAGTATTTGCATTAAATTCTAATAAGCAACTTGCAAAAGATATTGCTGATTACATTGGTGTTGAACTTTCAGAATGTGAAGTTAAAACATTTGCTGATGGAGAAGTACAAATTAATATTAATGAAACAGTTCGTGGACATGAAGTGTTTGTTGTTCAAACAACATGTAGTCCAGTAAATGATCATTATATGGAACTTTTAATTATGATTGATGCATTAAAACGTGCATCTGCATATAGAATTAATGTAATTATGCCATATTATGGATATTCAAGACAAGATAGAAAAGCAAGAGCTCGTCAACCAATTTCTGCAAAATTAATTGCTGATTTACTTCAAGCAGCTGGTGCTCATCGTGTATTATGCTTAGATTTACACGCTGATCAAATTCAAGGATTCTTTAATATACCAATCGATAATTTCTTCGCAATGCCTATTTTTGCTGAGTACTTTTTAGATAAAGGGCTTGATGATATAGTTGTAGTTTCACCTGACCACGGTGGAACAACTCGTGCTAGACGTCTTGCTTTAGCACTTAATGCTCCTATTGCAATTGCTGATAAACGTAGACCTAAACCAAATCAAGCTGAGATTATGAATATGATTGGGGAAGTTAAAGGTAAAAATTGTATCTTAATTGATGATATGGTTGATACTGCTGGAACTTTAACTATTGTTGCTAACTATATAAAATCACAAGGTGCTAAAAATGTATATGCATGTTGTACACATGCATTACTATCAGGTACTGCTTGTGATAAAATTAATGATAGTGAGATTATTGAACTTGTATGTACTGATTCTTTAGATTTAACTGCTAAAAAAGCTATTTGTCCAAAAATTGTAACATTGTCTATTGCTCCGTTAATTGGACAAGGTATTATGAATATTATCGATGATAAACCAGTTTCTGGATTATTTGATTACGAAAGAAAATAAAAATGAAACCATATTATCAAGAAAATAAAGAAACAGTTGAATTTAGAATTAGTAAACGTATTAATACATACGAAAAAATTGAAGAATATAAAGAAGTGCTTGATAAAGCTTATTCCGTAGATAAAGATTATTTTCGTAATTCTTATAAAGTAAAGCAATATAAGAATGCTGTTAAGTTAAAATAATAAAAAAATAATAGATATAGTATTAATAATACTATATCTATTTTTTAATTTTATAAAAAAAATAATATATCATTAGACTTTTTTTCGATATAAGTGTATAATTATAATGTATTAATATATATAAACGAAATGAGGAAAGAAAGTATATGAAAAAAGCTTACTTATTATTAACAATTCTAGCTTTGTTTTTACTTTTTGGATGTAGTAGTCAACCTTCTATTGAAGAAAAAGATGAATCTATTATTTCATTAGAATTAACTTACTCTCCTGCAAAAGTATTAAATGGTGATTTAGAAAGATATGGAATTCAATATAAAATTACATATAATAATTCAAACGTTTCATATGTAGATTTTAAAGTATCTGATTTACCTTTAAAACAACAACAAAAACTAGATCAAACTGGAGATGTAGTTATTGAATATCTATATCAAGGTTATGATATTTCTTTACAATTTGAAATTATTGAAGAAACTGATGAAATTAAATCTTGTGAACACGACTATGTTTTAATGTATACAGTTAATTCTAATTGTGTAAATAAAGGATATACAGTATCAGTTTGTGCATGCGGCACTCCTTTAAAAGAAGAAATTGCAGCAACTAACCATAATTTATCTGATTGGACTGTAATTACTGAAGCTACATGTGAAGAATATGGTGAAAAAGAAAGACATTGCTTAAATAATGGATGTCAATATTTTGAAAATGAAGATCTTGCTCCGCTTGGACACACTCATAGTGAATGGATTGTTGATACAGAAGCAACATGTACAACTAATGGTGCATCACATGTAGAATGTACAACTTGTGAAACAGTATTATACAGAAACGAAAGTTTAAATACTCATACAGATGAAGATACTAACAATGTATGTGATTTATGTGAAGCAGAAATTAAATTAAATAATCCAATTGTAGAAGTTGGTGGCAAAGTTCAATTTGGATATTATCCTCAAAAAGCTGTTACTGCTCAAGATGTTTACAGTACTTTACTATTTATGGCTGGCGATTTACCTTCAGCAGAAGATGCTAAAGGATGGACAAGTTATGAATATTATATTTATTCTGATAATAGCGCTGATTATATGTGGCATAAAGATTTAGTATTAAATGGAACTAAATATCGTGCTGTATACTTTACAAGCTATCGTCCTAACTGGACAACTAATGTTTCAAATGCAAATTCATCTTATCAAGATGATAATGGATATTATGTATCTAATGTTTATTTCTTCGAATATAAACCAATTTTATGGCGTGTATTAATTTCTGACGATAATAAAGCTTTATTGTTAGCTGATTTAATTTTAGATTCTCAAGAATTCAATCCAACTTATGAAATTACATCACAAGATGGACAAACAGTTTATGCTAATAATTATGAATATTCTCATATTAGAAATTGGTTAAATTCAACATTCTATAATACAGCGTTTAATGATATTGAAAAATCATATATTATTGAAGCATATATTCAAAATAAAGAAGCTCTTCCTCATGGAGAACAAGTTCTATATACTTCAAATAATACATATGATAAGGTATTCTTATTATCTAAATATGAAACTGTTAAAGCTGAATATGGATTTACAACAAATTATGAAGCAGATGAAAATCGTCAAATGAAAGCTTCTGATTATGCTAAAATCCAAGGATGTTCTTCAAAAGACCCTTCAGTTGGTACTTATCAATGGGCTTTAAGAACTCCTGACTATAAAGATGATAAATCTGTTTCTTATGTAAGTGTTACTGGAGCAGTAGAACACTATCGTGTGTATACTACATATCGTGGTATTGTTCCAGCGATCTGGGTTAAATTAGCCTAATTAGATTCATCTAAATAAGAAAATAGAAGAAAGGATGAATTAAATGAAAAAAACATATATATTTATTGTAATGTTATTGTTTTTATGTTTATATGGATGCGCTGCTAACAAGGTAACTGGTGTAAGTGTAGCAAATCTACCTGAAGAAGTTGTGATTGGTAATTTTGATGGTGCTAATATTCAATTAGAATTATCATGGACTGATTCAAGTACTACTAGAATGTTTGTTAAAGAAAGTTCTTTACCTGAATCAGAAAAAGCTAAATTAAATACTCCAGGTGTTGTTACTATTTCATATATATATGAAGGTTTTGAAGTTAGTTTCGATATTAAATTAGTTGTTCATAGTTCAAATAAAGCTGAAATGTATCATAATTATGTTGTAATTAGTGAAGTTTTACCTACATGTACTACAGATGGTCAACAAGAATTATTATGTGATTGTGGTGTTTCTAGTACTCGTAAATTAAAAGCTTTAGGTCATAATTTTGGCGAAGAAGAAGTAATCACTGAACCAACATGTACAGAAGATGGACTAAATCAAAAAGCATGTTTAAGAGATGGTTGTGGTTATGTTGAAAATATTAAAGTAGATAAAATTGATCATGAAGCTGGTGAATGGATTATCGATACTGAAGCTGATTGTGTTAATAAAGGTAAAAAACATACAGAATGTACAATGTGTCATAAAGTTATGTCTAACCAAGATATTCCTGCGTTAAAACATGATTATTCTGAATGGGTAGTATTATCTAATGCTACATGTACTTCAACTGGTTTACAAGAAAGATATTGTTTAAGAGAATTATGTAGATTCGAAGAACAACAAACTATTAAAATGACAAAACATACTCAAGGAGAAGAATATGTGTATTTAGCTCCTACTTGTATTGAACATGGTGTAAATAGAATTAATTGCTTAGAGTGTGATGGTGTTTTAAAAGAAATTGATGTACCTGTTATTCCTCATAGTGATGAAAATAATGATCATTATTGTGATTACTGCAAAGAATTGTTATTTAATGGAGAACCTTTCTATTTAGCTACAGAAGGTAAATATGTATTAGGTATGTATCCACAACATAAAGTAACAAATCAAGTATTAATTGACGCTTTAACTAGCTTAGCTGGAGCTGCTCCTAGTGCAACTAAACCTGGATCTTGGATTGGCTATGGATATGCGGATTTAGTTAAAGAAGAACAAATGTGGTATAAAGATATTGTTTTAGATAATTTTAAATATAGAGCTGTATATTTTACAGGTTATAGAGCAGATCATACTGATAAAGCTTCAACAGATGTTAATTCTTTCCAAGATAATAATGGTTATTATATAAATAATATATATTTCTTTAGATATGATCCTATTAAATGGAACTTATTAAATCAAAATGGAAATAGTTATACTATTATTGCTGATATTTCAATTGATACTTTAGAATTTAATTATACAACTTTAGGTCATTCAAATTCTGATAAGATTTATTCAAATAATTATGAATATTCTACAATTAGAGAATTCCTAAATAATGAATTCTATAACCTTGCATTTAATGATATAGCTAAAGAATATATTAAAACTTCATTAGTAAAAAATTCTAGTGATAACATTTATTCATCAAATGATACAAACGATAATGTTTATATTTTATCTAGTGCTGAATTTAGTATGTATCATTCAGTATTAACAAAAATTGATGCAAGTGATTATTCAAAAGCATTAGGATGTGAATACTCAAACGGTTGTGCTTTCTCATTAAGAAGCCCATACTTAGAAAACTCAACAGGATCTATGTATGTGGGTACTGATGGTGTTGTAAAATTTGATTATGTAAATAGATCATCTCTTGGTGTTGTACCAGTTATAACTATTGTATTAGAATAAAAATAAAGGGTGTAGAAATGAACTGATGTCTGTCAAGTGGACAGATAATAAAAATAAAAATTTACGCCAATAAAGCTTGATTTCGATATTCAATCGGAGTCAAGCTTTTTAATATGGCTTGAAATCTTTTGTTATTATAAAATTCAATATATTCTATTA
>JBGVCU010000003.1:0-7990 GCA_045119035.1 Bacilli bacterium | reverse complement strand
AATGAGTTTCCTGTTATACAGGAAATAATTGATAGAGGTCTTTTGTATAGACCATATAGAATTTCATTCTATTAAATAAAAGTATTTTAATGTTAAAAAATTTATATATTTTTTAATAGTTTTTAATACTTTTGAATACATTATTATATAAAATGTTTAAATCGTTTACAATGTCATTTAAACACTCATAGACTAAGATTACTTAGGTTTGTGTATATTCCTATTATAAACTTAATTATATCGTTCTATGAACGTTTTTGACGTATTATAAACGATTTTATGATTGCTAAGCATAAATACAAGTAAGATGCTATTTTAATAATCATACTTTGTAACGTTAATTAAAAAGAAATTAAATGTGATTTTGTATTTTTATTCTATATCAAAATAGAAAAATATCATAATTATGTTTGTGTTGTTAATAGGTAATAAAATTGATTTAATCTATTAAGTACACGATCATATTAAAAGTTATTTTATATTTGTTATTAATAAAAAACATAATATTTTTGTTAGAATTTTCTATTCTTTTATAAATCAATTAGTTAAGTAGTTCAAACATCAGTTCAACTACACTTTGAAATCAGTCAAACATCAGTTCAACTACACTTTGAAATCAGTCAAACATCAGTTCAACTACACTTTGAACTCAGTCAAACAATAGTTCAACTACACTTTGAACTCAATCAAACATCAGTTCAACTACACTTTGAGATGCTTAACTAATTGGAATACAAAAAAACGAATTTTTTTAGCAATAAAAATTAAATTTTAAACGAATAATTATGTTTTTATCAATAACTATAAAAAATATTTTTTAACATAATTACAAATCTAATGAAGCGAGCTTTGCCAGAATTGAAAATTTGAATTTTTGTAAAATAACTATGTTTAATAATGTATAACTTATAAATAATAAAATACTAGAGATACTAACAATGCCTAAATTTTTAAGTAAAACAGGATTAAAATATTATAATAGCAAATTTAAAGAAAAACACGATAAAGAAGTTGCAGAATTAAAAGAAACTGCTGATAAAATTCATGCAGCATTAGAAACTGTGCATGAAGCAGATATTGATAATTTAGCAAATAAAATTACAGAATTAGAGGCAAATATAGGGCAAGGCGGTAGTATTAACTTAACTTCTGTAAACAAAGCAATAAAAACAAATACAGATAATATTTCAACGTTAGATGCATCTTTAAAATCTCACTCATTAGATAATAATATACATTTTACTAAATCTGAAATGCAAACAGAATTAACTAAAGATGTTTTACCAGGACAATTGTTCACTTTAATGGACAACAAAATTTCAGGCGTAGATTTGGTAACTACCCTAAATGCGTTGGATAATCGTGAAGAGTTAGAAGAACAGCTAAAAACAAAACCTGTAACTCTAGAAGATGTATTTAACAATTGGACTAAATTTAGTCATTATTTAGGCAATCAATCTGCTTCAAATAGTCAAAATAGCGCAGTTAGAAGTGGATGGGGCTATAATGCAAATAAAAACGCTATTTCAATGAGTCAAAATTTAGATCCTTACGGAGGATTTATTTCTGACAAAAAATACACAAATTACAGTGTTGTAATTCATGGATACTGTTACGATTCAGGTGATGATGATTTAATTGGTATTGTTATTGGATTTTTATCAGCTTCTGAAAGTGCAGATGGAAAAGAACATACGTTATCTATAATTAGAACTGGTGGCGCTTCAAATGGTTTAATTACAGATAACGAAACAAGATCGACTTATAAATTTGCCTTAGTTTATGACGTGGGCAATTATAGTAAACAAATATGGGATGGCAAAGTAATAGCATCAGGTACAGGAACAACTTTAACAAGTTCAAATTGGACTTCAACTGGTGCTATGATTTCAGTTATCCGACAGGGTACAAAAATTCAAGCACAAACTACTCAGATGGATAATTTAAAAGATTATGTAAATTCAATCAATTATGAATTAGGTGATAAACCAAGTAATTTTACAGATGCTGAATGGATTAACGTTAAAGCAATGTTAAAAAATCCTTCTAACTTTGGATTTGCTGTTTCTTCTCAATCTAGTTACTTTGAATTAGTATCTACTAAAGGTATTTTCGATAACACTGATATTTACTATCTTCCAAATGACGAGATCTACAAATATAGTACATCGCAAAAGAAGTGGATAAGTTCAGAGAAAATTTCAGACGTGATTGACGGAATGTTTGTTTTTAATAAACAATATAAAAAGTTATATTATTATAAAAACAAAGAAATTTTATTTACGTTAAATACTCTATGAGAATACCATTTTATTTGAATAATAAAAAATATCTAATTCGTTCAATGATTACAAAAGAAGAATTAGATATTTTAGAATATCTATACACCTGTGATAATCCATCACAAGATGAATTAGAGTGTATATTATCTGATTTTTTAAATTATTTTAATATTAATAATAATATATTAATAGAAAACATAATTATTTTTCTGAAAATCAGAGAATATTCCATTGGTGACGATATTGAAGTTAAGTTTAAATGTGATGATTGTAAAAATCCTCAAACAGCGAAAATAAAAATAAACAATATAATTAAATTGGCAACAATTCGTGATTCAAAGTTGCATGGTGTTTTTAATGAGAATGAAATTCCAAAATTAGAAGATCTGATTAAAGAAAAAGATTTACAAGAACTTGAATGGGATGAATATGATTTTATGAATAAAAATATTAAAGATTATTTAGATCTTTATAATTTTACTCCTAAAGTAGTTTGTCCATATTGTGGTAAAGAAATAATCTTAAATATTAGTTCTCTTAAAACAATTTTAAGTTTTATTTCTGATGAAAGTTTTATTAGTTTGAGTAAAGCAATTCACACCCTAACTTATTTTGAGCATAATGGTAGAAACGATATTTTACAAATGACACCAATTCAAAGAATTTTGGAAATGCAAAATTTAAAGAATACTCAAAAGGAAATTTCAGAGCAAACTAAAAAGATGACATCCAGCGAACTATTTGCACAAAGGACTAAGAAATGAATGACTTAACTGATAAAATTAATGAAATTGAAAAAGCTTCTAACAGTCTAGAAGTGCTTTTAAGAAATCGTACAGTTGCAAGTAGACAAACTAGAACGTTAGATAAAGATTTAAGAAACATCTTAAGCAATTTTACAAGAAAAGACAGAAATCAAAAAGAACTCAAACATAACGGAATTACTTTAAAACTTGTAAATCCTAGACCTATTAGTAATATTCAGAATAAGAACGACGATGAAAAGGCATTACTTGCAAGTATTGTTTCATTTGATAAAATTCTTTTAAATTTGCAAGAAACTGACGAGATTGATGAAAAATATGCAAGTGATTTAAATGATATTTCCGATAGTTTAAATAATATCCAATCTGATAGAACAAGCAACAAACATGCTGATTTAGCTAAAGCTATGCTCAGTTTAGCTAAAGTTGTTAAAGAAATGAATAAAGGAACTAAACATTCCGTAAGATTTAAAACTACCACTACATCAGGTGTTGGCGGAAACGAACACTTATCAAATGTATTGTATCAGCAAAGAATGGACAAACTTGCAGATGGATTAGGAAAATATATAGAGAGTAAATTATTAAATACATTAAATTATAAGATGCTACCTTTGTTAGGAGGTATATTAAAGTTATCAAAATCCTTAAAAGGATTAGGTGCATTAGTAGCAGGTTTGGAAGTCTATAATTCTTATAATGGAAATTACGAGGGTAAGATTAAACTCCCTCATCAAGTTACTGGTGATTACGATACTACAACGCTAGCAATTCAGGCACATTCTTTTCAAAGATATAATCAGGTAAAACAACACAAATTAATTCAACACTCTGTTGAAACAGTAGGAAGAAATCATCATTACATTTTAAATGCTTTAAACGAAACGGGCTTTGCTAAAACTGCAAAAGGTAAAAATGCTTTAAAAACATTACAGAAAGTCTTAGAAAAAGGCAATATAAAAGCAGCTACAACTATAATTGATAATTTTTTAACCAAAGTATCGTTTACCGAAAAATATCACATCATAAAATTATTATCAAATAAAGAAAATCTTGATGCGTTACAACAGCAAGCTAAGTTCAAAGATAACGTTGATAAGATGTCTGATACTTTTCAGAAAAATCATAAATCTGATATTAATGAAAAATATGAAAAGAATATTAATAAAGAACTTGTAAAAGATGCTAACTATAAAGATTATAGTTTATGGAAAGACGATTTAACATTTAAAGATAAAGTTAAACATACTGCTTCCAATTCTGTAAATTTCGGAAAGTTTAAATTTTTAAAAGCTGCAACTAGGAAAATTCCTATCATAAGTGGAGGATTTTTAGCTGCAGATATTATCAATTATGTTAACACTGATTGCCAGGAAGTTATTGATAATTTTGAAAAAAATCCTGAGCAATACGATACTGAACACTTAGGTGTGTTATCAAAAGGAACACCATTATATACCACTATATTATCTAATATGAGAAAAGTCAAAAAATGGTGGTTATCAGAATTAATTAAAAACGCATCCCTACTTGCTGTAGGTTCAGCTGGATTAGTATTTCCTCCAGCATTATTAGTTACAATTGGCTTAGAATTTGCATATTCTGAATTTAGAAATTGGTCTTTAGGATTTAATTTTTACGATGCTAACTTTGAAGATGTTTTTAGTTTTGTTCCTAAAAAGCAACTAATCGAATTTATTGGTATGAAAAAAGCATTACAAATTCGAGGAGATAAGTTATTAGATACTGAATTGGGAGGAATAGACAATACCATTAATAGAATTAATAAAACATCTGATAATATTCCTACAATTACATTCAAACTTAGTGATATCGATATTACGACAGCCGAAGGAAAGAAATCCGAAAATATTGCAGAAAAGGCATTAGTGTTATATCTTACGAGTTTTATGTCAGGAATGAGCTTTACAACAATTAGAGATAATTTAAATAATTATAATTCTATTTTAAGTTCATGGACTTACGATAAAACGAAAGGAAAGTATAATCAGATCGGCAATATAATGCAATGCAAAGATGCATTTATTAACGATTTTAATACTACAAATGATGATTATAATAAGATCTATGATTTTATTCAAGATCATTATATGTACGATCCAACAGGTATTGATAATTCTTGGCTTGTAAATCCTAAAGATTTAAGCATTCCAAAGAAAGTTGTAATCGAAATGGTTAACAATCATTCAACTTTTAAAGCTCTTTGTTCATGTATCATAGTTTTTTGGTCCGTTGCCCAAATTTATAATATTAAATCGGATTATCGAAAGATTTTGGATGATAGAGAAATTTCATATCCTGGTTATTGGCTAAGATATTACTTAAGAAATTCCTTAAACATTAAAGGTATTGAAACAGGAATTGGCGCTGATATTGTTCCTATGATTAAGAATCGTGGCTACAAACTTGATGCAAACGTTGCAAAAACAAATCTAAGACAGTACGCTATTTCTTTACTACTAACTAGATTATATGTTACTAAACAAAAGGTAGATGATCAATTACCAAGAATAGATACTATCATATCATATTTAAAATACGCATTTAAAACTTTTGATAATTTAGGTAATTATATAAAAATTGAAAATAAAATCAAAGAAAATTCAGATGCTTTATATGAAAAATATTTTGAAAAAGACAATAAAACTAAGTTTAGTTTAAGTGATATTAACTTATCAGAAAGCGATTACTCAAATGTCAATAATAACGACATTGATGTAAGTGTTGTTTCTGAAAATTATTCTACTGTTGATAATTTAAGAAATGATATTATAACAAACTTTGTTGAAAGTCGTGGTTTTAACGATGTTACAAATGATGTAATGTCACAACTATTTCAAAATAAAGATGAAGATGATTATTTGAGTACGGATGGTGATCCTGATGGTTATAAAGCAGATGTTCTAAGATACGCTTTATACGAAAATGGTATTACTAAAGCACAAGCGGATGTTTTGATCCCAGCATTATTAAGAACAAGATACAATGGTAAACTTGTTACAGGTTCATTTGATAATCAGAAAGAATTTGAACAATTTATAGTTGATATGTTATCTAACTTCTTTAAAAATGCAGGAATAGATATATTACAATATAAAGATAGAAATCAATTTGAACAAAAGATTAAGGATGTTTTAAATAACAATAAAGAATTTGATTACGATCAAAATATTCAAGTTTCTAAAGTTACATCCGGTGAGGCTCTTACTTATGCCGATTATCAACGGTATGGTCAAGATTGGACAAAAACTCACGAAATTTCAAACGAACGATATAACAATTTTAGAAGTGATCCTGATGTTTCTAAAGTTATAGAAAATCGAAAGGATGATTATAGTTCAATTTATAAATCATTGAGACAACAAGGATTATCCCATGCAGGTGCGGTTGGTATACTTGCAAACGTAATGGCTGAAAGTGGTGGAAATCCATTTGCATTTAATCCTAATGACATGGGTAAATCTAGTTATGGTATTGTACAATGGCGAGGAGAAAGACAAGATGCTGTAAAAGCATATATTGTATCTAAAGATCCTTCACTAAAGAAATTTATTGACTTGGACGCAAATACTATTAAGAAAATGCCTAAAGAAGATATTAAAAAGGCAAGAGAATCTTTATTGCGATATCAAACAGAATACCTCGTGAGAGAGTTGTACGATAAATCTGTTGTCTCGAATCAAAAAGAATTAATTAATGCATTAAAAGGTGATAATCCTGCAATTGCAACTGAATATTTTACAAAGTATTTTGAAAGACCAGCAAACGCGGATGCTGAAGCAGAAAAACGTAAAATTAACATTGATAAATTTCAAAATGATAGTATAATCGAAAAAATAGAAGTTGAAAATAGTCCGTCTGAACAATTAGGTAACATTGCAAACAAAATAGTTAAAGCTAATATTGATGAAAAAGAAGAAAAATCTTCTAACGTTAATTTAATTGTTAATAAGAAAGAAAAACCTAGTTTTCAAATGATGTTTGATTTTGCATCTTTATTTGAAATTAAGTTTGACGAACTTGAAGATCAAAGGTATTACTCATGAGTTTCATAGATTATTTAACAGAAAGCAAAACAAAAAAAGTTAAGAAAAGACGAATATTCGTTGATCCTCTTTTTGTTTTGAGAAGTCATAATATTAAAATTAAATCTTTTAAACCATTAAAAGATGGTTATGAATTTGAAACGTATGAAGATTTAGATTTAAAATTACTTAAGTCTTTTAAAACTAGAAAAATTGACAATTTAACATATTTCGTACAAACTTCAAACTTAAATTATTAATATTATATAGTAAAAAATTCATTGGTGGTGAACTGCTATTGACCTAAAGGACAATAGCTTCTATTTACAATTAAATATTTAATTGTAGTTTAAGTGCTGTTGATCTTGAAAAATCTAAACACTTAAAAGCTTTATACTCCGAGAGTTCCTTTCCAAGAGTCTTATTTTGAAAATAATATTCTCCAGCTTTTAAAAGATTAATAGCTGAGTTATAATCTCTATTTATTATGTTACCACATTTACACTTTAGTGTACGATTGGTAACATCTGACATTTCTTTATGTCTTTTTCCACATTTAGAACAGATCTGAGAACTTGGATAATATTTGTCTACATAGACAATGACATTTCCAAATTTCTCAGAATTCTGTTCTAACTTTTTAAGGAAATAGTTCCATTGTAACAAACCTATAGATTTTCCATGATTTCCACCTTTGGTGGATGTTTTTGGAATCATTATAAGAAGTTCTTTCAGACATTTCATGCAGATCTAAATCTTCAAGTACTATCAATTCATTGTGTTTACACAAATCTCTTGATAACTTGTTTATATAATCAACTTGAACATTATGAACTCTTTCGTACAGTTTGTTACGTTTTATCGTTAGACGATAAAGTTTAACAGAGATCTTACGCTT
>JBGVCU010000002.1:0-3112 GCA_045119035.1 Bacilli bacterium | reverse complement strand
TTGTAGTTTAAGTGCTTTTGATCTTGAAAATCTAAACACTTAAAAGCTTTATACTCCGAGAGTTCCTTCCCAAGAGTCTGGTAAGATTTGTTGTAAACAACAAACTCACCAAATTTTAAAATAAATATATTTATTTATATACAATCTCAACGTCTGTATATACAGTTAAATTCTATTTTTGGAAATTCAGCACAGTCTGTGCTAACTCAAATCTATACTTTTGCTTAACATCAGGGTATTTATCACGATCAACCTCAGACATAAACATGTCTAAAGGTCTAATACAAGGGTCATCTACAGTTGAGTTCTTACTCGATAAGTCAAAGTAAACCACTAGTTTATCCTTTGTCTCTGAGTGGTGACCTACTGCTATGATTTTGTATAGATTACCTTTGAAATGTTTCCAAATTTCATTTGGTTTTGGTTCTGGTCTTTCCATATTTTTAATCTCTCCGATTATATCAGCGTTTAAATTGACAACGTGAACTGCTATTGACCTAAAGTATCATATCTTTCTGGTTGTTTAAATAAGTGATTATGTCCTGTTATCAAAATTTGGCGGAACGGACGGGGATCGAACCCGCGACCTCCTGCGTGACAGGCAGGCATTCTAACCATCTGAACTACCGCTCCACTGTTCTGTTATCTATTAAACTTCTAAAATTTTTAACTCGTGTGGCTTACCATTTCCATTAAATGTTAAAATACCTTTAATTTTTTTACCACTTTCTGCAGCAAAATAATTACTATTTCTTACAATTTTAACATGGTGTGCATACATTCTATTTGGAGAAGAACTTTCAGGACAATAAATAAAAATTCCATGCTGAGCTTTTAGAGATGTATCAAAAACAATATAACCTTCAACGGTGTTATCTTCAACATCTCTATTATTTTCGTTTAAAAAATCATTAAAATTCATTTTAAATATTCCTATATACGCTTTATATTTATGAAATAATTGGCGTTCCTTACGAGATTTGAACTCGTGTTACCACCGTGAAAGGGTGATGTCCTAACCACTAGACGAAAGGAACTTTTATAAATGAAGATTTTTTTTAAAAAATCCTCAAAAACCTTTAAACGTTATTTAAAATTCCAAAGCAAACATTATTTATAACTTGGCAGGGACACCTGGATTCGAACCAAGAATGACGGGATCAAAACCCGCAGTGTTACCATTACACCATGCCCCTATTCTTAATATTTACAATTGTTGTTTGTAGTGAACTGTTATTGACCTAAAGATCAATAGCTTCTATTTACAATTAAATATTTAATTGTAGTTTAAGTGCTTTTGATCTTGAAAATCTAAACACTTAAAAGTTTTATACTCCGGGAGTTTCTTCCCAAGAGTTCAGTACGATTTGTTGTAAACAACAAATTCACCAAATTTTAAAATAAATATATTTTATTTACATATAATCTCAACGTCTATATATGAACCTAAAGGTTCATATTTTTATTCGTTGGGTTTATATAATGGTGGCCCAAACAGGACTTGAACCTGCACTTTAACGATTATGAGTCGTTTGCTTTAACCAATTAAGCTATTGGGCCGTTATTACCTTATAATATCACAACTTCTTTCTTTTGTCAACTATTTTTTTTAATATTTCGAAAATAATTGCAATCACTAGAGGCTCAAAACAAAGACAGATATCAGCAGAATTAGATGAGCTATTCGTGAATGTAACCTGTCATTAGATTTCAGCAAGATCATAACAACCAATTGTTTTACGATCATCATTAAGATCTTTAATTGCGCCTACAATTGTGCGAAATTTTGAAATATCACGACCCAAATCTTTTGCAGCAAGTGCATACTGGGCGCTTACAACGTAAATGTCGTAACCTTCAGGAAGATCGTTAATGTCTTTCCAAACACGCTTGCGATTCCATTTTGTGCCACCCAATTCCATCTGAGCAGTTGCAACTGTTCCACTAGGCTTAATTACCATCTCTGGTTGAGTTCCCTCTGCAACATGAAGGTATCTTTCACCTTTATTGATGATATCATTCTCATTGTAAAGACAAATTTCGTGTGGAGTACAGTTTAAAATCTTCATTTCTTATTTCCTTCAATTTCCAATCACATATTCATTGTAACACATTATTTCAATATATCAACTATTTTTATTGATTTTTGATCTTAATGTATATTTGTTAAAACCAACATAATCAGAACTTACAATTTTATCTAATGCTTCATCAAAAGTAAAATTGTCGTTCCAATGATTTCTATTGTACTCTAAATTTTTATTATAATCTACCATGTTTTCTTCTAAATTTCCAAATTCTTTCATTGCAATCTGAAATTTAAATGCTTTTGTAATTTGTGTATAGAAATCTTTTTCAGTAGTAACATCTAAATATGTTTCTGATGTTTCCACCAACTTATGTGAACCATGTTCTTTTTTCTTGTAGTATTCGAAAATACAGCCAGTTTTTCTGGTTTCCTCGTTATATTTAGTCTTACAAAAGAAAAAACTTTCTTGATTAAATTCATCAGTTGCGCAATATTTCTTTAGAAATTCTAAATCAACATTATATAAAAAGTATGAATGTTCAAGATTGCCATACATACCTTTTAGTTTATAGTATTTAATATTTCCTTGTTTAAGTATTCCTTCAAATTTACTTCTCGGATTCTGATTTTCTTCTTTACTTAACTGAATACCCATTGGATTTTCAGGTGACATTATTCCTATTGTTCTAATGTTCTTTAATCTACCTAAAAATGATTTAATCACTTTTTTTGGCTCCTGAATTTTCAATAATATATTCTTTAAATGTAGTCATGGTAATTCCTCTACAAATAATTCATTTTATATTAATTATAATACAATAATATTAATATTTCAAATATTTATTGTAGTATTGTATACAAAAATATTAAAAACTATTAAAAAATATTTAATTTTTTATCGTTTTGTTATTTTTTAAGAATTAGAATTATAAATAATCTTACTTAAGACATTATTGTCAAAAGGGTTAGGTTGGTTAACGATCTGCCATACTAACAATGGTAGATCTTTTAATAAAACTCGATCTCGATTAGAAGGCGTTGTCCTTTGGCAATGCATACTAATCTCATCGAAAAGTTCTTTAA
>JBGVCU010000001.1:0-2593 GCA_045119035.1 Bacilli bacterium | reverse complement strand
GAATTCTGAGAAATTTGGAAATATCATTGTCTATACAGACAAATTCTTTCCAAGCTCTCAGATTTGTTCTAAATGTGGAGAAAGACATAAAGAAATGTCAGATGTTACTAATCGTACACTAAAGTGTAAATGTGGTAACATAATTGATAGAGATCACAATTCAGCTATTAATCTTTTAAAAGTTGGAGAATATTATTTTCAAAATAAGACTCTTGGAAAGGAACTTTCGGAGTATAAAGCTTTTAAGTGTTTAGATTTTTCAAGATCAAAAGCACTTAAACTACAATTAAATATTTAATTGTAAATAGAAGCTATCGACCTTTAGGTCAATAGCAGTTCACAACAATAAAAGTACGTATTTAAACCCATATCAAAAATTACGTTTTAATATTGGAAATAAATGCGTACATAATTGGTTACAAAGACGTAACAAATATCGAAGATACGTTGCATTTTATGAACAACAAGTAATTGAGAATAGAACTAAACGAAAATATGTGCATGACAATTATAAGCAATATGCAAGAGCAGTTCGTAGATATTCGTTACAGCAAATACAAAGATATGGTTTGAAAGATTTTGAGAAACGTTCAAAAGAATTTCATATTGATCATATTGTAAGTATTAAATGCGGCTACGTTTTAAACATTCCATATTCGATAATTGGCGACATTCGTAATTTACGTATGTTGACAATATCCGAAAATTCATCTAAAAATGGTGATGTGGATTATGATTTAACAGATAAGAAATTATTTAAAAAATATTTAAAGGATATAAGAGAGTTCAAAAATGCGTGGATTTACCGTTACAGTCCTTCCAAAATCAAATAAACGCAAAAATCAAGTTGTGTATGATTTGGAAGTTGTAGATAATCATAATTTTTTTGTAAATGGTGTTTTGGCACATAATTGTATATATTTACAGAAGAAACGTTATTTGGCGAGAGTTCGAGATTCAGAAGGAACAAGATACCCTGAAAGTGAGCCACATATGAAATATATGGGTGTAGAATTAGCTCGTTCAAGTACAACAGATTGGGTTAGAAAACATTTAAGTGAATCACTGAATATCCTTTTTGATAAGTCTGAAAACGATTTAAAATTATGGATTGACAATCTAAGAAAAGATTTTACAAAATTACCAATTGCTGATATTTCAAATTATTGCAGTATTTCATCAGTTGAATTAAAACAAGGTGGAACGCATTATATTGCAAAAGGTGCATATTATTATAATAAATATATTATTAAAAATAATTTACAAGCTGAATATACATTATTGCAAGCTGGTGCGAAAGCAAGAGTTATTTTCTTAAAACCTTTAAATCCACTAAACGAATTAATTACAAACACAGAACGAGAAACAAATAAAGTAACCAACGTAGATAGACTTGTTTACACTGATCCTCGTTTTGCAGAAAGTTTAAGACAATTTGTAGATTTTGATAAAACATTTAATGATTTCTTCATTCAACCATTGCAAAACATGACTACTGCATTGGGATATGATTTATCAAAACCTATTGTAGATAATGTTTTGGAAGATTGGTAATTAGTTGCTAGAATTATTTTTATCTGTGTTTCGTAAAACTGAATAACGTTTGAAAAAATTTGTTTTACATTCTATAAAATGATATTATAATAATTATATAAAACCAACGGATAAAAATATGAACCTTTAGGTTCATATATACAGCCGTTGAGATTATATGTAAATATATTTATAATTAAAAGGAATTTAAATGAGACAAAAGAAACAATCTAACAAGACTTTCAGAGGTTTAGTTCTTGAACTAAGACCTGATGATAATCAGAAGGTTCTTTTGTCTAAACATTTAGATGATTGTAGATTCATATATAATCAATATGTTGAAGAATATTTAAAAGCACTTAAAGAGGATAGAATACCAAATTATAAGGATTATAAGGAATTATGTACTGAGTATGAATTTCTTAAAGATCTATATTCATGGGCTCTTCAACAGGTTCTTTATAAATTTAAACAAGTTAATAAAATTAATAGATCTAAAAGATCAAAAGATCAAAAAGTAGGATTAATTCGTTTTAGATCTAAAAAAGCTCATAAAGATTATTTCTATAGTATATGATATAAAACTTTCGTATAGTTCTGACTGTAAGTCAGAATCTTACGTAAAGATACCAAAGGTAGGAAAAGTTCAATTCCGATGTAAAAATATTAAATCTGAACTTTTAAATGGTAAAATTAAATCAGCAACAATTAAAAGAACTAAAACTGGCGTTTATACGATTTCATTATGTATTGAGATCAATAAGATTCATGAAGATCGTAAAGATAATAAACATATAGGATTAGATTTTTCATTAAGAGATTTCTTTGTTGATAGTTTTGGTGCGAAAGCACCAGAGTTTTCAACAAAGAGATCTAAAATGGAATCACTTCAAGAGAAGATTGATTCTTTAAATACAGTTATTTCAGGGATGAGAAACAAATCTAAGAAAAAGCGTAAGATCTCTGTTAAACTTTATCGTCTAACGATAAAACGTAACAAACTGTACGAAAGAGTTCATAATGTTCAAGTTGATTATATAAACAAGTTATCAAGAGATTT